>JBJKOY010000209.1:0-2304 GCA_046706945.1 Ignavibacteriaceae bacterium | reverse complement strand
ACCACGGCAAAGAAATAAAAATATATAAACTTTCCAACGAAAGCTTCGGGTATCCGCTTATAAGTCAGGACGACATAAAAGGAGATACTCCCGAGATCAACGCAAAAATAATTTTGGACGTATTCGAAAACCGCAACATTAACGGCGCGTTCCATACCGTTGCTGCAAACGCCGCGGTCGCTCTTTATTCCGCCGGTTATTCCGACGATCTGCTCAAATGTCTTAAAGCCGCGGAAGAATCGATTTTAAGTGGGGCGGCAATGGACAAATTAAACGAACTTAAAGCGTTCAGCAATTCATTTTCAAACTAAATATTTCCGGAATTTATAGTATGACTATTCTCGAAGAGATATTGGAAGTAAAAAAAGACGAAGCGGCCGCTCTGAAAAAAAAATATTCCCCCGCTTCTTTTAAAAGCATGGAATATTTCGAAAAAGTTTCCTTGAGCTTTATTAATGAAGTACGGAATAACCGGAATATTTCCGTAATAGCGGAAATCAAAAAGGCCAGTCCTTCGAAAGGTCTGATAAAAGAAAAATTTAATCATTTGGAAATTGCCGGATCTTATTTCGCGGCGGGAGTAAACGCAGTGTCCGTTTTGACAGACGAGAAATTCTTTATGGGAAGTATTTCCTACCTGAAAGACATTGCGGGAATAAAAAAGGCGCCTCTATTAAGAAAAGATTTTCTTATCGACGAATACCAGGTTTTCGAAGCAAAAGCCGCCGGGGCGGATATGATCTTACTTATCTGCGAGGCGTTATCCGGATCCCAAATAAACGAGTTGACACACGCCGCCGGGGAATGCGGTCTGGAAGTCCTGCTCGAACTGCACTCTAAAGATCAGATCGGCAAGATTGATTTCGACTTAAATGAAATTATCGGCGTGAACAACCGCGACCTGAAGACCTTCAAAGTTGACCTTAATACGACCGCGGAATTATCAGGATATGTGAACGAAGAGACCATACTTGTCTCAGAGAGCGGCATTACTAAAAAAGAAGATATTGATTTTTTAAGGAAGTCACGAACAAACGCGGTTCTTGTGGGCGAACACTTAATGCGCTCGGACAATATACAGGCCGGGACCGAAGAACTTAAATTCTGGTGTTCTAATGAAAGTTAAAATCTGCGGCATTACAAATACGGACGATGCCTTGCTATGCCAGGATTGCGGGGCAGACGCTTTGGGGTTCATATTTTACAAAGGCAGCAAAAGATACATTGAACCGGAAAAAGCCGCAGGAATTATCCGTATGCTTTCGCCTTTCACCATGAAGGCCGGCGTCTTTGTGAATGAGTCCGCCGGAGAAATAAATAGGATTGCATCATTGGCGGCATTGAACGTCGTCCAACTGCACTCAAACGGAAATTCCGGGCAGGAAGAAAAAATAAATTATCCCGTAATTGAATCGTATAGGATTAAAAACGATTTCGATTTTTCGGAACTTTATAAATCTGCGGCGCCTTATTTTCTGCTCGACAGTCACTCGGATAAAGAATACGGCGGAACCGGGAAGAGATTCGATTGGCAAATGATTCCCCCTGATCTTAAAAGCAGAATTATCCTGGCGGGAGGCGTATCCGTTGAAAACCTGGAGGAGATCGTTAAAAAAATAAAGCCTGCTGCAATTGATCTCTCTTCTTCCCTCGAATCCGAACCCGGAAGAAAAGACAAGGCAAAAGTAAAAGAGTTTTTCGACAAATATAATTCTTTGAAGGCATCTCAATGTTAATAATAATGAAATTGGATTCCCCTGAAACCGATATAGACAAAGTCGTAAAAAAAATAACCGGTAAGAATTGCATCCCGCATAAAATACCCGGTTCCGTGAAATTGGGAATTGGCATAACCGGACCGACAAACCTTCTCGAAGAGGAAGAATTTCTAACGATGGATTCGGTTGAAGAGGTTATCAGGGTTACCAAGCCTTATAAGCTCGTAAGCAGGGAGATGAAACCCGAGGACACGGTGATCGATATGGGGGGCAATTTAATCGGGGGGGAGGAACTTTTTATAATTGCCGGGCCGTGTTCGGTGGAAAGCCGTCAGCAGCTGTTCGACATTGTGGGCGAACTAAAAGATCTGGGCATTAAGTTTTTAAGGGCGGGGGCTTATAAACCGAGAAGCAGTCCGTATTCTTTTCAGGGTCTAAAAGAAATAGGACTGGAATATCTTGCAGAAGTAAAAAAAGAACTCGGTTTATTCATCGTAACCGAGGCGAAGGATACAAAATCTCTTGCCTCGGTTGCCGAAGCTGCGGACATCATACAGATAGGCGCCAGGAATATGCAGAACTTTTC
>JBJKOY010000208.1:0-3659 GCA_046706945.1 Ignavibacteriaceae bacterium | reverse complement strand
CACCTACGGTAATGTTGGTCGTATAGCCTATACCGTCGGAAGAGGAATTATAAAAATATAGAAGGATCTTCCCGGATTTGTTTTCGTATGAGATATCTTTCGGGACTACGAAATCGGCATCGAATTTTCCGTTCGCAACCGATATCTTGCCTCGGAATAAAAGACCCCCGGGGACGGTCATCGGGAAATTATTCAGCGCGCTGAGAAGTACCTGGCGCTGCGAATCATAAATGGACAGAATGCCGTACCCGTTGTAATCCGACCAGTCCGAGCCGTTAGGTTTATTAATATTGCCCTCAACGTTTACGGTGCTTAGAGCTTTCAACTGCACCGGGGCGGTAGCAATGGATTGATGATTGACCGAATCCACCGAAGCATTGTATTCCGGAAGCACTATTCTTAAAGCTGGGTCGCCGAATATTTCATATTTTTGCGAGTTTTCGTCAAAGAATGTCTGTTTTGTTACAAAACATATTTTTCCTAAATCCATAGGCAGGTTATTAGAATCCCTAGGCGATGAAAACATAACGGAATAAAATTTATTTATCAGATCATGGTTGCTTGAAGAAATTACGGGGCGCGTAGCGGAAAATGCGGCTATGCAGCCTGCATTATTAAGAAAAAGCATTTCGCCGGTTGAACTCTGGTAATTTGTTTCGTCGTAACGGGCGAAATCGCACGTAGCGGCGGTTAAGAAAAAATAATCGGTGTTATGAAGCTGCGGGATGGTGGTACTCTGAACGAAGACCTGTTCGTCGGCCCATAGGTCGGGACTCCCGTGCCCGATGAAGTTAAGAATATTAGTACCCTCATTAATAGCGTTTATAATGGCTGTGTTCACTTCGGGAAATCTCCTGCCGACGCTTGTAATAACTACCGGGTAAGCGGCCAGATAAATTTTATTCAGATCATAGGATGAAGGTATGTATTGCGAAGCAAGTACCTCCGATGCTTTTGTATGATCCGGTCCTTCCCATGTGTTGCCGTGCCAGCCGTCGTCGGCAACAAGCGTAATCTGGTTCCGCCATGATCCCTGGTTGCTCCCGGTTTCGTATTGAATTATTTTCGTCACTATATCGTTTGCCTGTTCATCGTTCTCGGCCTGGATTCTTCCGTAAGCCATATCGATATACGGATCGTTCCCGTTTACCCTCACGAAATAATCGTCGGTAGGATATGAGTCTACTTCATCCAGAGAATTTATGGTCTGATATGTAGGTACGAAATCCGTATTATATCCTTCCACATCCTTGGGATCATAAGTACCCTTCCCAAAGAACAGAACATACTCGGGCCTGGTCTGCCAGTTCAGGTATGCATACCTCAGGAAATCACGCAATGCCGTCGGATCGACGGAGCCGCACGAAAACTCGTTGTATATATCGTTCATGTAAACTATTTCGACGGACAGCTTTTCTTTAGCACTGCTTTCCCTGTAGGACTTCAGCTTTTCAGCCGCGTCCTTAAACTGCGAGCTTGTAACAATAATATATTTCGCGCCCGCGTTCGGGGCAAGCAGGTCGGCCGACACGGGGTCGGAGATTTTCGACAAATTAGTTGGAGTCAAGAACCCGCTGCTTTCCACAGCGTAATATTTTGTGACCGACCCGGTTATTTCCTGTGCTTGAAAGCTGCAGTTACCTAAGTTGATCTGGGCTCCGGTTACCAATTTTACGTTGGCGTAATGGGTAATGTTAAAGATTCTTATGTCGGATGTGGAAAAGCCGGACATATTGTACTGTATTACAGACGTCGTATCCTTTGAGAAAAACAGCAGATTATTGGCATCCGCCTGCAGGTTTTTCTGGTAGCTGATTTCAAAATAATCCAGATAGCCGCGGGCCGCCGGAGTTGAAGGAGTTACTGTAAATTTAAGCTGACTGTGTTCGTCTGTTGTAAGATTCCCCCTGTAGGTAGCAAGTATAGTGTATCCTATTCCGATGGTAAATTCCGCGGATCCGTAACCGTATAATGTGTTGTTATAAATGTTTGTCGAGTTTTCCTGGATATTTAAAGTAAAAGGATCGGGCGAAGAATTGGCAAAATATATTTTGTAATTTATCGGTGTCCCGCTTATTCTGCCCGCCAGTTTATTTATATAAGTCATCGAAGGAGAATTCGAAGAGAATGCGTCGCCGAAATATTCGCGGCCCGATTTGCCTATATTAATTTTGTCTTCGTCCCACTGAGCAAATCCCTGGGTGGTATTCTGCATGTAAGGGTTCTGTACATTCAGACTGGCTTGCGGCTGTATGCGCTGTCCCTGCGCACCGCCCGATGTAATCCAGTAATAATTGTGATTCGAATACGGATTGTGATTCCTTACGATTTGCCGGCCGGAAGAATCGTATGTCCAGAAATCTCCTCCCCTGCAGTACAATAATATATAATCTCCGTCCCCGAAATGTTTACTGTCGCTCCCGACAAACATGATCGCGTTCTGCACCAGGCCGGTCGGTCTGTAAGTATTAATATTTTCCGGCAGTACCTTCCCGCCGTTGTTATAGATTTTGATTGTGCCCGGATCCACCGAGTCGGGGTTTATTCCAAGGCTCGGAAGCATGTCCCTTGTAATTTTATAAATTCCCTCCGTCGGAGCTTCAAACCTTCCCCAAGTGCCGGACATTAATACCGAGCCTTTAATACTTTTTGTTTTGGATAAACTTTCTTGAGTCGTTATGGCCCAGTACCTGGCAACATTATAATTCAGCAGCACCCCGTCCAAAAAATCTCCGGCAGGCTGCTGTGCTACTGCCTGCCTTAACGAATAATTTATTTTGAATACGATTTTGGTATACAGAATAATCCTGTTTTGATTCGGGTAAAATTTAACGGGTGAGATGATAAATGATTGAACCGGGATATTTCTCATAAGGCCGTACTGCCCGAATGTAACCAAATCCCCGGGAGGCTGGTATCTATAATACTCGCTTCCGGCGGCATATTTTACATCGTCGCCTGCCGAATCGTTTGCGGGATTAGGAACAGGTAAGATTGCACCTGTTAATTCTTTGGTCGATGTGCCGATAATTTGAACGGTATTTCCGGTTTCGCCGGGAACGCCGAGTGTCAGCATTCTTATAGGTACAGCCGGATTTCCCCAATTTTTTTGATCGGCAATAGTGCCCTGACCGAGATTTATTCTAATAAAATATTTATTGCCGACCGGAACTGTCGATGTGTCCGAATAATTAGGCGTATATTCCAGGATAATTGAACGCCTGTCAGAGGATAATATTTTTATATCACCCTGGGCGAAGGTAACAAAAGGTAAAAACAGAATAATTATTACGGAGAATCTGTTAATCATATGGACTATATTTTATTCTTAATCGGTTACAGAGTTCGGCAAAGTAACACGTAGGATTTCTCGGTAACATTTCTTGTAGTAACAAATTCTCTTTATAATTCTCCCGGATATTAAGAACAAATTTAGTTAAGCTTTGGCTAAATAGTCAAGTCAAATTGCTTTTTAAACTTAAAAAATTGGTTCGTACGGACAGCGCTGTTATCCGGAAAATCCGCGCTGAACGTAAAAATATTAGTATATTTATCGACACAATTACCTGACTATTGCCATTTTACCAAGAACACTCTTGTTGTACTCGCCGTCGGCTGTCTGAACTATTACCTTGTACAAATACGTGCCGTTAGCAAGA
>JBJKOY010000207.1:0-3317 GCA_046706945.1 Ignavibacteriaceae bacterium | reverse complement strand
CGGGTTTTGGCTAAAGAATAAGCTTTCTGATAATTTGATTTCGCTTTTTCACCATCAACGTTTTTATAAAGCTCGCCGAGCAGTAAATAATAAAAATGATTATTCTCATATTTTAATTTCTCTGCTTCGGCCAATGCAATAGTGCCTCCCTTTACTTTATAGAGGGCGAATATTCTATTAAGCAGTACGCTCGGCGAATAATTAAATTCCAGAAGCTGATCGTACAACTGCAGAATTTCTTGCCATTTTTCCTTTTCCGTCATTAAGCCCGGCTTTTTATCTTCTTTTATGCAATGCCAGTATGCGATTCTTGCTTCCAGATGATAAGCGCTTAATTCATTTCCTCGTGCAGATAGATCCAAATACCGTATACCCTGGTTTATTAAATCCGTATCCCACAATTCTCTATCCTGCTCTTCATACAGAATCATAAATTCGCCGTCTTTTTGTCTTGCTTCGAACCTGGAGGCATGAAAGCACATCAGTGCGATTAATGCGTTTGTTTTCGGAAGGTCGGTTTTCTCATATTCCGTAAGCAGAAGCCCGAGGCGCAGCGCTTCCAGGCAAAAATCTTTATGTAATCCGCCCGAGGCGGATTGTGTCCTGGAGTAATATCCCTCGTTAAAGAGCAGGTAAATAATTCGCAAAACGTTATCAAGTCGCTTTGAAATTTCATTTTCCGGGGGCATTTCCATCTTTACATTTTCATTCCGCAGTTTTTCTTTTGCCCTGAATAACCGCTTGTTGACGGTTTCTTTATTCGACAAAAATGCTTCTGCAATTTCATCAATGCCGAAACCGCAGAGAATTCTCAAAGCCAGTCCTATCTGGGCTTCGCTTGCAATAATGGGATTGCATACGGCAAACATCATTTGCAGCTGGCTGTCTTTAATATTCTGCAGTGAGAAATCCAATTCATCCTGTGAAGCGGCCGATTCCGAATTTTCATAATTTTCTTCACGCTCGGAAATTAACCCGGGAATTATTTTCTCTTCATATATTTTATTTCTTCTGAAATGATAAAGCGTTTTATTTTTAGCTACCGTATAAAGCCATGCGGTAGGATTTTCGGGAATGCCCTTCATACCCCAGGTTTCCGCCGCAATGTAGAAGGTTTCGCTTACGATGTCTTCGGCCGTTTCGATATGCCGTAAACCGTACAGCTTGCTGATTACGGCAACCATTTTGGAGAATTCCTTCTGGAATAGGTCCTTTAATTGAATATTATTTTCCATAGCAATGAACAATCTTCTACTTGAATTACCGGTTTATTTTACTCAAAAGGCTCATAATACGTAAATTTATGAGTAACGTATTCCAAGCAAAATCCAGGGAAAAGTTTCAAGACCGTTGTGCTACTTTGTGTGTACTTTGAGAGACTTGGTGGAACTAAAAGGGATCACTCACGAAGTGATGGCCATGCCAAAAGTTGCACAAAGTTTCACAAAGGAATTCCTAATCCTTTCGGCCGGAATATCGGAGCATTAGGATTTAGGGAAGCAATCCTTTATTCCGACAAATTAGCCGGAACCAAAATATTAATAAATTTGTCATTCGCTTCGCTGATGTTAGGCTTTGCCGTCATTAAGCTTCAGAATCATTTATTGTCATAAAAACAATTGAATGACCACAAATGACAACCGAACGTCAATAGCAAGATTAAGTTTAAGATTACGACTTATGACTAATCATAATTACTGATAAACCGGTCTTACCTCTACGCTTCCGCCCTGGTCAAGAGCGGGACATCCGTGAGCTAATGTTACCGCATCCTCAAGATCTTCGGCTTTTACGGTTATAAAGCTGCCTAAGATTTCCCTAATCTCTACGAAAGGCCCGTCCGTTATAACACCGCCCGATTTAAGCACCTTTCCTTCATTGGCAAGCCGCGGACCTCTGCCGACCAATTTGCCCTGGCTTTCTATATTCTTCCACCAGACATACCATTTTTTAGAAAGTTCCTGCATCTCTTTCGGTGATGCATTGTTGTAATCGAAACTCGGCTGTCTGAATAATAATATAAATTCTTTCATTTCCGTCTTTCCGTAAAATTTATATAAATATAATAAATATAATATTACAGTTGAGTGATCATATTTCATCCAAACGATGATTGAGACTCCGGAAATTGGACATCCGTTTTATTAAAAGTTCGGTTATTTATAATATTCCGCAGCGGCCCTGAATGTTTCTATATTTTCACGGGTAATGTCCGGGTATGCGGATCCGTGTTTGCCGTCTGCAGAAGTTTTCAGAAGCGCGAAACTTTTTATATCAAGGTCGCGCCGGAGGTTTTTAACTTGTAAAGATAGTCGGTTACTATCCAGCCCGTTCCTGCCACGATCAGAGTTACGGCATTGCTGTTCCAGTAAGTCAAATTATGAGGATCCGCAATGCATCGCGGTAACCAGACCAGCAGACAGAAGCCGAGGAACATTGCCGCCAGCAGTCCGGATGCCAGCATGGCCGAACGTCTTGAAATTATAGCGAAAGCGGCTACAGCGAAGGCAATTGTTGTGGCTGCGGCCCAGAACATTTGGCCGGGGAGAATCCATTTCGGAACAAGGCTTGCCGTATAGGTAAGATAAAAGAGCTGGTACAGCGAATAAGAAATTACGCATATCCCGTAGCATATGTACGCAGCTCTTTCAATCTTCGCCGCATTTCCCGGATCACTTTTCACGGCGGATGCAAAAACGAAGACGCCTCCCAGGACAATGGAAAATTCCTCAAAGAAGTTTCCCCACGGAAAATAGACCAGGGGCATTTTGAAGATAGGCGGTATAAGGTAAAGCGTAAATATCAAGAAGACGGAGCTGATTATCAGCGCTCCGATCATCATCGTTCTCCGAAATTGTATCGTTAAGCCGCCTATAATTTCGATGATGCCTGCGAGATATACCAGAATTTCCGGGTGTGAAATATTCCCGAGCGAGTTAATCCGGTGCCAGACGATAGTTAATATGCCGAAAGTTACGGCTGCCAATCCGTATATATGACTGCCTAGTCGGAGTTTCATAATATTTTCCTTAAGTTTTTGCTATTTTTAGGCTGCATCCGATAAATTAAAGTCCTTTAACCCTTATTAAGTTTTTAAATATAGGAAAAGAAAAAGGACCGGCCGGGTAAAAATTCATAATATATGTTTCATTACATGGGTCCTGTCGGCTGCAGCATGCCTACGCGGTTGCCTTCCGTATCCAGAATCGAACAGTAAATTCCCACGCCCGGTATGTCCCCGGGTTCGCCGGGCTTTTTCGGATCGCCGCCCAGTATTTTGCCGCCGGCTTCCTTTACTTTTTTCATTGCTTCCCTGA
>JBJKOY010000206.1:0-3914 GCA_046706945.1 Ignavibacteriaceae bacterium | reverse complement strand
CTTAAGGCAGCTTGATGAACGATTCCGAAATAATGCGCATGGAGAAAATGCTGGATAATTTTAAAAAGCCAGGGTTCGGTCCGGATAAAAAATTATCGAATAGTATTTTAAAATCAGCCGAAGAATTACAAAGCGAAAAAGATGCAGTTCATCTTCCCCAAAACTTATGGCACAAATATCTTGACGTAACCCGCCGTTCGGAATTCCTGAAAGGGCTCGGCGACGCGGATAAAAGATACAGATGGGCCGAAACGGCATTCAAGGCGATAAGAGTTTCTCATTATTCTTTATTGAAATTACTGGAACAAAGAGTAGAAGCCCATCCGGAAAAGTCTCTTTTTATAACTTACGACGGAGAAGCGAAGAACGAATATACCTACCGCTGGGTTGAAAGCAGGCTGAAAAAAATTGCGACGGCCTTTCTTTACGTTACCGATTATAAACCCAGGGTAGCCATCTATTCCGATAATTCTATCGACAGCGCCTGCTGCGACCTGGCCTGTCTTGCTTACGATATACAGGTTTCGCCCCTGAACGTGCATTTCGGACAGGAAGTACTTGAATACATTTTTAAGAAAACAGGAATAAATATTGTCGTTACGGATACGGAAAAAAGACTCGACCTGCTCAAGGAAATACGGGAAAAGACAAATTCAAAGTTCGAAATATTTTATACCGAAGGCGGAACGGTTCCGAACGACGAGGGGATTATATATCTGGAACAGATCCTTTCGCTCATAAGCCATAAGGATACTCCGGGCGTTTTGAACAAAAGGAACAAGTTTAAACTCGACGACGCCTCGACAATAATGTACACCTCCGGCAGCACCGGGATGCCTAAGGGCCTGATGTTTTCCAATTATAATATATTAACCAAAAGATTTGCCAGGGCCGCGGCGCTTCCGGAAGTCGGCAGAGACGAAGTACTTCTCTGTTTTCTCCCGCTTTTTCATACGTTCGGAAGATACCTTGAAATGATGGGAATGCTGTTCTGGGGAGGGACTTACGTCTTTGCCGGAAAAAACGATGTTGATTCCCTTCTTAGGCAAATGAAAACGGTCGGGCCCACCGGTCTAATCAGCATTCCGTTAAGGTGGAAGCAGATTTACGACAAATACCAGGAAGAATTCAGCCGGGTAACGGATAAGAAGCACGGGTCTTCTTTATTCAGAAAAATGGTAGGTAATGATTTGAGGTGGGGCCTGAGCGCGGCCGGCTACCTTGAGCCCAAAGTATTTAAATTCATGAATTCGAACGGCGTTGCTTTATGCAGCGGTTTCGGTATGACGGAAGCGACTGGCGGAATTAGCATGACTCCTCCCGGCGAATACGTTAAAGACTCGGTAGGTATTCCCCTGCCCGGAATAAAATGCAGGTTTACCGCGGAAGGAGAACTGCAGATTTCGGGACACTACGTTGCCAGGTACCAGGATGCGGACGCGTCCGAAAACAAAACCGACCGTTGGCTTTCTACTGGCGATTTGTTTAAGGTGGACGAGAAAGGATTTTTTTACATTATCGACAGGGTTAAGGACATTTATAAAAACATTAAAGGCCAGACTATTGCCCCCGCATTTATAGAAAAAAAATTCGACGATATCCCGGGACTAAAAAGAGCTTTTTTAGTCGGCGATATGAAGCCTTATAATACCCTTCTTATAGTACCCGAATTCGAAGAACCGTTCATTCAAAAAGCTACGGATCAAAACCGGATTAAAGATTATTTCAGTTCGATGGTCGCTACCGTCAATTCGAGTCTAAGCCCTTACGAAAGAATATTAAAATTCAAGATAATAAACAGAAACTTCGAAGAGCCGCGCGGCGAAATAACCGCCAAGGGGACGTTTAAACGCAAAGTAATAGAAAACAATTTCAGGAAAGAAATAGAGGATCTGTACGGCAATTCAAGACTGAATTTCCGGTGCGGCGGAATAGAGGTTAATGTGCCTCTTTGGATTTTAAAAGATCTGGGAATAACGCAAAACGAAATCGAATGCAAAGAATGCAGGCTGCAAAATAAATTAAACGGGTCCGGCATAACCGTAAAAAGCGGTTCGAAAACCGGACGGATTGTCATCGGCGACTTTGAATATACTACGGATTTAACGAATGTAGATTTGGGGATTTTCGTCAGGCAGCCGGTGCTCTGGACGGGCAACTCCAGTCTGATAAATTTTGCCGTCTGCAAGGAAGATTGGGATACGGACTTCAGCGGAATCTCATCCCAGATTTTCGTCGACTTTGAGCACTTAAAACCCGCCGGCAGTTTTAAGCCTCTCAAAAATACGGGGCATATCGATTCCAAATTCAAAGATATAAATTATACCGTCATCCGCGCTTTATTCGGGAAGGAGAATATTTCGATAAAAGCTTTGAAATCCATCGACGGTTATCTTCTAGCCGCGGATTATAAAATAGAAAACCTTTTAAGCAGGCGAATTGAAGCGCTTGCCGATCATCCTAAGTTCTCCGTACGAAGCACCGCATATAAAATACTTCTGCTGAAGCAGCCGCACGTGGATTACAACAGATATCTTCCCACATTCATCAACAGCGGTAGACCTTTTCTTAACAAAGAAGTTATTGAGGAAATCAGTTACAATCAAATTGAAGGCTACAGGCTGCACGCCCTCAGCCGCCGCCTGGAGTCGTACAGAACGGGATTAAGCTGGCCTGTTTCCGAAAAGGCGCTCACACAATTTAAGCGAATACTCGACATGATAGTGAGGATGGCATACGGAAATCCCGAATCGTATTCCCTGGTAAGAGCCGAGCTGATCTGCTGGATACTTCATAAAAGCGATCCCAGGATATCGAGATACGCGAAGAGACTGTTCAAGGAATTAGCCGCCTGGTCGGAAAGCAAGCTGAAGCCCGACCCGTACGAAAGGAATCCGGCAAACTGGAAGAAAAAATTGGTCTACCACGAATCGATCTCCGGTAAAGAAATCGAAAGGATCGAAGGCATTATAACGGCTACTACTTTTTTAAAGGAAGCGTTTCTCCTAATATTCGACCGTACCGTTTTTAATCTTGAGAACGTACGCGACCAGGGGATTTATATTTCCAAAATTAGCTCGTCTCCTGAAAATCTTCTGTATCGTATGAGTGTTAATACGGTCCAAAATAAACATTACGATGCGGTGATTTTAATAAAACCGAACATCACCCGTAAAAAAGTACTGGAAACCATCTACCTTACTTTAAAAATCTCTCATAAGTCCGAGGAAGCCTCTATTCTTCCCAAACTGGGTAACTTCCGTTCCCGGATGGGAATAATTTCTTTCGATTTTATAAATGACTTAACGGTATGGGAGCGGATCAGGCTGCTGACATCCGCCGTCGGTTCCCCGAATAAACTGGAAGTTCAGCAGCGCTGGGAACTTCTATTCAAACGCGGTATGGCCGCATTCTTTACGCTGTTAAAGGCCAGCGATTTTTCGATTGTCCCCGGAAATATCGCACCGTCCAACGTAGTTGTACCGGAACTTCCGTTTAAAGAAGGCACAAAAGTACTCTCCATAACCGGATGGAAAAATTACGCTCATAAGTTCGACCTGATCGGTCCTTTATTGAATAATTTTTACCTGCAGACTTTTTCAAATTATCCCAGGAGCAGGGAGAACTTAAAAATTGACTGGCTGTTTGATTCTTGCATGGAAGGATTGGGCACCGATGCGGGGAAATCATACCTCAACGAACTTCCGGAACTGCTTAAGGAAAACCCGCTTTATATATTCGGAAACAATTTGCTTTCATACCTGTCGGACTACCTTGGAAAGTTGAAAGAAGAACCCTTCGTCAATTCGTATATTATCAGCGCGGTAAATAACTACCGCGACTGGCTGACTGAAAATCCGGGGTCTACGAAAAAAGCAAAATCGGATTTCACTAAAAACCTCTATAACTTGTAC
>JBJKOY010000205.1:0-2016 GCA_046706945.1 Ignavibacteriaceae bacterium | reverse complement strand
CCAGCGGATCTACAACTTCGGCCGGGACCTTACTGGCCGGTATGCCCTTTTCCCTATAATTTTTAAAAAAAGGAGTTTGTTTGTTCGCCAGCATAGCTTCCGCTTTCGGGGTTACGCGTACTGCTTTACTTGTTTTTTTATCGACTAATGTAACGGCCCATTTGCCTTTATGCGTTTTCTTAATGTTGCCTTTGCCTAAAGTAGTCCCCATAATCACTTGAAGCCCGTCCGCATAACAAGTGGCGCAGTGGTCTTCGCCTAAATCTACAAAGGCTATTATCTGTCCGTCTTCGGCTCTTTCGACACCGAGTTTATTCATTGCTGCCGCGCCTACCCTTAAGCCGAGAGGCATTGCCGGGCATTTATGTCCGTGAAATTTTTGTCCGAACTCTAACCAATCTTGCGGATTAACCATAATTATTACTCCGAAATTTTTAATTAAATAAATATTGAATTTGTATAGTTGTCAGCGCTTTCGTATTGTTTGAAGCAAACCGGAACTTATTATCAAAGGAAAGCTTAATATCGTTTCCTTTTATCAAGTACGAATAGCCGATGACGTACCACGGGTCGTCGACCGTCGAAGGATTTAAATCATTATATTGTTCGATTGAAAGGACGAGTAAATTTTTTGAAGCAAATAGATAATCTGCAAGCGCATAGTAACCGTGCGCTTTTCCGGCGCCGAGATTGGCCTGGATATATTCCGACTGCAATTCAAAATTGCCCGAGTTCAGTTCTCCTTCAATACCGAAGCGGAAATCGCTGCCGGTAAAGGAAAAATTATTTCCGAAAATCTTATTGAACTTCAAATCGTGAGCATCCCTGTATGAAACGCTGTACCCTAATTCCAGTTTTGACTCTGAATTATTCAAAAGGAACAAGGTACCGCGGCTAACGTATAGAAAGTTTTTTCGGACCGATACATTGTTGGCGCCGTTCCCGTTAAAGAAACCGAAACTGACGGAGCCGGTTCCGTTATCGGCCAATTTAAATTCGACGCCTATATCTCTTGCCAATGTTTCGGCACCCGGCACAAGCGCATTGACCGCATCCGCTCTTTCATCGAGCGGTATGATATAGTCGGGCTGTTTTCTTTGCAGACTGAAGTTAGGCACGAATTGGCCGGCGGTAATTTCGCAATAAGCGGGCGATCCCGGGAAATTGTTAATCTTGTAATTTACCAGCACGTCTTGGAGCAAAAATTGGTAAGTAGACTGCTGCAGAAAATTAGCCTGTAACTTGTATCCCCAGTTTCCGTTCCCGAAAGGCATCAGGCCGTTGACCCAGAACTTCGCTCTCCTTACCGAAAAATTTGATTGGTTCAAGTAGTTGTCCGATAAACGGTATTGCAGGTAACCGTTCCAATTTATTTTTTGCTGTGCGAACGAGTTGTAATTTATTGCCGTAATTAATGGGATAATTACTAATATAATTATTTTGATTTTCAGGGTTATAAATTTTTTAATCATTAGATTATCCCTATAATTAATTTAACGGCTATGGCAAACAATACCAGCGCAAAGATTTGCTTAATCCTCTGCGATTTAGCCTTATTGACCATAAAGTTGCTACCCAGCCATGCGCCGAGTATTACCGCAATGGTAAGAAAGACTGTTAACGTCCAGTTGATATGCCCCTGCGGAGCGTGGCCGAGGAATCCGGAAAAGGAGGAAAAAGTAACCGCAAAAGCCGAAGTAGCGGCTGCTTTTTTAGTCTCATATCCCATCCACATAAGGAGAGGAGCCATAATAAAACCTCCGCCGATCCCGAGAAGACCTGCAACAAAACCGGCAAATGCGCCGATAACAGCACCTATGATCGCACGCTTTTTGAACGACATAATTTCTTTCGGCTCGGGTTTCCGGGACATAAATAACATTCTCCCTGCCGCCACAAAAACCGCAATGGAAAAAATGAATAATAAAATATTAACCGGCAGTTTATCGGAGACAAGAGCTCCGATAGGAGCAAATGCGAAAGCAAAAATTGTCATAGCCAAACCGCCTTTGACAT
>JBJKOY010000204.1:0-15212 GCA_046706945.1 Ignavibacteriaceae bacterium | reverse complement strand
GAATTATTTATAAACCTAAAATGTTAAACGTTTATCATTTTGAAGCCGGGTAAATACTAAACTAATAAACTTAAGACAGGAAATATATGGGAAACGGAAAGACACAGAGAAGACTGAGAGGGAGTGTTCCTAAAATAGGCATCCGTCCGGTTATTGACGGAAGAAGAAAAGGCGTGCGCGAATCTCTTGAAAACCAGACAATGCAGATGGCCAGGTCAGCGGCAAAATTGTACGAAGAAAATATTATGCATCCCGACGGTTCGCGCGTCGAATGCGTTGTAGCCGATACCTGCATCGGCGGCGTTTCCGAAGCGGCCCAGACGGCGGAGAAATTCCGGCGCGAAGGAGTGGGAGTATCTTTGACGGTTACACCCTGCTGGTGCTACGGTACGGAAGTAATGGACGATGATCCGCTGATTCCCAAGGCAGTTTGGGGTTTTAACGGGACCGAGCGTCCGGGAGCGGTTTACCTCTCGGCGGCACTCGCCGGGTACGGTCAAAAAGGCCTTCCGGCTTTCGGAATATACGGCAGGGATGTTCAGGATAAAGACGATTTGTCTTTCCCGGAAGACGTAAGGGAAAAATTGCTCGGCTTTGCAAAAGCTGCTCTTGCCGCCGCTGAGCTGAGAGGGAAATCATATTTGTCCGTCGGTTCGGTCTCGATGGGAATAGCCGGTTCCGTTATTGACCCGGGTTTTTTCTTCGATTACCTGGGCATGCGGAATGAATCGGTAGATATGACTGAAATCTTCCGCAGGCTGGAAGAAAAAATTTACGACGAAGACGAATTTAAAAGAGCTTTGAACTGGACCAGAAAAAACTGCAAAGAAGGAGAGGACCTGAACAAAGAGATATCTTCGAGAGCACGGAAAGATTCGGAATGGGAAACAATAGTCAAAATGACGATGATAATCCGCGATCTGATGATAGGCAACCCGGTGCTTGAAGACAAGGGATTCGGCGAAGAAGCCGCCGGGCATAATGCGATTGCGGCAGGGTTCCAGGGCCAGCGGCAATGGACCGATCATTTCCCGAACGGTGATTTTGCTGAATCAATCCTAAATTCCTCGTTCGACTGGAACGGCATTCGGGAACCTTTTATACTCGCCACGGAAAACGACGGTCTAAACGGCGTCACTATGTTATTCGGCCATCTTCTGACAAATACCGCGCAAATTTTTTCCGACGTAAGAACATACTGGAGTCCGGCTTCGGTAAAAAGAGTTACCGGCAAATCTCTTTCAGGCAGAGCCGCAGAAGGAATAATTCATCTTATAAATTCCGGGTCATCTGCACTTGACGGGACGGGCAAACAAAGATTAAAAGGCGCTGCGGCCATGAAACCTTTCTGGGAGATTACCGAAGGTGAAGTCGACGACTGTTTAAATGCCGTTTCTTGGTGGCCGGCGGAAAAAGAATATTTCCGGGGAGGCGGTTTTTCATCGAAGTTTTTAACCGAAGGAGGCATGCCGGTTACTATGTCCCGGATAAATCTTATAAAAGGATTAGGCCCGGTACTGCAGATTGCCGAAGGATACACAGTTGAACTTCCGAAGGATATCAACGACGCGCTAGACAGAAGAACCAGTCCGGGCTGGCCCACTACATGGTTCGCTCCGGTCCTGACCGGTAGCGGCGCTTTTACCGATGTATACTCCGTTATGGCTAACTGGGGCGCTAATCACGGGGCAATCAGCTACGGCCACATTGGAGATTTGATGATTACGCTCGCTTCAATTTTGAGGATCCCGGTCAATATGCACAATGTATCGGCGGAAAGGATATACAGGCCCGCTGCATGGAAGTCGTTCGGGACGGAAGACCCGGAAAATGCCGATTACAGGGCCTGCAAAAATTTCGGCCCTCTTTACAATAAGGCGATATAAAACTAAAAAGGAAATATGTCCACAACTAAATTCCTGGCATTCGATCTGGGAGCCGAAAGCGGCAGGGCTATAATCGGCATCCTCGACGGTGAAAAAATAATGCTGGAAGAAATCCACCGGTTCCGGAACAGACAACTTAAGACCGGGAACGGAATTTATTGGGACGTACCGTATCTTTTCAGTGAAATTAAAAAGGGACTATCGCTTGCCGTTTTAAAAGGGCACAAAGATATTCGGTCGATAGGAATAGACACATGGGGCGTTGATTTCGGCATGCTCGGAAAAGACGGGGAGTTGCTGGAACTTCCTCATACCTACCGCGACAGCCGAACCGATGATATTCCAGAAAAGGTTTTCCGGAAAATTCCGTTTCCCGAAATTTACGAATTGACCGGGATCCAGTTCATGAAAATCAATTCCATTTACCAGCTTTACAGCGTAAAATTTTATAACGAAACTCTGTTAAATAAATGCGATAAAATTTTATTTATGCCGGATCTTTTTAATTATCTTCTTACGGGCAACAAAAAATCCGAGTATACAATTGCTTCGACATCCCAGCTTCTGAATGCGAAGACCGGTTTGTTTGAAGAGAGAATATTTTCCGTCCTGGGTATCCGCCCGGATATTACCTGTCCGGTGGTTAAGCCCGGCACGGTGATAGGGAAACTGCTGCCCGGGATCTCAAAAGAAACCGGATTGGGAGATGTGGAAGTAACGGCAGTCGGCTGCCACGACACCGCGAGCGCCGTTGCGGCCGTTCCCGGCGAAGGCATCGATTGGGCATATTTAAGTTCGGGAACCTGGTCGCTTATGGGCATCGAGTCAGATGTGCCTTTAATTCACAACGGTTTAAATTACGAGTTTACTAACGAAGGGGGAGTCAACGGCACGTTCAGGTTTTTAAAGAACGTAACAGGAATGTGGCTGATTCAGCAGGTAAAAAAAATCTGGGAGAAGAGCGGGGAAAAATACTCCTACGAACAAATTATGGATACTGCAAAAAGCGCGAAGGGATTCGTTTGTTTTATCGACCCGGACGACAGTACCTTCGGCAACCCGGCTGATATGGTTAAAGCCATAGACAATTTCTGCGAAAAGACATCTCAGAAAACGCCTGCTTCCAAAGGTGAGTACATTCGTTCTATTCTTGAAAGCCTGGCTTTAAAGTACAGAGCGGTAGCCGCAAAGCTGGAAGAAGCGTCCGGAAGAAAGATAAATAAAATTCATATAGTCGGAGGCGGATCTCAAAACGAATTATTAAACCGGTTGACGGCCGATGTAACGGGCAGACAAATATATGCCGGTCCGGCTGAAGCTACGGCTTTAGGCAATATTTTAATGCAGGCTGTCGCCGCCGGAAGCATCGAATCCGTCCGCAAAGCCCGGGAACTTATATCGGTTTATTTCCCTCAAAAGTCGTATTCTCCGAATAACGAATACTGCAGTGAGTGGGAAAGAGCGTCGACGTTCTTAAGCAGAATTTAATTATAAGAACAAATAGTATATTTGCTTTCAAATTTATAATGATTTGTACCGGCGGTCTTCCGGGAATGAATCCGGGAAAAATTTTGTAATAATTAATATCACTTTATAATATAAAATGAAGAATAGGAAAAAGGTATTTGTCTCCGGGTGCTTTGACATGCTCCACAGCGGGCATGTGGCTTTTTTTACCGAGGCAGCCGCATACGGAGATGTTTACGTCGGGTTGGGATCGGACGAAACGATTTACGAATTGAAGGGAAGGTATCCCGTAAATAACCAGGATGAACGTAAATACATGATAAAAGCCTTGGGCTGCATAACAGACTGCTTTGTAAATACGGGCAGCGGGGTTTTGGATTTTGTAAACGAGCTTAAATCGATCGAACCGGAAATTTTTATAGTGAACGAAGACGGCAATACACCCGCAAAAGAGGAGTTGATCAAAAAGATGGGTATCGAATATTTGGTTTTAAAAAGGATACCTTTCGGAAATCTCCCGACACGTTCGACAACTTCGCTGAGGAACGAATGCACGATCCCTTATAGAATAGATATTGCAGGCGGATGGCTTGACCAGCCCTTGGTAGGCAGGTTCTCCGGCGGCCCGGTGATTACTGTTTCCATTGAACCCACAATAGAATTCAACGAAAAGAGCGGCATGGCTTCCAGTACCCGCCGGAAGGCGATAGAGCTTTGGAACGCTTCCATTCCTGCCGGCGATAAAGAAAAACTGGCGAAAGTTTTGTTCAGTTTTGAAAACCAGCCAGGGGCGAAGATAATCTCGGGTTCGCAGGATTCGATCGGGATTGTATTTCCGGGCTTGAATAAATTGGAATATAAAGGCAGGTACTGGCCTGAAAATATTGTCTCGGTATACGATGAAAAAATACTCGGCTGGCTGGAAAACCATCTCTATCTGGTATCCCTCGGTCCGAGAGAAACCGGCTATGATGTATTGGATAATACGGTAATCAATAAGGAAAATGCAACCGAGTTAAGCGAAGCTGCGGAAAAATGCTGGGACGCAATACTGTCGACCGATCTGGAAAAATTCGGATATTATTTTAAAAAGTCGTTCGAGGCGCAGATCAAATTGTTCCCTAATATGGTGCACGATGATATATTCAAAGCGATAGATAAATATAAGCGCAATGCACACGGATGGAAATTATCCGGGGCAGGCGGCGGCGGTTATTTAATATTTATCGCACCCGAACCGGTGGAAGGAGCGATAAGGATAAAAATCAGGAGAAAAGAACCGTAGAAAATTAAATTAACAATTCCGGAGGAAGCTACATGCACATAATTTCAATGACCGTATTCGACTGGGCCATTCTGGCGGTTTACCTTGGGTTTGTAATATGGATAGGTTTCTATCTGAGAAAGTTCACCAAGACCGACGAGGATTTTTTCCTGGCGGGCCGGAGGAACAGCGCTATGATTGCGGGCGTAGCGTTTATGTCGGCAAATATGGGTGCTTTGGAAGTTGTCGGCTATGCCGGCCAGGGAGTGGAATACGGCATATACGCGCTTCATTTTTATTTGATCGGCGCGATCCCGGCAATGCTTTTTCTCGGAATATTTATGATGCCGTTTTATTACAGCGGGAAGATCAAATCCATTCCGGGATATTTAAGAGAACGATTCGACGAGAAAACGCGCGTGCTTAATGCGGTAGCTTTCGCAATTATGACCGTACTTGTTTCGGGTATAGCGCTGTATGCCCTTGCATTGGTGCTCAGAACGTTTCTAGGCTGGAACTGGGATATGAGCATCTGGCTTTCGGCTGCGCTTGTAGCATTATATGTTACGCTAAGCGGGCTAATGTCCGCGATCTTTACGGAAGTAATACAATTTTTCTTGATCTGGGCAGGGATATCGCTTCTGCCCATACTGGGGATCGTGGACCTGGGAGGGCCGGCGCAGGCATTTTCACACCTTTCGTATATGTATACCCATTTATGGGCGAACTCGGGTAATCCTGCGGATAATCCGATGATGGTAAGCTGGCCTGCCTTAGTTTTCGGGCTGGGCTTCGGGATTTCTTTCGGTTATTGGACAACTGACTTTTTAATTATCCAGCGAGCATTTTCCGCAAAAGATTTACGTTCGGCGAGAATGGCTCCGATTATCGGTTCCTATTTCAAGATCTTGCTGGGTTTCGCGGTTGTTGGCGGCGGGATGGTCGGGCTTGCACTTTTAAAAGACCCGCACAGCGGATTTGCTCTTCTGCACGACGGCGGTAAAATTAAGTACGATTCCGTTATGCCTCTTTTAATGATGAGATATTTTCCCCCGGGAATAGTAGGAATAGGCGTTACCGCCCTGGTAGCCATGTTTATGGCGGGACAGGCGGGGAACATGAGCGCATTCAACACGATATGGACATACGATATTTACCAGTCCGTAATTAACAAAAAAGCATCGAAGCAGCATTTGATATGGGTCGGCAGAGTAGCCACCGTAGCGGGCATCCTGTTAAGCATAGGCGGAGCATACTGGGCGAAGAATATGCCTACGATTATAGATTACCTTCAGGCAATTACATCATGGATACTCGCCCCGGGCGTAGCGATTATTTTATTGGGCATGTTTGTAAAAAGGATATCGCCGACCGGCGCATTTTGGGGAATGCTTGTAGGTATGATTGTCTCGTTCTCATTATTTATGGCTCTGCAGCTCGGGTGGATCTCCGCGGGAGCTATTTCACCGAGCGGGGGAGAAGGAATGATGGCCGCAAATTTCTGGAGAGCTCTCTGGGCGTGGCTGATCAGTTCCGGGGTTGCCGTTGCCGTAAGCAGTTTTACGGAGAAGCGCCCTGAAAAAGAATTGGTCGGTTTGGTCAGAAGTTTAACCCCGAAACTTGCCGAGAAGGATATTAGCCTGTATCAAAAACCGGCATTCTGGGCAACCATTACTTTGGTAATTCTTGTTATTATAAATATTTATTTCTGGTAAAAGGACTGAGGAGAATTCTATGAGCGACAAAGAGAATGAGATGAAGCCTATTTGGTATTTTGTAGGTTTGATTTTATTGATAGTGGGTTTTATCGTATTGTCGGCGGGGGTTTACTATTTATTTGTACCCGATCATCACCCGATTGAACTCCCCGGCCTGCACCTTAGTATATGGTGGGGAATTATTCTAATGATCGGGGGCTCGGTTATGATATACGCGAACAGAAAGCCGGTAAATATTTGAAATGTATTGGTCCGGAGTGAATTTGATGAATAGGTCCCCGGGACCTTATTTAATTAAATGCATATTCAAGCGGGAAAATTAATGGCTACAATCTTTGACGTTGCCGAAAAAGCTAAGGTATCCGTAATTACCGTCTCCCGTCTGCTGAACAATCCAAAAATAGTCAGCGAACGGACGGCAAAAAAAATTACGGCGGCTATGGAAGAATTGCACTATCAACCGAGTCAGATTGCCAGATCGCTTGTTAAGAAAAGGACAAACGCTATCGGCGTAATAATGTCCGATATCAAGAACACGTTTTTCAACAACTGGTTTCGTATTATAGAAGATTACGCAAGCAATCACGGTTTTAATCTAGTCCTGTGCAATACCGATGAGGATCCCGCAAGGGAGATGAAATACATCAAGCTGCTGCAATCTCAAAGAGTGGACGGTATAATCATTGTTCCGAGTTCCGAAAAATCGGTTGATTATCTGCTGAAAAGCCGTATCCATTTTATTTTGGTGGACAGGGTGCTGAGACCGCAGAAGGTTAACTACGTATCGACGGATCATTATGCCGGCGCGTTTGAAGCTACGGAATACCTGATCGGACTCGGACACGAAAAAATCGCAGTTTTAAAAGGCCCCGGCACACTTTACCCGGATACGCAGAGGTTCGCAGGATTTGAGAACGCAATGAACAAGCATAAAATAAGAATCGATAAGAACATTGTTATCAATTGCGAATTTAACGAACTGAAAGGTTACGAAGCGACAATAAAAATCATGGGACTCGATGCAAAACCGAGCGCGATTTTTTCTTTCAACAGTAAGATGATGAACGGTTCGATCAGGGCAATCCAGAACATGGGCATGTCAATACCGGACGATATATCGCTTATATGCTTCGACGAAATAACCGGCTACGATATTTTCAAACCCAAAATTACTTGTATAACCCAGCCCATTAAAACTCTGGGGGAAGACTCGATAATTTCACTGATCGAAAGGATTAAGAAGGCCGATTCGTCAAAACCTTTAAAAGAAATTGTCAAGCCGAAATTAATCGTCGGAGAATCCTGTAAAAGATTAAAATAAAATGACCGCTGTATGCTGTTTGGTTTTATTTGGTAAACGTAGCGGGAGAAAATGTCCCGAAATATTTAAGGGTCGAATGAAAAGCCGTCAGATCGATGCCTTCGCACTGAGATACCAGAGCAAAGTACAAAGGCGTCTTCGGCATATCATTTCCCGTAAAACTTTCTATTCTCGAAACCAAATTAGGATCGATCGCGGAACTTACGGCATCCATAACCCCCATTTCGCTGAATCCCAGGCAAAAAAGGATCGAATTATTTTCTGAGCCCGGAATTTTTATCAGAACGCCGTAGTCTTTCTGATAATTACTGGCAATCCAGCTTACTTTAAAAGACTTCACAGTATCCTCATGACCGTCCGTTATGTCAAGCGACGAAGGCTCAACACCGAATTTAATATTTGTTTTTGAGATCAGGGTATCCAGTTTGTATAATGTTTTAAAAGTTCCTATAAATATCAAATTGTGTTTTTCCAGGTCTTCCCATTTTAATTGAGAAGCAAGTCTGACGGTAACATCGCTGGAAGAGTTACCGAAGACCCTTAAGATTTCCAGCAGACCGAAAGATGAACTCGGCCGAAGGTACGTGAAGTTTAATTTTTCGTACTGACCGTAAATTTGGGGATATTTTTTTTCATATTCCTGGAATTCTTTGTCGTTGTTAATCTTGGTATTTCTTATAAATATTCTGTCCGGTCCTCTTTCCTTTTTAGTCATGAACAAATAATCGCCCAGCACTATCAGGGTAGGTTCACGGTTCTTTTGAAGGAATCCGGTCCAGATCGGGTTCGGGATTACCACCGATACGGATGTATATTTAGAAGAAAACGGATGGTACAGGGTTTCATAAACCGCAAAAAATACGAGCAAGATTATAACCGCAAGATAGAAATAGTATTTCTGTTTTCCACTGCTCTTGTTCCCGTTTGAATTCGAGGTCTGAACGTAATTTACCAGGTATTGACCTTTCGGGATCTCTATTTTATAAGAATATTGATCCTCGGTGGTCAAATAATAATGTTCCAGTTTTTTCCTAAGATTGCTTATATAAGATCTGATAAGAGGATTTGTATTCGGATCAAAACTGGCATCCTTCCCGAAAACCTCGATTGCAATTTCGATTTCTTTGATTGATCCGTCTTTTTCCGATTTCTCTACTAGATATTTCAGCAAGTCGTGGTATCTTTTAGAATCTTTGAAGTCTGCGCTGTTTAAGATACCGGAGAGAATCTGTTCTTTTTCGCTGGAATTTAATTCTATCATGGCCAAGAATAATAAAAATATTTATTTATTACAAATTAATTAAAAATGTAGATTACGGTTTTTTTTCGCATAATTTCATGGGGCAATTAACATGCAATTTGCGTGATTTTGACCGTTAAATGCTTGGCAAGATTCCTATTATTAACTAAATTGTCCAGAAATTTTTAAACGAAAAAAAGTGTTTTGTAATTTACTATGCGCAGCGCTTATAAATATTTATTGTATTTAATCAAAAGATGAAATCGATTACGTTTAAAAACTCCATGTCAGTAAATACGAAACAATATAGGTGTTCTGATGTCTCCTGCTTGCTTAAAATTCTTCAACCGGCGAAAATTACTTACAGTTAATAATATACGCAAATAACGATAAAGCAAAAGGCTGCTTTATTTAAAATTAGAAAATGATAAACGCTAAACATTTTTATTATTTAAAAATAAGTTAAATAAAAGGAGCTAGAAAAACAAAAATTAGCAACCGGATTTATTCTCGGTAAAATGACCACGGACATTCACAAATCAGGTCGTTTGTTGGATAAAAAATAAGGAGGCGGTATTTATGAAAATATTATCTACATGGAAAATATTTTCTTCTCTGGTTTTAATTCTCACATCAAGCATATTAGCACAGGGGACATTAAGGGGAACGGTAACAGATTCGTTGACGCACGATCCGCTTGTAGGGGCAAACGTTTATTTCCTCGGTACCGCTATAGGTGCCGCAACGGATATAGACGGCAATTACAACATAACTAAAATTCCCCTAGGACATTACCGCATAAAAGTTTCGTACATAGGCTACAAGTCAAAAGAAATTTCGGTTAATATCACCTCTGAAAAGTCGGTGCTGATGAACGTGCGATTGGCGAGTGAAATACTGCAGGGAAAGGAAGTGGTGATTTCGGCACAGGCTTTAGGGCAGGCCGCGGCTATTAACCAGCAGCTTTCTTCGAATACCATTGTGGATGTTGTTTCGCAGCAGAAAATACAGGAACTGCCGGATGCAAATGCCGCGGAATCTTTAGGGCGTTTGCCCGGTGTCTCACTGCTGAGATCCGGAGGCGAGGCAAATAAGATCGTTTTGCGCGGTTTAAGTCCGCAGTTCGCTACGGTAACGGTTGACGGCGTTAAACTGGCATCTACGGACGCAAATGATCAGGGCATAGATTTAAGTACTATTTCTCAAGGGTCCTTGGCAGGCATTGAGTTATATAAAGCTTTGACATCGGATAAGGATGCCGACGCGATTGCAGGTACGGTGAACCTGGTAACTAAAAAAGCGCCTTCCGAAAGAAAAATAAGGCTTGAAGCTTTCGGAGATTATAACGCGCTGGATAAATCGGCAAACCAGTATGTTTTTAACGGAAATTACGGCGAAAGATTTTTTAATGATGTAGTGGGAGTGCAGCTTGAAGGCCATGTCGAACAGAGAATTAGGAGCAGCGAGTCGACCGATTATACCTACGATTTTAATTTCCAGGGCGGAAACAACTGGGAGATTACCGCATTTCAACCGCAATATATTAATGAAATGCGAAGGAGAACAGGCGGGAGTGTTCTATTGGATTTCAATACTCCCGATAACGGTAATATTAAATTCAATACTGTTTATAACAGGACCTCTAGGAATTTTCTTACTTCCTACAGAACATACGCTCAAAGCGGGGGAGTTACTTACGACTACAGACTGCAAAAAGAAAATATAGACATCTTCAATACTTCCATTCACGGCGATAATACACTGTTGGGTTTTACAACCGACTGGAATTTGTCTTTTTCGCAATCTCAAGCAAAAACTCCTTTTGACTACGAAATGAATTTTGACGAATCCAGCGCCTTGGCCAGTAACGGAGATATTATTGCTGGTATGAAAAATGTTCCGGCAAAATACGATAAAGGTCCCGTAACCGCCTGGATACCTTACGCGGTCAACAATTGGCAGTCGGCTTTTTTCAATCAGGCCAACGACAACTCCTCGGGCAACGTCGAGAAAATCAGAACAGGTTATATCGATTTATTAAAAAATTATTCCATAGGCAGCAACATAACGGGCGCATTTAAATTCGGAGCAAAATACAGTGAGACCGGTAGATCGCGATTTTCGGTGCAGTCGAGATCAAATTACTATCTTTATGCTTTCCCTCAATGGACAAGGCTGCCCGACGGAACGTTTGCGAAAAAAGACCTCTCGAATACGCCGTTCAGCAACCTAATAGTAAACGGCGCGAGAATCTCCATGTCTAATTTCCTGGATCCGAATCCTCCCACCAGGGAAATTTACGGTGAATTCGCTTTAAATCCGCTTGTAAGCAAAACGCTTCTGGAATTATGGAGAAATATTAATATCAACGGCTATATATCGCCTAACGGAAGTGCGGAGTATATACCCAACATTCAGAATAATGCCGAGAATTTTTATGATCTCACCGAAAGAACGACGGCCGGCTACTTGATGAACACGTTGAATTTCGGCCGAGAACTTACCGTTATTCTCGGCGTAAGAGTTGAAAGCGATAACAACGATTATTCATCGAATTATATGAACACGGCATTGTCGGGATTTCCTTTCCCTCAAAGCGGTACGATTTTGGACACTACGGTAAATCATAAAGAAACAAATTTATTCCCGAATTTACAGGTGCTGGTCAGGCCTACCGGTTTCATGAATGTAAGATTAGCGGCGTACAAGGCACTGGCCAGGCCGGATTTTAATTACCGGCTTGCCAAACTCGTAGCGTATCAAGGCAGCGGAGCTTCCTTGTACATCGGCAACCCGCAGTTAAAAAACGCGATTGCATGGAATTATGAAATTCAAACCCAGTTTTACGGAAACGATATCGGTCTATTCTCAATCTCGGCTTTTTATAAAGATATTAAAAACATGTTCCAGTATATAAACGGTGCTCAGCTTCCCGGGCCCAGCCAGGCTTTGTTCGACAGTCTGGGGATACAATGGAAAAGCCCGCTAAATCCCACGACTCAATTTAATTTTTATTACCCGTATAACTCGGACAGGCCTACGAAAGTATGGGGCTTTGAAGTTGAACATCAGGCGAATTTCAGATTTTTACCGGGATTGCTGCAGAACATTGTATTGAATTACAATTTCTCCGTCGTCAGGTCGGAAACCTGGGCTCCGACGGTAGTTGTTATTAAGGACACCGTAATTGATCCGCTGCTAGGGAAGGTAGTTAAATCCCGCAATCAATTGACGGAAGTTAAACAAAAACTGCAGGATCAGCCTGAATTCTTCGGGAATATTTCTCTGGGTTACGATATTGACGGGTTCTCTTTCAGAATCGCTCTTTTTCACCAGGGCAAATATAATACGACTTTTTCATCCGACAGCAGATCCGACGGGGAACAGGATTCATATACAAGAGTAGATATTGCTTTAAAACAACAGGTAACGGACGACATTTCGGTTCTGCTTAATTTAAATAATATCACAAATGCTTTGGACGGCAACTTATATTACGACAGAATTCTCGGTGTCGAAGTACCTAATACCAGTAACAAATACGGAATGACAGGTGAACTGGGAGTTAGAGTCAATTTATAAACAACAGTTAATAAAGCCAATGTTCGTACTAATTAATATTCATTTCATTTAATTTTTTAGGAGGTAAGTAATGGGAAAAAGATTTTCACTATTTTTGATTCTTGCATCGATTTTACTCTCGCCCTGTTACATTTTCGCACAATCGGGGCCTCATGATTTGGTCATTCCCGATTATAAAACAAATCAGCTTTATTTAAATGACGAGATCATGGGGGATACTACCGACACCGGTGCAAGAAAGGATCCCGACAGGGTATATGTTCTAAAAAGCGGAGGGACTTACCTGGTAGATGTTTCAATCCGTAATACGGATTGGGCGTTAAGGATTAAGGCCGAGGACGGCGCAGCCGTAAAACCTACCATTTACGCATTTGAAGATCCTGATAATTCTAAATATCCCGGGCAGGTATTTGACGTTCAGGGAGATCTTTATTTAACCGGACTAAATATCGTAGGATGGACCGAAACTTATGTCGACCAAATTTCGGCCATGCCTTCGAGAATTATAAATGTTTCAACGGCAGGTCCAAGTTTATACATTGACGATTGCGTCCTAAGCGGTGCAAGGGCGACTATCATTCAAACCAGCAGCGCTGCCCATGTTGTTAAAATAACAAATACGATAATGGCTCAATCCGGAAACCTCTTTAATACAAATATCGGAAACGGAAGATATATCGACTGCAGAAACGTTTCCATAGACAGCCTTATTGTTCAGAACTGCTCACTGACGGATTGCACCGATCGCGCAATCAGGCATTATTCCAGCATCGGTCCGTTAGGATATGTCCTGGTCGATCATAATACGATCAGAAATGATTTATCCATGCACGGTTTTCTTGCTTTCGGCTGGGTAAGCGGATCAGTGCAGGTTACAAACAACGTTTGGGTAGATAACTTCGCTCTCGGCAACGACAGTACCGACGACGTAAGATTAGCCGAATTCGGGGATCCGAACGAATTTGACCAGTACGGAAATAACAGAATGACAATGCTGAGCTGTTTAAATACCGATTCAACTGAGACCGCGACATGGGATGTCAGCAACAATTATTATGCGGTTACCGATTCCATCCAGATGTTTTACAATCAGCATTCGGATATAGGTTTGGGGAATTTGATACCCGCAACATGGTACATCAATAAAAAGATAAAAGATTCCACGACTGCGGTGCAGAAAGATAATATAACCTTTGAACACGCCACTCATTCACTTTATAATTTCTGCGAATGGTACTGGACTCCCGATCCCAACGGCCCGGGTAAGAGTAAAAATACCACCAACTTCAGCTCCGCCGTCGATTATCAGCGTCCGATGGTCGCGTTCTATTCGGATACAAGCCAGTTTAACCTTGCGTATAATACATCCTCAAAAGCGTATACAGGCGATGTAAACGGCAAACCGGCCGGAGATCCCAGGTGGTTTAACGGAGTAACTGCGGTAGCGCAATACGGCAGCTCTAATCTGCCGTCTTCATTCTCTTTGAAGCAGAACTATCCGAACCCGTTTAATCCTTCGACGATGATAGAATATAATGTGCCGAAAGAATCGAACGTTAAGCTCCAGGTATACGACATTCTCGGCAGGCTTGTAGCTACCCTGGTGAACGAAAATAAAGCGGCCGGAAAATATTCGGTGAATTTCAACGCTTCGAATTTAAGTTCCGGCGTATATATTTATCAGCTTTCTACGCCTATTCAGATTCTAACAAAGAAAATGATGCTGCTGAAATAACCGTTCATTATTTCTTTGTTGAAATGCGGCTCAACATCACCCGGTCTTACGCCCGATGTTGAGCCGGCATTGTTAACTTCTAATTATCCGGGATATTATTCAGAAATATAAGGATTTTCAGATGTACGGGAAGGTTGCGTTTAAACCGGCATTAGCGGCAGTAATTCGGGTCTTTTTTATAACGTTCGCGGCGGTATTATGTGTCTCGTCCTTTTTATTAGCAGGTACAACCGACACGACCTATTCATGGGCTATCCGGACGCCGAAACCGCCCGAAACACCGAGGATCAACGGTGCCTCCATATTCGGCGTCAGGCCCGGTTCGCCGTTCCTATATCATATTCCCGCAACCGGAGACAGGCCGATGAACTTCTTTGCCCGCGGTTTGCCGGAAGGACTTAAACTAAATAAAGCCACCGGAGAAATAACCGGCAAAATAAAAAGTCGGGGAAAATATACCGTTACGCTTCAAGCAAAAAATTCACTCGGTGCCGACAGCCGCAAATTTGTAATAATCGTCGGCGATAAGATATCGCTGACCCCTGCCTTAGGGTGGAACAGCTGGAACTGCTGGGGAGATCACGTAACCGAGGAAGACATTATGCAGAGCGCAAGGGCTATGGTTTCTTCCGGTTTGATCGAACACGGGTGGAGTTATATAAATATTGACGACTCGTGGCAGGGAAAAAGAGGCGGAAAATTCAACGCGATCCAGGGCAATGCAAAGTTTCCGGATATAAAAGGTATGTGCGATTCCATCCACAGCATGGGCTTAAAGGTAGGAATTTACAGCACGCCGTGGACTACATCCTATGCGGTATACCCGGGAGGCAGTTCCGAGAACCCCGAAGGAAACTGGACGAAGCCTACAATTCAGAAAAGGGGAAACGTAAATATGAACAAGCTTCCGTGGGCCATCGGGAAATATTAATTTGCAAAAAACGATGCCCGGCAATGGGCTGCTTGGGGGATCGACTATCTGAAATACGACTGGAACCC
>JBJKOY010000203.1:0-4568 GCA_046706945.1 Ignavibacteriaceae bacterium | reverse complement strand
TTAATGTTTTGTTAAAAAATGGAAATACATTATAATGACTTTTTAAATTTTGTTATCATTCGGCACTCGATATCAAGCTTTTCAAGTAGTTTATTCAATTTTTCATCAGTAATTATTTTTCTTCTGTTTAGAATGATTAATATGTTAGCATTTTCAAAAGTCGATCTCCGGGCATAATTTAAAAAATTGTTAAAGTCCCTATTAGAAGTAGAACCGGAACCTTCCGCAATATTGTTACTCATGCTCATTGTCGCGGCTCTTAATTGCTCGGCAAACCTGTATAATCTTCTAACTTCTAAAATATCTGCCAGATCCAATAGATCGTCCGAAAGTTCAATAGCAGTCTGCCAGATTTGCAAATCTTGAAATCTAAATTTCATTTTGAATCTCCCCTATTTTAATCTTCAAATGAAATAAAACTTATCCTTATTTGCTCCTTGCCCTCTGCTCTCTGCCTTCATCAGTCATAATGCCCTTTACCCAGAAGCACCACGAAAATAGTCCGCAGCAATATTTTAAAATCCATTCTAAGTGACATATTTTCTATATAAAACAAGTCGTATCGCAGCTTTACCTTCACGTCTTCAATCGATTCGTCGTATTTATGTTTAACCTGTGCCCACCCGGTTATACCGGGGCGTACTTTTAATCTCCTTTTATAATAGGGTATTTCGGTAGAGAGCATTTCAACAAAATAGGGTCTTTCAGGCCGCGGGCCGACCAGGCTCATTTCTCCCTTTAAGACATTTATCATCTGCGGGATCTCGTCGATTCTAACCCTTCTTATAAATTTACCTACACTGGTGATCCGGGGATCGTCTTTCTGCGACCACACAGGGCCCGTATGTTTTTCGGCGTCCTTTTTCATCGAACGGAATTTATAGATCCTGAAAGAAGACCCGTTTATTCCGCATCGTTCCTGCCTGAAAAACACCCCTCCTTCGCTGTCGATCTTGATGGCGATTGAAGTCAGAATCAAAACCGGAGAAGTAATTAAAAGAATTAATAGGGAAATTACAATATCAAAAATCCTTTTTATTTTTTTCTCCCACTCCGGCATCAGCTGCGGCATTATATCGATAAGCGGGATGCCGTAAATCTGGGATGTCCTCGCCTGTCCGCTCAGGATCTCGTACAGGTCGGGTACTATTTTAAGACCAACGTTCTGGGGCTCACATTTTGCGATAATATCCACAAGGTAATCACGTTCTTCTTTTTCGAGAGCAATTATTACTTCCTTTATATTTAGCTCTTTTATCCTGTTGACTATGTTATCAAGGGAACCGACGGTTTTAAGGCCCTTAAATTCGGAGGGCGCTTCGTTATTGCTGAGAACTATATAACCGGCAATGTCCAATCCGAGAGCCGGATGCTTCAGAACCTGTTCTCTAACGTCGTGGGCTTTCGGATTAAATCCCACGATCAGAGCGTTCTTCCTGCCGACTCCTTGAATCAGCAGTCTTCTTTGCAAGCCCCTTATAAACAAACGGCCCGCACCGACGAGCGTTAAAAAAAGTCCCCAGTAAATAAAGATGAGTATCCTTGTCGTGGATCCGACATTGTGAATATAGTCGTCTATAAAAATCATAAAGAACAGTATAAAAATTCCCACAAAGGTAGCTTTGAAGAGAGTAGATATCTCGTCGAACCTGGAGGCTGCAAACCAAGTGCGGTACATACCGACGAAGGTAAAAATAATTAGCCAGTAGAAATAAATTACCAGCATCGGGATAACCAATTCCGGCCGGAGCAGCAGTTTAAACCAGCCGAACTGAACTCTCAGCTGGTAGTACACAATCCACGCGAAATTAATGGTTATGAAATCTACCGACAGGATTAATATTTTTTCGAGATTTTTACTCAAAATAATTTATACGAACGGTCTATAAATAATTTCGTTTAACAAAAAATAAAAAATTCTGTACTCTTTTTTTGAAAAAGGACGGCAGAAAAGCAAACAGAAGCTGTAAAAAATTAATAATAAAAGCCTTAGCATAATTAGGATACTCGCTGCGGTAATTCTTTATTAATCTTAAAATTGTTCTTGCCGCAAGTTTTTGATTGTTCGTTGACAGATTCTGTCCCGCATTCATATAAAGAGAAAAATATTCCCTAAAATTATACAGCTTCCCGATTTTGCCAATTCTCAGCCACAAGTCCCAGTCCTCTACGAACCTGTAATTCCGGTAACCTCCCAATTCCTGTACTTCTTTTTTCCTGAACATCACCGTATTGTGCCAAAACGGATTTGCCAGTAACGCATGGCTTCTAATCTCTTCGTCCCGACTTCTTTTAAAGAATTTATACATTTCTTTTCTGTTCCCGTCTACCATTACAGCTCCGCCTCCGACAAGTATATAGTCCTTATTATTCTCAAGAAAGTCTATTTGTTTTACCAGCTTATCGCTGTCGTACCACTCATCATCGTCGTCCAGTCTTGCTATATATTTGCCTTGTGCCGCAGATATCCCGTAATTTAAATACTCCGATATACCTTTATCGGCGCTTTTTTGAACGTAATGATATTTTATCCTATCGTCTTTGGCTGCGTAAGCTTGCACAACTTGCTTAGTGTCATCGGTGGATTCGTTATCTACTATTATCAGTTCCCAATCATTTGAATTCTGTCTTAAAACACTTTCGATAGCCAGCCCTATTGTATCCGCTCTATTAAATGTAGGCATAATTATACTAACCGATATTTTCATTTTGCCGTTCATTTATATTTCACCAAAATTAAGTACCGGAATTTTTACCGGTCGTCGGAATTATTTCTTTGATGGGATAAAAGCTGAAATCTCCGAGTAATTTTTTAAATTTATTCTCCGTTTTATCGAGATTTGTATAATGCCTTAACCTGTAGTTTAATTTTATATTTTTAACTCTGGGCTGTTCCGGATCAAATTCCCAGGGGTGAATGTAAAATAAATAATGATTTTTTTTCAGCAAAACACTTTTTACGCCTAGTTTAAAAATATTATAAGGTATCACTCTGAAATACAAACCGCCCGCCCAGGGTAGTTTTAATTTGCCTAACTCGACGTATGACAACATCACCTGGAAAAAATTTTCCCTAATCTCGAAAACCGAATCTTCAGGTATTTTAAAGCCTTTTAATTTACCGTATCTTCCGTGCGCGGCTATCGGGAAATAACTAGAGTCGTATCTAAAACCCAGCGAACGTATCGTGTCAATCGCCCAATCGGTAATTGAAAAGCTGGGCGCCCTGTAACCTAATACTTTTTCACCGGTTATATTTTCAAGCAAGTCTTTGGTCTTCAGAACGTCCTGGTAGAATTTTTCTTTAGAAAGCGAAGAGAGCAAATCATGGTTATATCCGTGGCATCCGATTTCATGACCCTCGTCGTGAATTGATTTAATAAGTAAGGGATGCCTTTCCGCAATCCATCCTAAAACGAAAAACGTAGCCTTGGTATCTTTTTCTTTAAGCAATTCCAAAATTAAATTAATATTTCTTTCGATCCTTGAAATCTTAGATTCCCAGGAATCTCTGTAGATTGCCTGTTTTAAATTTTCCACCTGAAACCAATCTTCAACGTCGATACTCAAAAGGGCTTTCATCTTATTCGCAGTCCTTTTTCTTTAAATCTTCTTACGTCGTCTTTGGCAGGAAAGGTATTATAGGTAGCGTTTGCCGGATTATTCTCAGATAATTCTGCATTTCCCTTATTTATCAATTCCACGGCTTGAAGAAAAACTTCGGCGCTCATTTTCTTAGTCCTTTTAATCAATGAATCCAGCGTTTCTTCCGGATCCAATTTAAATTCTTCCTGCAATAAAATTTTACCGTCGTCTAGTTTCTCATTCATTTTATGTATCGTTACGGCCGTAACGGGGTCTTTATCGTAATTATAAAGCGACCAAAAGTTAGGCATCATACCTCTATTTTTCGGAAGTTTTGAAGTATGGATATTAAAACAGCCGCCCTTAGGCAGTTCAAGAATGCCTTTTTTAAAAATCTGGCTGGCAGCAACGGAAAAGATCACATCAATTTTTAAAGAGTCGATATATTCCAGCGATTCTTTCGCATTAATATTTTTGATTTGAATAATTTTCAGATTTTTCTTTCTAAGTATGTGCTCGACCGAAAAAACTCCGGGGAACTTTCCGTTAAAAATATTTACAGCTATGTAATTTACCAATTTATATACAACAAATTTCATCCCGATTATAGTAAAATTAAAAATACCGTAGAAATTAAGCATTTGTGAAATCAACTTCTTGATTGATTTTTTGCCAAGAGGCGGCTGTATTATAATACCCTTAAGATTAAATTTTTGAGAAATATCTTTTTTTAATAATTCTTCGAAAAAAATTGGGGTATAAAAAGGATCGTCTTGAGTGACTATAAGAATATTTACCATTTAATTGCCGACCTCTTTACTAACAAGATTGGAATATATTATTTGTGCGGAATCGCTCCATTTAAAATTTGCGGAAACCCTTAATCCCTTTTCGATCAGGCGGGTTCTTAATTCCTCGCCGCACAAAAGATCGGAAAGGGCCTTTTTTATTGATATTTCGTCCGATGAATTTATCAATATCGC
>JBJKOY010000202.1:0-5253 GCA_046706945.1 Ignavibacteriaceae bacterium | reverse complement strand
CCCCAGCCGGCCGGCGAGATCCCTTTAAGCGCACAGTTAATTAACACCGCCTCGCAGTAAGGATAATTCTTACCGCCGTTGGTAGGCGCCCGCGCGATTACGGTTCCCTGCTGTCCCTGCGCTTCGAATTTACAATTGACAAAAACATTGCCGTGATTGGCCGAGGTATTACGGATCCACATAAACGGTCCGTAGGAAGTAAGCGTGCAATTATTAAAGAAAGCCGGTCCGCGCCCAAGTATGGTGTCTCCCAGCCCGTCGATCCGGCAGTCGGTATAGTATACAGATCCGTTGGATTGGAGGGCGTCGCCCGAACCGGCAATATTCACACCGCAGACGATAATAACTTTCCCGTTGATCAGCAGCCCTTCTGCCTGCCCGTACGCGGTATTCTTAATAGTTAAATTGATGAGTTTAATATTGTTCGAATGATCGACAGTAAAAGCCGCACGGCGGGAAGGGAAAGTTCCCGGCACTTCGTTTGTTTTTAAGTTCAGGGGATGCGGGTTGAATATTTCGTTGTTGGCGTATTGAACGATTACTTTATCCCTGTCTTCCCCGATGATCGTGATATTTCTTTTGTTCCTGAAATAAACTATTTCTTCGTAAGTCCCGTCCTTAATAAAAACGGTAACCGACTCCGGGTTATAATCCGGGATAAAATCTATCGCTCCCTGCACTGTGCTGAAATCCCCCGTGCCGTCGGCGCTGACTATAAGTCTAGAGGCTCCTTCCTGAGGCGGCGTTTTTTTTGTTGAGAAAACCCATCCGCGCTTTCCTGAAATTCCGTTAAAACTTTTATCCTTTAACATGAGTACTCCCGGATCAATTTGAACATAATATTTCCTGCCGTACTTCAGTAGATTATTATGCGGGTAGATCACGGCGGTATCCCCGCGGACAATTATAGGGTAAAAATGAAACCCGTCTGTAAAGCCTCCGATTATTGTAAGCTGGTAGTTATCCGGAGTAGGGAGAGCTCCGCCGGAAGGGGTTCCCGGTTTAGTGTTTGCATTCGTAAAATGCCCGCTTACGTATTTGTATGGAACCGGCGTATATTCAGCATCCGGGGAAGGAGTAGGTTTGGTTGGTCCCGGGGGAATGCTCAGATCCAGCGAATCAATCAGTCGGTCACCGGATGCATCGTAAATCCTTATTTGTCCCGAATGCCCTATCACGGGGGCTGATTTAAATATTATTTGAAGATGGGTATCGGGATTTACGTTAACCGCATTATTTTTAGGAAAAAGTGAAAATGATTTTGATCCGGGGGAATTTGTCTGAGGATTTATGATTGTCGCGCTTATTAACCAGCCGAGTAAAAAACAAAAAAATGACTTTCTATTAATGTTTTTCATAAATCCTCAGGTTAATTACAAAGTTTAATTTAAGAAAATGTTTATTATAATTTATATCCTTAATATGCTTATCAAAAAAGGGTAAGGAAGCACCCGAGGTTTATTTCACGGCTGAAATAGGCAAGAAATCCGCCTAGGCATTTTGACTCTTTCTCACCGCCGGTATTATTCGAATTATTAATTATTAAGGTGACATGTATGAAAAAAGACGTCGACTTTATCAAATTTACTCAATCGAAATTTTAACTGCATTTTTCGCGGTTTCAATATCTTTAAGAACGTCTTTCCTAAGATATATCCAGTGGAAGCGGAGGTGATCGTTTGCCTTCCAGCTTTTGCCGTCCTGTTCGCTTAAATGAACCAGGGGCATGTCTTTGTATAAGGGACGCGTTATACCGATGATCTTATCCCAGTAGCTCAAGGCATTTTCCAGATGCCTTACGGCCTCTTGTTTATATTCGTCTTTCCCGTTTGTCCGGTAAAGCTGCAGCGCGACTCCGCCTCTGATTTTTTCCGCGAAAAATAATCCTAAATTTGCCCAGGCTTTTACATCGGCAACTTCATATTTCACCGGCGAATTTTTTCCTACAAGGACGCCTTTTACCAGTTCGAGAGCTTTACTGCAGTCTTTATCCAGCATTCCCGCAAGCTCCGGAGGAGTAATCTTTTTGCCGGTATTCTTTCCCGAAGATATTTCTTTAACATATTCGGCAATCGAAACATAATCCGTATCAAGCGGCGGCTGGTTAATCTGCCTGTCGACCGAAATATATTCCACCCGTTTGTCGGCGGGGTTTAATGCCATAAATCCCTCGGAATATAATGTAAAATCCCAGCTGCAGTCGAACGACGACGCAAGACGCAAGGGCGTTTTCCCCGCGAGCGAAAAAGCTTTAAATAAGACTGCCGCGCTTTTACCGTATCTCCTGACAAACTCGTCTTTGAATACTTTATCAGGCGTATCCGGATTGTAAAGCAGTCTGCCCCATAATTTATAAAACAGCCATTGTCTCTGGAAGGCATATTTCCAGTTTACCGCCGGATCGGGTTTAGTGAAGTAATCCTTTGCGGGAATGTACGTTTCCGACCCTATAATGTAGCCCCCGACATAGCCGTGATAGTTTCTTTTTATGTGTGCCCTGATGAAATCCGCGACTCCCCAGCGCAGACAGAAGAAATCTTCGTTGCGCACGGTCCAGATAATTTTATAATCTTTAGGCTCGGGTGAAAAATATGTGCCGTACAGTTTGCCGCCGTGCACCTTGATTAATTTTGTTGTCGAGTGTCCGTGAGACCAGTTGAATTTAAGGCTTGCCCAGATGGGTTTTATAAAACATTTTAGTTTTGCTTCCTGTTCGATTTCCGAGCGGGTGATTTGCTCCATCTTAATCGAAGTAGCTCCCAGCGATGCGGTATTTCCCGAAAAAGGGATACGGTGGAGCAGTTTCGATTTCCTGTCGGCCAGACGCATGCCTTCTATGATTGTGGCTTTTATCCAGTCTTCCCGCTGCTGCGGTGTCATTCCGCCCATTCCTTCGCCCAGGGTAAGCCCGAACCCGGTAAGGTCCGGGTATTCGTCAAGTACCTGGGTAACACACTCGCGCGTATAGCGCTTTATTATTTCCGATGTATCTCCCTTGACATAAAAGTCATGCTGCAGATTAAACATCTCTACGTTATGAGCTTTCGCAAACTCGGGAGTTACAAAAATATTGAAGGGGACAAGGTAAACATCGATGCCGCGTTCTTTGGCCATCCGGAAAATCCCGTGGAATAATTTTTCCCAATCTTTCATCTGTTTGTCGTTCCAAGGACTGGCTTCGGGGAAATTTTTCGGCTTTATCAAATACGTATAAGGGTGCAGGTTCCACAGCGTCAGAACATTGAACCTGTTCCTGCACATCATACCCAGGAAGGCTTTCCAGAAATTTATATCCTTGCAGGTTTGCGAATGGAGCGAGAGGGCATAGCTGTGCCGGTAAGTATCCCACGGCAGATCGAATTTAATCGCCCTGAAAGCCAGCTTCGGCGACTCTAGTTTCGGCTTTAAATCTTTTAAACGGATTTTATTCCCCAAGTCCTCGGCAATCGAATTACAGCCGTATATTATTCCTGTTCCGTCGCCGCCCTTGATTACAATATCTTTTTCCCCGGGATCTATTTCGAACGCTTCGGGTTTCAAATTCAGCGAGTCGACTTTAAGAGTGATCAGGAAATCGGGTTTATCTTGAACTATAAAATATCCGTACCGCGACAAAGCTTTTTGCAAAACGTCTGCCGCATATTTCGTTTGAACGGATTGATCATCAGATACGACTTTAACGCTTTGCGCAAAATTAAAGCCCGTTATCGAGGATAGAAAAACCGCTAGAATGAAAAAGATTCTCTTCATTATAAGAAGCCCTTTTTAAAATTTTAAACCGGTAAACGAAATTTAATTTAACCGACATGGCGTCAAAAAACAAGCCGGGGTATGACATTAAGTTTTTTATTGAAATAATAAAATCTGTATGTCTGAACATTAAATATTTATTTCCGATTTATTCGTTGATCCTCTACAAGGATCCGGGTTTTATGCATCAATCTTTTCTACAATTCTTAAACATCTACGATGTTTTTATACTAAATTCCATTTAGATAATATTAATTCCAATCTTAATTTACCGCATCAGAATCTGCTTTTTTATCTTTAGCCTTGTAGAGGCTAAAGAATTGTAGAGAATTATAAAATAAAATCTGTAAATCCTTGTAGAGGATTTACAATTAACTACGATTAAATAATATATCCTCGGCAAGAGAATAATCCGGAGCAAATTATTTTTTATAAGAATTTAATCAAACTAGCCGGCTTACGGAATTTTTAAAAAACTGCGTACCCATGCTTTTAATTCCTTATATTTGCACTAATTTTATAAATTAATTCCATCGATAATTACTTTCTGTGACAAAAATGAGAGACAAAAGATGAAAAAAATCATATACATCCTTGCTTTTTCTTTTTTATGCGCAGCCTCTTTAACTGCCCAAAACAGCGACTGCAGCAAAGATATAAAGGACCCGCGCGGAAAGATGAAGCCGTGGGAAAAGGGCGCATATGAAACCGGCAGGTACCGCAACGTATTTTTAGACGCCGGATATAAGCAGAAAGATATCGACGCAAAGCTAGCCAAAGCCTACTACGATGTTTTTGAAGGACCGCATAAAGTATATTTTGAAGTGGGCGATTCTATGGGTTACGTCTCCGATTTGAAAAATCACGACGTACGCACGGAAGGCATGTCCTACGGTATGATGGTAGCCGTGCAGTTAAATAAGAAGGACGTCTTCGACCGTATCTGGCGCTGGGCGAAAAAATACATGCAGCATCAGAGCGGGCCCCGGGAGGCATATTTTGCCTGGAGCGTGAAACCGGGGACGGGCGTCCATAATTCGGAAGGCTCGGCATCCGACGGCGAATTGTATTTTATAACCGACCTTTTATTCGCATCCAACCGCTGGGGAAATAATACGGGAATAAATTATTACGCGGAAGCCCGCAGGATACTGGACGCAATGTGGAGCAAGAACGGCGAAGACGGGATTACCAACCTCATCAACACTAAGGAAAAAAAGATTACGTTTGTACCCGATGTTTCGGGATACAACTGGACGGATCCATCTTACTTCCTTCCCGCATTTTACGAAGTGTGGGCCATGTACGCCAAGGACGGTCATGCCGAGTTCTACAGGGAATGCGCCGACTCCGCGCGGGCGTTCCTTCACAGGGCATGTTCAGCGCCTACAGGTCTTAACGCCGACGCAACCGAGTTCAGCGGAGCCCCCAGAACCTTCCGCAAATTTCACAGCAACTTCCGGTTCGATTCATGGCGCGTTCCTATGAATATCGCAATGGATT
>JBJKOY010000201.1:0-6876 GCA_046706945.1 Ignavibacteriaceae bacterium | reverse complement strand
GGCTTGAGAATTTTGCATACAGAACAACCATTAATATCGGAATATTTTTAATGTCCGGGATTATTGCTTTAATCATAGCTATGGCTACCGTAAGCACGCACGCGATAAGAGCGGCAACCGCAAATCCGGTGGAGAGTTTACGATATGAATAATAGCATAAGGTACAAACAAAGTTTGGAATACTGTACGGAGATTGGGGTTATACGCCGCTAAGCTGAATAGTTAATCGGCTAGCATCCAGAGTTATAGCGGAAGAAAGAAAATGAGTCTAATGCGGATAATCAAAAAGATAATCAAAATATTTGTTGCAATTACTATTTTAGCAGTCCTTCTCATCGGCATAGCGGTTTTTGCCATCTGGATTGATCACAACGCTGAGACCCGCCTCCCTACGCCGACGGGCAAGTTTGCGGTCGGCCGTACTGAATACGTTTGGACAGATACGACAAGGAAAGATATGATGGTGCCGCAACCTAGTACAAAGCGCGAACTCATTGCATGGATTTGGTATCCCGCAGCAACGTCTAAGAAGAACGAAAAATTTGCGGCATATTTGCCGCCTCCCTGGCAAAGAGCATTTGAGCGTAAAAGCGGTTGGCTCATGGCGCACCTGTTAACGAGGGATTTGTCGCGTGTGCAGACGCATAGTATTCAAAACGCGGACCTTTCACCTGAGTTACCTTCGTATCCAATAGTGTTGATGAGGGCTGGGCTTTCGGCTTTAACATTAAATTATACTGCACTCGCCGAAGATCTTGCCGACCATGGTTACGTTGTAGTTGGTCTTGATGCGCCATACCGTACTTTTGTTGTAGTTCTACCTAACGGACAAGTAATTACGAGAGCCCCGCAGAACAATGCGGAGCTTCTCAGCGGTGATGAGCAAACGCAGCTAGCCGACAAGCTCGTTAAAGCCTGGAGCGAGGATATGCGCTTCGCCATCGACGAACTTGAACGGCTGAATACTGACGACCCAGCCGGCAGGTTCAATGGACGCCTCAACATGAAGTCTATCGGCGTCTTTGGCCATTCCCTCGGCGGTGCAACCGCGCTTCAGTTTTGCTATGACGACCCTCAGTGCAAAGCAGGCATAGATATCGACGGAGCCCCTCTGGGCAGCGTTATCCGTAATGGTGTTACACAACCGTTTATGTTTCTCCTTGGAGCCCATCAAGGCGAGCCGCAGGCAGAGGTTCAAAATGTAATGTCGCACATGCGCTCTATCTATTATCGTATCCCTCCTGATCGCAGGGCGTTTCTCATGATTCGCGGCGCAAGCCATTTTATGTTCAGTGACAACGCGGTACTGAAAAGCCCGCTATTAATGAATTTGTTGCATATACTCGGAATTGTGCATCTCAACGGTCGCCGTCAGCTCAAAATCACGGCCTACTGCCTTCATACTTTTTTTGATAAATACCTTAAGGAGTCGGATACCTCAGCAATTAAGATCAGAACTCCATTGTATCCGGAACTTGAAAGGATTAAATGAAATCTAAAGGAATGCATCAAGCAATTAAAGCGGCAACAACAAACCCGGTAGAGAGTTTGAGGTATGAGTAAGTACAATTAAAAATTATAAATGAAAAATTAAAAATTAAGCCTGCCTGCCGGACGGGCAGGTTTCGGTGAATTCCGCGGATTTGATATTGTCCGTGTAAATCTGTGTTGTCGGTGTCGTCCGTGTTCTATTAAGTGTACAGGAGATATTATGTTAAAGAATTATTTAAAAATCGCTTTTAGAAATATTATAAGATCAAAACTTTATTCGTTTATTAATATTGCTGGTTTATCCGTCGGTATAGCATGCTTTGCATTGATCATTTCTTACATCTATTTTGAAATGAACTATGATGGTTTTCATAAAGACGCACGGAATATATATCGCATCTACTCTGGCGATAGATCGCAGAACGGCGAATCATTTTCCGCCGAAACCCCGGACCCGCTTCCCAAGACATTGCTGAACGATTATCCCGGAATGTTTGAAGTGGCAAGGCTTTTCAGGCGCGAGTTCTGGGTTACAAGGGGCAATAAAGCATTTAGTGAAATAGTATACGGCAGCGACCAGTCTTTCTTTAAAGTATTTGACTTTAAGCTGCTGGAAGGAAGCAGGGATGCGGCATTAAGCAACCCGAATTCGGTTGTATTGACCGAAAAGTTTGCCCGAAAGATTTTCGGCTATACAGACCCCTTGGGAAAATCAATAAAGATTAATAATTATGACTTTACCGTTACCGGCATACTTCAGAATTTCCCTAATAACTCGAGTATTAAATTTAACGTGCTTTTTCCAGCCAAAATTAGAGAATATTTTGATCCCGGTTACGATAAAAAATGGTACTCATCCGGGACTTTTACTTGTATCCGGTTCACGGGTAAAAAGACGCCGGCGGAATTACGGAACCAGCTGCCGTTAAATATTAAAAAGTACATGCCGGATTACCTGCAAAAGAGAACCAGCCTGTATCTTCAGCCTTTTACCCAGACTCATCTGAGCGCAGGGATCGACGATAATATCGTCGCTCCCGTTTCCGTAAATTTCCTTTATACGCTTCTGGCAATAGCAATATCAATTTTGATGATATCGTGTGTAAATTTTATGAATATATCGACTTCGAGGCACACGGAGCGCTTAAAAGAAATAGGCATGCGCAAAGTGCTGGGAGCAAACAGAAAGCAGCTGATTAGGCAATTCATCAGCGAATCGGTCTTAATGAGTTTTATGTCTTTGATAATAGGAATAGGTCTGGCCGAGTTGTTTTTAAAACAATTCGGTAATTTGACGGGAGAACAAATTAACCTTTATCCGCTTTTTGCATACCCGAACATTTTTGTGGCGATAGGTTTCGGACTCATCGTGGGACTGCTTTCCGGCAGCTGGCCCGCATTTTTTCTTTCCTCCCGTCTGCCTGTTCATATATTTGCCGGAAGGTCTGGAAATAATAAGAAAAGCAATATGCGAAACGTGCTGGTAGTAGGCCAGTTTGTAATTGCGGCTGTGCTTATTGCAACTGTCCTTTTAATTAAACGGCAAATAAATTTCATGGAAAAATACGACCTGGGATTTCAACCGAATAATGTTTTAACAATTCCAATAGAAACAGAAGTAGACCGCGGCAGGATGAAGGACGTTAAAGCACTAATGGATTTAATTAATGAAAACAAGGTTGTCGACGGAATTAAATCGCTGTGTCTTACGGAGAACGTTCCAGGATATTATTTTAATAACAGATTCGGAGTAATTCCGGAAAACGGCGATGTTAACAAGCCGCTGGAGATGGTTGTAACTTCGATTGACGAGAATTTTATAAAGACTTACGGGGCGAAAATTATCCGGGGGAGAAATTTCTCGCTAAGCCATATAAGCGATAAGACGGGCGCGGTTATTCTCAATGAAAGCGCCGCAAGAAAGCTCGGTTGGACGGATGCTGTAGGTAAAAGAATAAGATACATACAAGATAATTATTCGTTAACGGTAATCGGCGTTATGAAAGATATAAACATATCTTCTCTGCAAAACACGGTACAGCCGATGGTATTCAGATATACCGGCGCGGATTATGAAAAACATTTTGTTTCCTTAAGGTTGGATCCGACGAACGTATCCGGAGAAATTAAGATATTAAAGAACGAATGGAAAAGTGTATTCCCGGACTCTCCCTTTTCCTATTTTTTTGTTTCGGATAAGTATTACGAAAGTTATAAATCCGAGAGAAATTTGGCGGAGATTATAATAGTCTTTTCCTCGCTGGCGGTTTTACTTGCATGTTTGGGATTGTTCGGATTGGCATCTTTAAAGGTAACCCAGCGTACAAAAGAAATAGGAGTACGTAAGGTATTAGGCGCTACGGTTAACAATATTATCGGAATGCTGACCAAAGAGTTTCTACTTATGATTCTCGCGGCAGATCTGCTTTCCGTCCCTTTATCGTATATTATAATGAACAGGTGGCTGCAGGAATTTGCGTACAGAACATATATAGGAATCAATATTTTTGTAATTACAACAGCAGTTACTTTATTGATCGCATTTTTAACGCTGAGCGGGCAGGCGGTAAAAGCCGCAACTGCAAACCCGGTTAAATCGTTAAGGTACGAGTAGCGATAAGTTTAAAACAATTTCGTAGTCGTCAATGGCAGGTGATCGAATTACAATACTTGATTCTCGGTAAAACTGTTTGACATAATTTTGAGTGCATGGTTGCATGTTCGTGCGAAAGATACGGTTATTATGATCAATCGACAATCATCAATCAACAATATAAAATAATGCATGTTTAAGATTAAAAGGGAGATGAAGACATGTTAAAAAATTATTTGAAAGTTGTATGGAGAAATATCAAAAGGCACAGGCTCTATTCATTTATAAATATTGCAGGGCTGACATTGGGCATTACCGCCTGTATGCTTATTTCATTTTACGTGAAAGACGAATTGAGTTACGATTCACATTATAAAGATGCGGAAAGAATATACAGGGTCGTCATGAACATTAAAACGGCGAATATTAATCTCAACACGGCACGTACTTCCACGCCGCTGGCGCCCGTAATAAAAGAAGATTTTCCACAGGTGGAAAAATCAGTTCGTTTGCGATTCGGCGGTGAAGAGTTGGTGCAGTCGGACAATAACAGAAAGTTCTATGAAAAGAGAATTTGTTTTTCCGGCCCGGAAATATTCGATGTATTTTCAATCGGTCTTATAAAAGGAAATCCCGGGACCGCTCTTGACCGACCGTCAAAAATCGTAATTACCGAGGAAATGGCTAATAAATATTTCCCCGGTACCGATCCTCTCGGTAAAATACTTACGGTAAATAATAAGAAAAAGGAAGTGACGGGCGTTATCAAAAATGTTCCCGGAAACAGTCACCTGAAGTACGATTTTATAGCTTCTTTTAATATTAAAGACATTCCGGATTACGACGACTGGGCGCATACGTGGTTTTATACATACGTTAAACTTAAAAAAAATGCCGACGTAGGCAAATTTGCGGGAGGGATAAAACACGTTGCCGATAAATATTACGCCGACAAGCTTAAAGCTTACGGAGCAAACTTTACTTACTTCCTTCAGCCTGTCGAAGATATCCATTTACATTCGAAATTGTCCCAGGAAATAGAGGAACCCGGCAACAGTGCCGATATAACGATATTTTCGATTATAGCCGTGCTTATCCTGCTTATTGCCTGTTTAAATTTTATTAATCTTAATACGGCAAGGTACGCGAACAGGGCAAAAGAAATAGGTATACGCAAGGTAGTCGGCGCCTCCAGGAAACAGCTCATAAAACAATTTATCGGCGAATCTCTTTTCTATTGCTTTTGTTCGCTGCTTATTACCCCGGTCATGATGGAAGTAGTTATACCTTGGTTTAATAAAATTTCGGGTAAAGAATTTACCATGGGAAGTTTAACCGGCATCTTTACCCTGGCGAGTATTTTCGGGATAATAATTTTTGTCGGAATAGCTGCCGGAAGTTTCCCGGCATTTATACTGTCGTCTTTTGAGCCAACTTCAATTTTCGGCGGCAAGATGAAATTAAATTCGGGCAGGTCCGTATTAAGAAAGACGCTGGTGATAGTGCAGTTTGCTATCTCGGTAATTTTGATCGCGGGATCGATAATATTATACCAGCAATTACGGTTCATGAAAAACGAAAATCTGGGATTTGAGAAAGATCAGCTTGTCGTCCTTCCTCTTAGAGACGCGTCATCCTCGGATTCATACGGTTCTTTGAAAAACGAGTTTGTAAAAAACCCGTCTGTTATTTCCGCCTCGATTACTAGGAGCCTTCCGGGCAGAGCGGATATAGTCAACGGCGACTTTACCCCGGCAGACAATCCCGCATACAAAGACAAATTCATGAAATACATGTTCGTAGATTTCGATTTCAGGAAAACCTACGGAGTTCAGCTTGCCGGAGGCCGGAGCTTTCAAAGAGAATTCGGTACTGACGAAGGTTCGTATATGATTAATGAAGCCGCGATGAAAGCCTTCGGATGGAATACCCCGGATGAAGCGGTCGGAAAATATATCTTCGGAAAGTTCCACGGCGGCGGCCGGGGACAGGTTATAGGGATTTATAAGGATTTTCACTTTGAATCTTTGAAAAATTCGATCGAGCCGCTGGTGGTTAAGGTCATCCCCGAGAAAGAGACTTTTTACGAAGTCAATTCTTTCCTTAATCTTAAAGTAAGTTCAAAAAATATGGGGGAGACCATGTCGTTTATAAAAAATAAATTCGGAGAACTGTTTCCCCAAAAACCTTATAACTATTTCTTCCTTGACGACGATTTTAACAAGCAATATAATTCCGACGAAAAGGTCTGCGGGATAATTCTATCCTTTTCGGTACTGGCTATTCTAATCGCCTGTCTCGGTCTTCTGGGACTTGCATCATACTCTGCCCAGCAGAGAACAAAGGAAATAGGAGTAAGGAAAGTTATGGGAGCCTCGGTACAAAATCTGCTGCTGATGCTAGTTAAAGATTTTGCCAAATGGGTTTTGATGGCAAATCTTATAGCCTGGCCGGTTACATATTATCTGGTTGATAAATGGCTGCAGAACTACGCGTACAGAATAGACGTGGATTTGAAAGTATTGGTTTTATCCGGCGGGATTACCTTGGCGATTGCTTTAGCGGCGGTTAGTTTCCAGGTTGTTAAGGCGGCAACAGTCGATCCTGTAAAAAGTTTAAGGTATGAATGAGGAAAGCGTGACTCTATACGCCGGGCTCCTTGCACTGCAAAGTAATTTATTGGAATAAAATTCATGTTAAAAAATAATATAAAAATTGCATTCAGAAATATTCTTAAAAATAAAATTTACTCGTTTATAAATATATTCGGATTAGCCGTTGGTTTGGCGGGA
>JBJKOY010000200.1:0-8817 GCA_046706945.1 Ignavibacteriaceae bacterium | reverse complement strand
TTACCGGCATGAAGCCGACAGATCTTGAGCAGATAGAAAAACTCGAGCAGCTCAGGATGCTGGAAAACGGCATGAAAATAAAAATCGTAACTACCGAATTCGAAACCCTGGCGGTCGACACTCCGGAGGACCTTCAAAGAGCAAGAATCTATTACGAAAATTTCGTAAGAAACGGACCGGGCGACTGAAATGATAATACCGAAGAAGATACGGCTGGCAAACCTTCCTACTCCGCTTCAGACATTAAAGTTCGGAGACAAAAAATTTTTAATTAAGCGGGACGATCTGACCGGCCTTGAGCTTTCGGGAAATAAGGTAAGAAAACTCGAATATCTTATTTGCGAAGCAAAGAAGCGGAAGGCTGATATCGTCTTTACAACCGGCGGGGACCAGTCCAACCACGCAAGGGCGACAGTTATTGCAGCCGCCGGGGCCGGACTGAAATCCAGGATATTCCTCTGGGGAAAAAATAAAAGAATAGCCGACGGGAATCTATTCCTCGACAAGATCTTCGGCGCGGAGATCACATACCTCAATAAAAAAGAATTCGAACGTGTGAACGAAATAATGTTCGAGGAAAGGAAGAAGCTTTTAAAAAAAGGCCGGAACGCCTATGTTATTCCCGAAGGAGGATCGACTACGCTGGGGATCTGGGGATACGTCGATTTTATAGGTGAGTTGAAAAGTCAGATTGATCTTAAAGGAATAAGCGGTATTTTTTGCGCAGCGGGTTCCGGCGGAACCGCGGCCGGGCTCTTGACAGGCGCGGCCCTCCACGGTTTGAACTTAAAAATATATGCCGTAAACGTCCTGTACGGAAAAGAAGAGATAAAAAAGAAAATATTAACCCTTGCCGACGGTTGCGTCTGGGATTTTAAACTTCCCTGCGAAATCGACGAATCCGGTTTGAAAATACTGGACGGTTATTCGGAAGAAGGTTATAAAAAAATATTGCCCGGAAAATTGAAACTGATCCGTAAGTTTGCCGCTTCCTCAGGAATATTATTAGATCCCGCGTATACCGGGAAAGCATTTTATGCTTATAACGAGAATATTTTAAGCGGGAATAAGGGAATGAAAAATATTTTTCTTCATACCGGCGGTTTTTTCGGCATCTTCGGAAAAAGGAAAGAATATCTTGGTATATAAATGAAGGCATCAAAAGATTTTTTGCCTGATAAAAAAATTCGCAGTATTTTTACGGTATGGATTGTATTTTTTGCGATATAATTGAAAAAAAAGCCCGGGCCGAGGTTTTATATGAGGATGAGGATATTATTTCATTCCTTGATATTAGACCCGTGAATTTCGGTCATACCCTGGTAATCCCGAAGGATCATTACGAAAACTTTATAGCCGTTCCCGACGAGACATTGAAAAAATTAATTTCCGTTACAAGGCTGCTTTCCGAGGCGATCGTCAAATGCCTTAACCCCGACGGATTTAACGTCATTGCGAACAACGGCGCCGCGGCAGGGCAATCTATTTATCATTTCCACTTTCATATTATTCCGCGTTCGTTCGAGGACGAATTCAATTTCAAACTTAATTTGAAAAGCTACAACAACAGCTCCATGCGGGAATATGCCGAAAAGATTCGTTTGGCTTTAATTTCTTAAAGGACAATTTAAATGGAAAACAAGATCAGGGTTCTTATCGCCAAAGCAGGCCTCGACGGGCACGACAGGGGCGCAAAGGTAATCGCGGCTTCTTTAAGGGATGCAGGCATGGAGGTTATTTATACGGGTTTAAGACAGACGCCGGAAATGATTGTAGAAGCGGCAATCCAGGAAGACGTAGATGTTATTGGGATCAGTATACTCTCAGGCGCTCACATGACGATTTTACCAAAAATTCTGAGCCTTATGAAGGAAAAAGGACTTGACGATGTTTTATTAACGGGCGGAGGTATTATTCCCGAAGAAGATATCGTCGAATTAAAAAAAATGGGCGTGGGGGAATTATTTACTCCCGGGGCGCCTACAACCGAAATCGCCGAATATATAAAAGCCTGGAGGAAAACCAACCCCAGGAAATAAAATTTGAAAAATCCGAGATCCCTCGAACAGGAAATTTGGAATTTTGTCCTACCACAAACTACAAACAACAGACATTCAATCAAACAGATTAAAATTTCTAATTTATTCGGAAGTTTGTTATTTTAAATCAGTCCGTTAACATCCGCTATAAAACACTCACATAAAAAAGGGGAAACAAAATGAGAAGTATCGTCTTTGATATAGAAACTTGTGCATATCCTTTTAAATCCTTATCCGAAAGCCAGCAGGAATACCTTCTCCGTTATGCGGAGAAGGAAAAGCAGCAGGCCGTTCGTGAAGAAAAAATAGGCGAAGCAATACGCTACCTGAGTTTATATCCGTTCACCGCGAAAGTAATCGCGATAGGAATTCACGATATCGAAAAAGAAAAATCCTTTGTCTATTACGAGGGTAATTCGAACGAAGAATGGGAATCGCGCGAAAAGGCGGTAAGATACAAAGAGACAGGCGAGATCGAAATGCTTAGTTCATTCTGGAGAATTGCCGAAGCGGCGGACAGGGTTATCACCTTCAACGGAAGAGCATTCGATATCCCGTTCCTGATGCTGAGGTCGGCAGTCCTGGGAATTAAACCCACAAAAAATCTGATATCAAACAGGTACGATATTTCCTGTCATTTGGATTTGCTGGAGCAATTTACTTTTTACGGACTGTTAAGAAAGTTCAACCTGGATTTTTACTGCCGTGCGTTCGGTATAGAATCGCCGAAGTCGAAGTACATTTCCGGCATGGAAGTAAAAAATTTTTACGAAGCCGGGAGGCTAAAGGAAATAGCAATTTACTGCGGTCTCGATGTTCTGGCTACTTATAAATTGTATAAGATATGGGAACAGTATTTAAACGTCTGATTTATCGATATTAAATAATCCGGCGGCTGTCGGCAGCAAGTTCCGACAGGGCCTTTTCAACGGCGGCGTATTTTTCGGTACGTTCAACCGAGACCGGCGGCGCCGCTCTTTCTTTGCAGTCCGGGATTCTGCACCTTTCGCATGCCTCATTGACTGTGATTGAGGGAATTGCCGCGTCCTCCGTAAATAATATTTTTCCCCTTAACTCATCGTCGGCCTGAAATCCGATGGTAATACTCGAGATCATATTTTCGAAAAGGTTTCCTCTTTGACCCACCGATATGCATATATATTCATCCGGAGAATCGTAAAATTTTGATCTGTATATGCTGACCGTTCTTCCGGAAAAATTCTTCTGTTTTTTTATTGTCGTTTCAAGGATATTTAGAATTTTAAAAAAGATCCATCTCCTGCAGAAATTCTCGTTGCCTGCGGCAGCGCCCGGATTACGGCTGGTGTTAAGCCTAAGTTCGTTTGAAATAGTGTAATCGGAAGAGCCCATTTCGCGGTTGACCCTAAAGAAGAAAAATTTATTCAGTCCGAAGTAATTTGATAAAAGGTTCGTGATCCTCTGGAGGAACATCTCGGCAGTGCAGTTATATTTGTTCATTATATTTAAAAACACCGTCCCGTCCCATTTCCTTGACTTAAAAAGTTTTTCGAGGTCCCGGATAATCCGGTCCCTGCCGACTAAAACCGCGGTGGAGAAATAAGATGCTTTAAAATTGTTTAACAAATGGTCGAAAGTTTTTAATCTCATGCCCGAGTGAATAAAACTTCTGTCTCTTATATTAAGAAAATTATAAGCAAGCTCCTTTCCTGCAATAAATGCCTTTTGAGCGTCGGAAAGTTTATTGTTCAGCAAAAGAACGGGTCCGCTGTTTTTTAATACTACTGCTCTTAATCCGGAGAGTTCCGGTTTTTTGTTTAAAATCGATTCGTCCGTCCCGTAGCCGAATGATTTTTCCAGGATTCTAATCAGCCGGTCGGAGCTTATTTTTGTAGGCGAATTCAAGCTGTATTTATTTAAAAATTTCTCGGTATCCTTTTCAAGATCCTCGAAATAATTTTCGTTAAATTCCTTAAAAATCCTGAGCGCCGTTCTGCTGAAGTTATTGCGGCTCATTTCGGAATCCCTGGCAACCTCAATCAGGGTTGCGATCAGTGCGCTCAACTGTATCGGTGAATCGGCCATTAATAAGATAAGCTTGTTTATATCGATTCCGTAATGGTCGAGCGGCAGCTGTTCGAGTATATTGGACTCGAGGAATTCGCCTATGGGCGCGAGGTTTTTTGCAAGTTTAAGGGAGACGAGCTTGTCGTATTCCGTATCGAGAGCTTTCGAAAGCGCCGCTATCTTGTCAGGCTTCGGATATTTTTTCCCTGTCTCGATTTCATTTAAATAGGAAACGGATATTCCGCATCTTCTCCCTAGTTCGGAGAGGGACATTTTCCGGCCCGTTCTCAGCTGCTTTATTTTAAGTCCGAAAACCAGCTTTATATAATTATCCTTTATCATCTGCAGTCCGGTTAATGATTATACGGTGTGCAATATATCAAATTCCGGCAAAAAAAATTTGCAGAATATCACCATTAGCGAAATTTCGCTTGTTTTTATTTTTAAAGCAGGATATATTGAAACATGATCGGAAACGGATACTAAATAATTCATTAATCCGAAGGTAAGATCGATATGGCTTTACGGAGACTGATCGATATACTGCCTCATCAGATCGAAAATTTTCCCAGGGCGGATGCCGTATGCGGCAAACATGACGGCGAATGGAACAAGTACAGTTCGGTGCGAGCGGCGGAGACAGTCGACGAATTCAGCCTCGGGCTGTTAAAACTCGGCTTTAGCCCGGGAGATAAATTCGCAATAATTTCCGAGAACAGGCCGGAATGGAATTTTGTAGACCTAGGCATTCTGCAAATCGGCGGGATCGACGTGCCGGTTTACCCTACGATGAACGAAGAAGAATACGCATATATATTTAACGACGCGCAGGTTAAACTCGTATTCGTATCCGGCAGGGAAATCTTTGAAAAAGCATCCGGCGTCCTGGCGCAGGCAGTCTCCGTAAAAGGAATATACACCTTCGATAAACTGCCGGGGCAAAAACACTGGTCGGATATCTTGTCCCGGGGAGACGATTCAAGCAGGGCAAGGCTGAAATCAATCGAAGACATAATAGACCAGGATGACCTGGCTACTATTATTTATACATCCGGCACTACCGGAATTCCGAAAGGAGTAATGCTTACGCACCGCAATATAATCAGCAATATATTATCGCTGAAGAAAATTATTCCGATCAAAGCCGAACATAGGTTGATCAGCTTCCTGCCGATCAGCCACATCTTCGAAAGATCCGCAATCTATTTTTATATGGCCGTAGGCGGCGGAATCTATTACGCCGAGAGCTTGGATAAAATTGTAGAAAATTTCCAGGAGGTGAGGCCTCACTATTTCACAACAGTGCCCAGACTGCTTGAAAAAATATACGAAAGGATAATGGAAAAAGGCAGGAATTTAAGCGGCTTGAAAAAGGCCGTTTTCGGCTGGGCCGTTAACCTTGCTAATCACTACCACCCGGAAGGGAAAAATAATTTTTTCTACAGGGTAAGACTGAAAGTCGCTAACGAGCTGGTGTTTAAAAAATGGCAGGCCGCTCTCGGCGGGGAAGTGAAAGGAATAATCAGCGGCGCCGCGACGCTTCAGCCAAGGCTCGCAAGAATTTTCAACGGCGCCGGGATTACGGTTAAAGAAGGGTACGGACTTACGGAGACTTCTCCGGTTCTTACCTGCAACCGCTTTGAAAAGAACAGCTTTTACCTGGGTACCGTGGGAATGCCGATCCCCGGGGTCGAAATCAAGCTGGACCCGGATACCGGGGAGGTGCTTGCAAAAGGAGACAATGTATTTAAAGGTTATTATAATAATCCGGAATGGACGAAGGATGCGTTCGACAAAGACGGCTGGTTCCGTACCGGCGACATCGGAGTTATGGTCGAGGGAAAATTCTTGAAGATAACAGACAGGCTGAAGGAAGTATTTAAAACATCGGGCGGAAAGTTTGTCGCACCCCTTCCCATCGAAAATAAAATGAAGGAATCGTGGTTCATAAAAAATATTATGGTTGTCGGCGAGAACAGAAAGTTTACCGCCGCTTTGATCGTTCCCGATACGGTTTTTATTTTCAACTGGATGAAGAAAAAAGGATTTGAGAATTTATCCGTCGAAGAGATGCTGAGAACTCAAATAGTAAAAGACAGGATTTGGAAAGACATACAGAGATACAATAAACGTTTTTCGCACATAGAACAGATAAAAAAATTCGAACTATCACAATGCGACTGGACGGTTGAAACCGGGGAGCTGACGCCTACGCTGAAACTTAAACGGAAGGTAATAATTAAAAAATACGGCGATTTAATAGATAAAATTTATGAAGAGGATTTAAATAAAGTTAAAATATCATAACAATCATTAAATAATAATCAGAATTCGATATGAAAAGAATTATTAAGGAAGTAGCGGTGCTGGGATCGGGAGTGATGGGCTCCCGGATAGCTGCACATTTTGCAAACATCGGCTGCAAAGTGCTTCTACTTGATATTATCCCGAAAGAATTAAACGAGGCGGAAAAGAAAAAGGGACTTACGCTGAACGACAAGGAAGTGAGGAATAGGATTGTGAACGCCAATCTGCAGAACGTCCTTAATGCAAAGCCGTCGCCCGTATATCATCCCGCCTTTGCATCAAGAATTGCTGCCGGCAATTTTGAAGACGACCTGCAGAAATTGAGTAATGCGGACTGGATAATCGAAGCTGTGGTGGAAAACCTTGAAATTAAAAAAAGCCTGTTCGGGAAAATCGAAAAATTCAGGAGACCCGGCTCTATAATTACAACGAATACTTCGGGCATCCCGGTTAACCTGATGCTCGAAGGAAGGGACGGGGATTTTAAGAAACATTTCTGCGGTGCGCATTTTTTCAATCCTCCCAGGTATTTGAAGCTGCTTGAAATAATCCCGACCCGGGAGACCGGGGAAGAGGTAAAGGATTTTTTGATGAGTTACGGGAGTCTCTTTCTCGGGAAAACCACCGTTCTATGCAAGGATACGCCCGCTTTCATCGCGAACAGGGTAGGCGTTTTCGCAATGATGGCCGTGTTTAACCTGATGAAAGAATTCGAACTATCAATTAAAGATATCGATACTTTGACCGGACCTCTGACAGGCAAGCCGAAATCAGCCACCTTTAGAACATGCGACGTTGTCGGAATAGATACCATGGTGAAAGTCGCAACAAATATTTATAATGACTGTCCCGGCGACGAAAGGCGGCAGTTCTTCCTGATCCCGGAATACGTTAATAAAATGGTGGAAAAGGATATGCTGGGCGATAAAACGGGAAAGGGCTTTTATAAAAAGATAAAAAAGGAAGACGGCACAAAAGAAATACTTGAACTGGATTTGATAAAGCTGGAATATAAGCCCAGCGAAAAGACTAAGTATGCCTCTGTTGCAGCGGCAAAGCCTCTGGAAGACTTGGGGGAAAGACTGAAGCTGCTGCACGAAGCTAAAGATAAAGCCGGTGATTTCCTCAGGATGCTCTCCGCTTATATATTCAGCTATGCTTCGCACAGGGTGCCGGAAGCGGCGGACGAACTATATAAAATAGACGACGCGATGAAAGCAGGCTTCGGATGGCAGCTCGGACCTTTCGAAACCTGGGATGTACTTGGCGTGGAAAAAATGTCGGCTCTTATGGAAGAGGTAAAACTACCGGCTTCAGGATGGGTTAAGGAAATGCTTTCAAAAGGCTTTAACTCTTTTTACAAAGTTGAAAACGGAAGGAAAAAATATTTCGATCAAAATTCTTTCTCCTATAAAGAAATCCCGGGTAAAAATGAATTTATAATACTGGATAATCTTCGCGGCATCAAGCCGGTCTGGCAGAATTCCGGGGCGGTGCTCCACGATCTGGGCGACGGAGCCGTCAACCTGGAATTCCGGACAAAGATGAATACCATAGGAACCGAGATACTGGAAGCAATTAATAAATCGATTGAAATAACCGAAAAAGATTTTGCCGGTCTTGTTATTGGCAACAACGGACAGAATTTTTCCGCCGGCGCGAACCTAGCGATGATGTTTATGCTGGCAACGGAACAGGAATACGACGAGATCGACCTTGCCGTCAGGACGTTCCAGAATACAACGATGAGAGTCAGGTATTCCGCAATTCCGGTTGTGGCGGCCCCGCATGCGCTTGTACTCGGAGGAGGCTGCGAGATCTGCCTTCATGCAGACAAAGTTCAGGCCTCGGCGGAAACTTACATAGGTCTGGTAGAAGTGGGCGTCGGAATTATCCCTGCCGGCGGCGGAACCAAAGAAATGACTCTGCGGGCATCGGATCGGTTTGCCTCGGGTATTCCCGAATTTCCCGAACTGCAGGAACGTTTTATGAATATTGCGACCGCGAAAGTTTCTACTTCCGCGCACGAAGCGTTCGATCTTGATATATTCAAAAGTGGACGGGATGAAATAACAATAAATCCCGATAAAGTTATAATGGATGCTAAAAAATCAGTTCTGGATATTGCAGCAAAAGGATATACACAGCCTGTTCCGAGAACCGATATCAAAGTCCTCGGCAGGGAAGCACTAGCGACCCTGCTGGTAGGAGCTTATTCGTTCCGCGCCGCTAATTATATTTCAGATCACGATAGAAAAATCGCGGAAAAATTAGCTTATGTAATGAGCGGCGGCGACCTGACCGCCGGAACGAATGTAAGCGAGCGATATTTGCTCGATCTCGAACGCGAAGCTTTCTTAAGTTTAATCGGCGAAAAGAAAACCCTTGAAAGGATCCAAAGTATTCTTACTACGGGCAAGACTCT
>JBJKOY010000199.1:0-3272 GCA_046706945.1 Ignavibacteriaceae bacterium | reverse complement strand
CAACAAACCTTTTGAAGAATGGGGCGAGGTTTTTAACGACGATGTTGTAGCTGCTGCAGTACTCGACAGATTATTACATCATTCTTACCCTTTTTTAATAAACGGTAAGAGCTTTAGATTGAAAAATTTTGTGAAAACTAATTAACTTTGGCTGGTCAACTATCGCCGGAAAAGTGGTCAATTTTCAACCGGATTCTACACTATTCCCTTAGTTCAGAATAACTCCGTAAGGCCGGCTGCCTTTTGCAATAAAGCATTTTTATTGCCCGGGGCTATTCTATTTCCTAAAATAAATATTTTACAACTAAAAGGGAAATAATATGAAATCGAAAGCTTCATTAATTGTAATTGCAGTATTGTTTTTATTCTCAACACATTTGTCAGCACAGGTACCTACAGTTACCGAAACAAAGACCATTACGGGAGCATGGAACCCGATAGGGAAAATAACTTCTAAATCCAGTCAGATCAGTTACAGCCCTACCACATACTATTTAGGCAAAATATATCCGACCCCCGATTCATCAACGATTGTTGCAAGATCTTACTGCCAATATAATCTGTCTTCAATACCTACAAATGCTACTATAACCAACGTAACGGTGAATTATTCCACATTGTCAAGTTCATATTCATTTAAGCTAACTCTTGTCTCTTCAATTAATCCTACAAATTATCAGGCGGCATGGAGTGCAATCGGCGGCGGAAGCACCATGAATTCGGGCATTTCATACGGCAGCGGTTCTTTTAATTCTTCTGGAATAAAATCAGCAATTCAAAACAATCTGTCAACGAGGACATTGATTCTCGGTGCGTTAGGCGAGAATGAAACAGCTAATGATTCTTATTCCTCAACCCTTTCCGTATCATTAATAGTAACATACAATAGACCGGCGCAGTTATTAAGTTTTGTAGCTAGAAATGATCTGCACGGAAGTGACGGCGGATCAATTGGGGTTGGTATTAATGCTTCACCTACTTCGCATCCGAGCCCATACACCTTTACAGCCTATGAGACACAAACTATAAATTTTACAGCATACGACAATCAATCAATAAACGGGCAGACTTGGTTGTTTAATGACTCAGAAGCGCCGAATAATAAAAGTAATTGGAAAGAAAATCTTTTTGGTAATACTCAACCTAGAGGCAACACTCAATCAATAAGCTATACGGCTTCGGTTGCCGACAACGGGGCATCATTTATCGCCTACTTAAAAACCTATGTGGCCCCTACATTCCAGAATAATTTCGTTAGCCTCGGCAACGGCGGTATAATAATGGTTAAAAACAATCAACGCAATTCACCATCGTCAGCTGACGCGGTTGTCGAGGGAAATGATATTTCCGCAACTGCAGAGTATCAAGTAATAAACGGGATTGAGTATTTATTTTCCGTATGGAGCAATGGAAGTTCTTTGGCTTCGACTACATTTGATCCCGGCAGCAATGTGACCTATACTGCTTACTTTACGGGCAGACCATATAAAGGCGGTATTAATTTCGGATTTGATTTACGGCAAGGCATGCCTATAAAAATGCACTGGACAGATAATCCAAATACGAATGTTTCGTATAAAATATGGAGATGTACAAATTACCTTCATGGAATTGCCTATGACTCCACATTATTGGCAACTGTTCAAAGAGGGGTACAAACCTATACCGATAACGATTATATCTATACCGGGAATGTAAATGATGCTGCCATTTGGTATGATGTAAGAGAATATTATTCCGTTGAAGGAACTACTTCTCTTCCTTCATGGTCGGGAACCAAGGGAGAATTACAACCCAAAATTAAAGCCTCGGGCGACAATCTAGCTGCCGGCGAGATTAAAGAATATTCACTCGCTTGTTATCCGAATCCGTTTAATCCTTCTACAAAGATTAATTACCAGTTGCCAAAGGACGGACTTGTAACTTTAAAAGTATATAATGAGTTAGGTGAAGAGGTAAAAACTTTGGTTAATCAATATCAAACTAGCGGAATTTACAATGTGGATTTTAATGCATCCAATCTTTCAACTGGGGTTTACTTCTATAAGCTTCAGGCCGGAGATTTTGTATCGATAAAGAAAATGTTGCTTCTTAAATAGTATTAATGAAAAAATTTGTTAAACAAATTAATAAAAGCATAACCGAATTGTTTTGCATAAAGGATGTGCAAAATTATGCACATCCTATTATATTTACGTGAATACATTTTTCATTAATGTATTCAGTCGACATTTATTTTAACTTAACTATTATTTCGATCTCAACCGGCGCGTTCAGGGGAAGTTCGTTGACTCCTACTGCGCTTCTTACATGTTTCCCGTTTTCCCCGAAAATTTTTCCTATAAGTTCCGATGCGCCGTTAGCCACCGCCGGCTGGGAAACGAATCCTTCCGCGCTGTTGACGAAAACGGTTAATTTAACCACTCTTTCTATCCTGTCAAGATCGGATATAACGCCTTTCAAGGCGCCGAGGCAATTTAACGCGCTGATTTCGGATGCCGCTTTTCCTTCTTCGGCGGTAACTTCTTTTCCCAGTTTCCCCTTTATTTTTAATTCGCCTTTTACCGTGGGCAGCTGCCCGGCGGTAAATACCAGTTTATCGACCTGCAGCGCGGGGATGTAAGCCGCCAGCGGCTTCGGAGCTTCCGGCAGCTCAAAACCTAGTTCCTTTATCTTTTCTTCAACCATACTGTCTCCTTTTTTATAGCTCTTTTATTTTATATCTTTGAAACGATTTTAATAAACAATAACGGTCAAATTAAATAAAATACTGGAACAATGTAAGATGTACGAAAGCAAATTTAATGATTTGGTTGAGATCGTAAAAACTTTGCGTAAGGATTGCCCCTGGGACAGGGAACAGACCAACGATTCGATAAAAGCGGCTACACTTGAAGAGGCTTACGAGGTAGCGGATGCTATCGACAACCGGGATTACGAAGAATTAAAAAAAGAACTCGGAGATTTAATTTTTCACGTAGTGTTTCATTCGGTAATCGCCGAAGAAGAAAGCAAATTTAAAATCGACGATGTCCTGGTCTCAATAAAAGAAAAATTAATTAGAAGGCACCCGCATGTTTTCGGCGAAACGGTTGTCGAAAATTCGGACGACGTAAAAAGGAACTGGGAGGCGATAAAATTAAAAGAAGGAAGAAATTCCGTACTCGACGGCGTCCCGGAAAAATTGCCGTCGCTGCTGAAGGCGTACAGGCTCCAGGAAAAGGCGTCGAAAGTAGGTTTCGACTGGGATAAAAAGGAAGACGTCTGGAAAA
>JBJKOY010000198.1:0-3743 GCA_046706945.1 Ignavibacteriaceae bacterium | reverse complement strand
TTCCGTTTTTATTTTTTGTTGTGTTATTTATATTCGGCTGCAGTTCGGGCCGTTATGCGGAAAGATCTGCAACAAGCTCTAATGCATTCGAACCGGCGGTTTCGGATATCAGGGTGCTGTTGGAGGACAAATCTGAAAATTATAATTATACGGTTGAAAGTCCTGTTGTTCTGATGAACGAAAATACGCCTGTGGCAGTAGTCAGGACCGGTAATGAGTTGAACTTTTCAAATAACGGCAGCGGACTGCTGCTGAAAATTGCAGGCAAATCTTTCGAAGGCAGATATTTCAGAATCAAACCGGAGAACCGCAATTCATTACTTACGTTTAAGGGAAAAGTTTACCGCGGGACCTTAAAATTTATTTCCGAAAACGGAAAGGTCAGGGTGATAAATTCCGTCGATCTGGAGGATTACGTAAAAGGCGTAGTGCCGGCGGAAATGCCGACGGGCCGCGGGAACGAGTATTTTGAAGCCTTGAAAGCTTTTGCAATTTGTGCAAGAACTTACGCTGTAAATAAATTTAAAGGTAACGGAGCATCTTTCGATGTCTACCTGGATACGCGCGACCAGGTATACGGCGGAGTGAGCGCGGAGAAGAAAATATCCGACCGGGCCGTTGAGGAAACGAAAAATATTATCTTAGGGTACGACGGGAAGCCGGCCATTGTTTATTACCATGCTTCTTGCGGCGGTCACACTGCAAAAGCTTCCGATGTTTTCCCTGTACCGGATTTACCTTATTTAAGGGGAGTTAAAGACGGCGACCCGCCGAATTGCTCCATTGCTCCGGGCTTTTCATGGGAAGTTACTTTTCCGGAAAATATTTTTATTCAAAGACTGTACGAAGCCGGCCTTCTTCCTGACCGTAATTATTCCTTGGTAAAAGCAGATGCCGAAAGCAGGTTCGAGTCCGGCAGGGTGAATGAATTGTTAATCGTCGTAAACAGCAGCGGACGCTACGAAAAAAGAATTATAATTAAAGGCAACCGCATCAGGTATATATTAAAACCTCCCGGAGGCGGTATACTTCGAAGTACATTATTTAATATATTTACGGATGAAAATAATAATGTTATTATTAAAGGCAAAGGAAACGGACATGGCGTGGGTTTATGCCAGTGGGGATCCCTTCATCTTTCCGAAGAAGGGAAGAGTTATGAAAGTATTTTATCATTTTATTTCCCGGGAACGGAGTTAATGGAGCTACGATGATCAAGACTCGTCTTCCTATTTATCTTGCCTCAAAATCGCCAAGAAGAAAGAAATTGTTGTCGCAGATAAAAATCGATTTTAAATCTTTTGCAGTTGACGCGGATGAAGCCGTAAAAAACGGCGAACATCCTTCGTCTCTAGTTAAAAGACTTTCCGAAGAAAAATTGAAACATGCGCTTAACAAAATAAAAAAAGGAATCATTATCACCGCCGATACTATAGTCGTAATCGATAATAAAATTATAGGCAAACCGGCGGATGAAAAAGACGCTGCCAGAATCTTAAAAATATTAAGCGGCAATACCCACAGTGTTTATACGGGTTTCTCTGTGCATAATACCGAAAAGGGGAAGACCTTAACCGATTTCGAAAAAACTCGCGTAACATTCCGTGATTTGTCAAAAGAAGAAATAAAAGAATATGTTGCCTCGGGCAGCCCTATGGATAAAGCCGGAGCTTACGGTATACAAGACGATTTCGGGGCTGTTTTCGTTAAAAAGATAGAAGGATGTTATTATAATGTTGTTGGATTACCTCTCTCGAAACTTTACGATACATTAAAAAAGGTTATCTAATTTGCTTAAAAAGATACGCCGTAATATATTGATTTCACTAGTAGTTGCGGGACTTATTTATCTCGGATTCTCGATCTATGCGAATTTCGATAACGTCGCTTCGGCTTTTTCGCAGTTCAACTGGCTGCTTCTGCCTCTGTTATTGCTCCTTTCTTTCATGAATTATGTATCCAGGTTTTTTAAATGGGATTATTATCTCTCGTTACTGAATATAAAAATAAAAAAACTCGATTCTTTTTCCATTTTTATGTCCGGACTTATAATGAGCATTACCCCCGGAAAAGTCGGCGAGCTTTTAAAATCTTATCTTGTAAAGGAAATTAACAAAGCCCCGATTAGTAAAACTGCGCCGATTATAATGGTAGAGAGGATAACTGACTTTACTTCTTTGATACTGATAATGCTGTTCGGAGCTTATGAATATAATTACGGCAGGGGTATTGTAATCGGATTCAGCATATTTCTTTTCCTTGTTTTGATCCTGATAAGCAATAAAAATATTGCCCTTCCCGTAATAAAGACTTTGGAAAAGGTCCGGTTTTTAAGAAAACATATATTAAGCATTCATCAGGCGTACGACAGTTCGTACAAGCTGCTGCGCCCTATCCCGCTGCTTAATATGACAATACTTAGTATATTCTCATGGTCGTTCGAATGTTTGGGATATCACTTAATTCTTATTAATTTTAATATCGACGTTGGATTTATGTGGGCGGCATTCAGCTACGGATTGTCCACAATAGCCGGTGCGATTACAATGCTGCCTGGGGGATTGGGAGTAACGGAAGGATCCCTGACTTTTTTGCTGATCCAAAGGAATTTTCCAAAGGATACGGCGGTTGCATCCACTTTTTTAGTCAGGGTAGTTACACTCTGGTTTGCGGTTTTAGTGGGAATTGTCAGCGTTTCGATTTATCAAAGCCGGTTCGGAAAAATTACTGTTGAAACGGTTTCCAATTAAAAAGTGATATAAGTCCGTTAAATAAGGACTTATACGAGATTTACATTCTTGATTTTCAAGGGGTTGGTTGTTATATTCTCTGGTAAGAAAAAACCATAAAAAGGAGATAATAATGGCAGACAATAATGTTGGAAAAGGAATTTTTATTGGATTTCTTGCCGGGGGATTGATCGGAGCGCTGGCAGGTATGCTTTTTGCTCCCAAAAGCGGCAAAGAATTAAGAGACGATATCAGATCCAGAACTAACGATTATCTGGACGATGCTGATAAATATATAGCCGAGGCCAAGGATAAAGCAAAAGAATTAATCAACGAAGGCAAGAAAAGGTCGGATAAGTTAATAAACGATGCTAAAATTAAGTCGGATGAACTGCTAAAAGATGCGGAGAAGATATTCAGCGAAGCGAAAAGCAAGGCTTCCGGAACCATTTCATCGGGAAAAGAAACTTTGGGAAACGAAGCCGCGAAGCTTAAAGACGCAGTTAAAGCAGGAGTTGACGCTTATAAAAATACAAAAAACGCATAAAGTAACCATATGGATTTAGTTTCAATTTTTACGGTCATTCTTCTGATTTTTGCATCCGTTTTATGTATTGCCCTGGTAATTTATTTAAATAGAATTACCAAAGCGATTTCAAATATCGAGGATAATGCGAAACAGGTTACCAGGGAAATACAGCCGTTAGTAGCTTCCGTTACCGAAATAAGCAAAAAAATTAATAGCATTACGGAAGATGCCAAGGAGCAGGTAAGTATGTCCAAAGAAACGATAACCAAAGTTAAAAACAGGATAGATGAAATTTTGGATCTGGAAGAAAAGATCAGGCAGGGATTTGAAGGATCGGCTTTGGATCTTATTCAAAATCTTTCGGCGGTTGCTAACGGGGTAAGTGCTTTTTGGAATGCCTACAGGAAAAAATAAATCAAAAAATATATATTATATCTCACCTTTGAGTTAAGGAGGAATTCCCTTGAAAGAATATGGCGCAGAAT
>JBJKOY010000197.1:0-10357 GCA_046706945.1 Ignavibacteriaceae bacterium | reverse complement strand
TACACATTTAATTATAGGGGAGATAATATTATGGGTAAAGCCTGCCTTATTTTATCGTTGGTTTCAGTATTCGTATTTGTTTGCCGCACAAACCTAACAGCGCAAAACAAACCTCCGTTGCTGCTTACGGAAATAATGTTTTATCCGGAACAGGGGAACAACGAGTTCATAGAGATTTACAATCCCGACAGTCTGCGGAGCGCAGACCTGTCAGGTTTCAGGATAGTCTATCATACGTCAAACGCCGACATAATTTCGGATGCAGGATCCGGCACGGTACTTCCTCCCGAAAGTTTCGCGGTAATACTGGAAGGCGATTACGACACGGAAGTAGGCATATATAAAAATATAATTCCCGGATCCGCCTTAATTCTGAAAATCTCCGACAATGCTTTCGGTTCCTCAGGGATGTCGAATACCACGGACAGAACAGTTAAGTTGCTGAACGATAAAGGTGAGTTAATAGATTCCTGCCTCTACATTGCCGACAATCCCCGTAACATTTCCGAAGAGAAGATTATAATAGAATCGAATAGCGCGGAGGGCAACTGGAAAAATAGTATTGATCTTTACGGTACGCCGGGACTTAGAAATTCGGCAACCCCTTATAGTTACGATCTGTCGGTCGATTCTCTAAAAATTACGCCGGCGGCTGTTAGGCCGGCGAGCCCTGTTAGGGTTGACGTAAAAGTGTTTAACAGGGGCTTGTCAAATCAAGGTAAATTTTCCTTGTGCATTTTTGACGATAAGAATAAAGATTTGGTTTGCGCGGGAGACGAGATAATAACGGATGAATACTATGAGTTTTTGAATTCCCGCGATTCATTAATTTATTCGGTTGATTTTCTGCCCGGTACCGAGGGGCGGCATGATATTCTTGCCGCCGTTAATTCGTCCAGTGACGAGAATCCTTCAAACAATATCCGGAAGGCGGTTTTGTTCGTACTCGTTCCGGAATGCAATTATAACGACGCGGTGATTAACGAAATTATGTATGCTCCCCGTAACGACGAGCCGGAATGGATTGAGCTGTTCAACCGGACTGATAAAAACATTAATATGAAGGGATGGACCGTTTCGGATAATTCGGCGACGGTCCCTATTACAGGTAAAGAATTATACCTTGAACCGGGGGCGTATTTGGTCCTTTCAAAAGATTCTACGCTCATGGATTTTTATCCTCCGTTAAAATTCGTTGTCTGCAGGAACATGCCCGCGTTAAATAATTCGGGTGACAATATTATCATTAGAGATTCTGCGGGAAATTTGATCGACAGTTTATTCTACCTGCCGCAATGGGGCGGAACGAACGGGAAATCCCTTGAAAGGAGGGATGCTTTTTTAAATTCCAGCGACTCTTCGAACTGGGCTTCATCCGGATCAAAATTTAACGGCACGCCCGGCTTTGTAAATTCAATTTCGCAAAAAGATTTCGATATAGCCGTTACAAGGATATATTTTAATCCCGGTAAACCTTTGTTCGGCGATGACATTAACCTATCGGCCGAAGTCAAAAATATCGGGAAAAACCCGGTTGATTTCTCTTTGGAAATATACGAAGATGCCGACGCCGATTCCGTATTCGAAAAGCATTTAAGTTTTCCCGGAACCTACCGGCTGCAGCCCGGCGATTCAGCCGAATATCCGGTTCCCTACGTTATAAAGAAAATAAGTATGAAAGAGATTATTACCGTGAAGGCAAATGCGGTAATCGATGCCGATACCGGGAATAACATTCTGACCGGCGTAATTAAGCCCGGCTACGGCAGGTCCGCGGTTTTAATAAACGAATTAATGATAAATCCCGCCGGCGGCGAACCGGAATGGATCGAATTATATAATACTTTACCGGACAGCGCGGATTTAAGCGGCTGGTCGGTCAACGATGTTTTAACCAGGCCTTTTAAAGTCAAACTGCCGGGCAAAATCATTGTGCCGCCGCGGTCTTTCGTGGTGCTCGCCGCGGATTCAATAATTCATGATTATCATAAAAATATTCCGTGCCCTGCTCCGGTGGTAAATATCCCGCTGATGAACAACGACGAAGACGGGATTGTGTTGAAGGACGACAGAGGCGTAATTATAGATTCCGTGTATTATACAGAGGAGTACGGTTTAATCAAGGGCTATTCTTTGGAACGCAAGTCGCTTGTAACATCCTCCCTGCTGAAAAACAACTGGGGAGTTTCAATCGACGCCGAACAGAGTACGCCCGGAAGGGTCAACAGCATTGCAAGGAAGCGGCACGATCTGCTTGCGGCAGGCATTTATTCTAGTCCCGTTTTTCCCGTTGCAGGCGACGACCTGACCGTATCCGGGAAAGTGCTGAACAACGGCGAATCCGTCGAATCGGATTATAAGGTTTCGTTTTATTTTAAATCCGGTGAAAACGGGAACGAATATTCTTTCCTGGGAGAAACAAACGGTAAAAGATTGGATACCGGAGATTCGCTTAATTTCGTATCGCCGGAAAAAATCAGGAATATAAAGGACGAAATAATAATCCGCTGCGAAATAATTTATCCGGGGGATGAAGATTCAACCAATAATATTTGTACCGACACGGTAATCACGGGTTACCCGGAAGGGACAGTAAAAATTAATGAGATAATGTACGCGCCCGGCGCGGATGAACCGGAATGGTTCGAGCTTTTCAATACTTCGGAAACCGACCCGGTAAACTTAAAAAATTGGTGCGTATCCGAAATACTGCCGGAACAAAAAAAGGTGCGGATAACCGCCGGCAGCGAATATATCGGTCCCCGTGATTATTTGATCATAAGTAAGGATATTTCTTTAGCGGAGATATATCCGGGAAACAGGTTTAAACTTATAGTTGTTAATTTCGGAACTCTGGGGAATAATGCCGACGGACTTGTATTGTATGATCCGGGGAGCAACAAGGTCGACAGCGTTTACTATAACAGTTCATGGGGAGGAAGCGGGGGACGCTCGCTCGAAAGAGTTTCCATGTTACCCGGTTCCAACGACAGCGCCAATTGGAGAACCTCGCTGTCCGAAAATAAAGCTACCCCCGGAATTCAAAATTCTGCTGCCGGCCTTTCATCATATTCGCGCGGCAGCGCGGTTATTAACGAAATAATGTTCGACCCGGCCGACGGAAACGGGGAATACATAGAACTCACTAACGTATCGGATTATCCCGTTGATGTTGCGGGATGGAGCCTCGAAGGCCCAGGTGAAAAGAGCTGCACAATTTACGGTACGTGCTTAACAGTGCAGCCGGAGGAATATTTTGTTATTGCGGCGGATTCTTCGCTGTTTGAAAATTACGGACTGGTTCGGAGTCCCTTGATACATATAACCGAATCTAGCGGATTAAGTCTATCAAACGCCGGGCAGCCGGTGATTGTAAAAGATGCCGAGGGGAATACGATCGACTCGGTATTTTATTATCCAAACTGGCATAATAAAAATTTTGTTTCGACGAAGAATATTTCGCTTGAAAAAATCAATCCCTTTGCTGACGGCAGCTCGGGTTCGAACTGGAACAGTTCCGCCGATATTAAAGGAGGAACGCCGGGAAAAAAGAACAGTATTTTTACCGTTAATAAAAACAAGGATTCCGAAATATCGGTTTCGCCGAACCCTTTCTCCCCCGATAACGACGGCTTTGAGGATTTTACGGTAATAAATTATCGGTTGAAAAATAAAACCGCGCAGATCCGCATTCGAATATTCGACAGCCGGGGGTATCTTGTCCGGACTCTTGAAGACTCCAGGCCGAGCGGCTCCGAAGGCTCGATCGTGTTTGACGGCCTCGACGGCAACAATAATCCTCTGAGGATGGGTATATACGTGGTCTTCTTCGAGGCGTTCAACGGAAATTCCGGCATCCTGGAAAGCATGAAAACCGTTTTAGTGGTTGCTAGAAAATTACGTTAAATATGAACGCCGGTGTTTAGAAAATATTGAATTGATATTGATCTCTAATAGTTCTATGTTAATTAAAAATTAATACACTTTCCGTAATTATGTTTTCATCTTTTTCCCGAACATGCCGGTAAGAGGCTGCCGGCTAAGTGATATTTTTGAAAATTTAACCGGGAGGAAAATAAAATGTTAAAAGATGATCTGTCGGAAATCTTTAATAGAGACATCCGAAAAGTAATCGGCGAGATAAATCTTTATTCCAACGAAGAAAATATCTGGAAATTAAAGGAAGGTATTAAGAATTCGTCGGGAAATTTATGCATGCATTTAATAGGGAACTTAAAATATTTTGTCGGATCGGTTCTCGGCAATCTTGATTATGAAAGAAACAGGGAAGCGGAATTCGCCGCGAAGGGAGTACCTCGGAAAGAGATGGTTGAAAGCCTGGAGGAGACGGCGCAGATAGTAACCGCAACATTACGAAATCTGAACGAAGAGACTTTATCGGAGAACTTCCCTTCGGAAATATTTAAAGAAAAAGTAACTACTGCTTATTTCCTTATTCACCTGACCGCTCATTTAAATTACCATTTGGGACAAATTAGTTATCACAGGAGATTAATAGACAAGTAAATTTTTACCTGACCGACACTCCCGGAAAGATTGTAAACGCTTTAAGTGGTTCTTATCACAAAAACTCCGCGTATTATTATATTAATGAAACCAATTTGTAAGCACCGCTGTCTAACCTACCGAAAGCTGAAAAAATTATTAAAGAAGTCATAATTAAAAAATATAAGAAAATGATTCTGGAGAATGTAAAAAGAATGATAATGAAACTGAGTGGATAGGTAGCGTAATCATCTGAACTAGGTAGAAAACAGAATCATTTTTTAGGCCGTAAGCATTACTTGCGGCTTTTTAATTTTAAAGAAAGGATTTTAAAAACCGAATAATCGCTCATTCTTAGGAATAGGGAAATTAAATTATTTACTTAATCTCAAAGCTGCGAAGTTCAGCGATTCTTTCGTCCACTCGGGAGAATTTTTTATTCCGTCTATTACTTCCGACGGGTTATTTACCACCCTCCACATATTCCGGCTCCGTTCGTCCATAAATTTTTCTTCGATCGCTCTCTCGAGCAATTCGATGCAAGGATCGAAAAAATTATTGATGTTAACAAAAATAATCGGACTTAGATATTGCCCCAGCCTTTTCATCGTGATGGTATCGAACAATTCCTCGAATGTACCGGATCCTCCCGGCAAAGCGATAGCGGCATCCGTGTCCTTCACCATTTGTTCTTTCCGTTCGTTCATTGTTTCAACAATTCTTAATTCGGTCAGTCCCTGGTGTCCCCATTCCAGGTTATACATGAACTGGGGAATAATACCTATAACATTTCCTCCCGCCGACAACGCACCGTTCGCCAGTCTTCCCATAGAACCTGCGGAGCCGCCGCCGTAAACTATGCTGATTGATTCGCCGGCTAAAATTTTTCCCAGTTCTCCCGCGGCATTAAGATAAACCATATCGGAAAGATCGCTTGAAGCGCAATAAACGCAGACTTTATTTATTTCCATCATGAATCCCAAAATGAAGTTACGAAATATAATCTTTTCCCGCCGACTTTTTCAATTGTCCTCGCCCGCACCTGTATTAATTGATTATTAAATATATATAAGCTAAGTTCGATGTTCGATTATTAAGGTATACGTAAGATGAAATTATTTATCGTCGCCCTGATCGTACTGCTTTTTAACGTACCCTTCGGATACTGGAGAGCCAACGAGAAAAAATTTTCCCTGAACTGGATATTATCAATCCACGTGCCCGTTCCGTTTATAATAGGACTGAGATTTTTATCGGGACTCGGTTTTGCGTTTATGACATACCCTGTTCTCGTAGGCGCTTTTTTCCTAGGTCAGTTGTCGGGAAAAAGACTGTCGTTTAAATTAAACCGGGGAAATTATTTCAGCGTTTCTTCCTGCCTTCCCTGCGATATAATCAGGTACTTCGGGAAAAATACTGAGGAGAGTGCCTAGAAAAAGACATTTTAAATTTCTTTAGTACGGGCTTTTATTGTGGTTTCAGGCAAAAATCCCGCCGGATAAAATTAAATAGTTAGAATTATTACGCGTCATTTTTTAAATTTGAACATCGTATAGATATCATTTATAATTTTTTCCAATAAATAAGGCGGTTAAGCGATGAATTACGAAATAAATGATTTTAATGAAGATGTGATTAAGAAAAGTTACCGCGTTCCGGTGCTGGTGGATTTTTGGGCGGAATGGTGCGGGCCGTGCAGGATATTAAGTCCCGTCCTGGAAAGACTGGCGGAAAGATTTAAAAACGAATGGGAACTGGCGAAGGTTGATACGGATAAGAACCAGGATATTGCGGTTAAATACGGAATAAGAGGGATCCCCAGCGTTAAGCTTTTTATTAAAGGCGAGGTTGTAAACGAATTTACGGGCGCCCTTCCCGAGCATGCCGTACTGGACTGGCTCAAAAAATCGATCCCGGGTAAAAACGACGAAAAAATAGAATCGGCCGAGGCATTGCTTTCAGCCGGTAAAACCGAGGAAGCCGGAAAAATTCTCGAAGAAGTTTTGGGTTCGGAGCCCGGGAATGAAAAAGCCCGCATACTTTTTGCAAAAGTCATATTTTTTAAAGATCCGGAAAAAAGCACCGAACTTATTTCGGATATAGATGAATTTTCGGATTATTTCGAGACCGTGGATTCGTTAAGAACATTCAAACGCTTATTTGATTATAAGAACGGAACGGCGGACGGCGGCGAAGCGAAGTCTTATTATTTAAAAGCCATAAAGGATTTGAAAGATCAGAACTTTGACGCAGCCTTATCCGGTTTGATAAACGTAATAAGAACCGACAGGTATTTCGATGATGACGGCGCGCGGAAAGCGTGCATAGCGGTATTCAAATATCTCGGCGAAGACAACGAAATAACTCAAAAGCACAGAAGAGATTTCAGCAGCGCCTTATACGTATAGTATAATTCATAAAATCACTCCTCCGCCCAGGCATCTAGCGCCGTCGTAAAAAACGGCAAATTGTCCTGCGGCTATCCCGCGATCGGGTTTATCGATCGTAATTTCGGCAGCGTCTTCTTCCGTGAATTCAACCGAGCAGCCGAATAACTGGGCTCCGTGTCTTATTTTTACGGACAGTTCTTTCTTCCCGGGCGCGGCGCCCGAAATCCAGTTAAATTTCCCCGCCATGAATTTATTCTTGGCAAGTCCGGCTACGTTTTCGCGGGAAATATATATTAGATTGTTTTTCACGTCCTTCCGAACAACATACCAGGGGCCGCCGGATAATCCCAAACCGGAGCGCTGCCCTATCGTGTAATAATAATATCCGTTGTGGTTCCCGACCTTCTTACCGGTATCTGCATCGATTATATCCCCTTTTATCTCGCCGAGGTGGTGTTTAACAAACTCGTTAAACTTAATCTGTCCGAGAAAACAAATACCCTGGCTGTCCCTCCTGTCCTTATTCGGCAGGTCGTACTTCCGCGCCAGTTCCCTTACTTCGGATTTATTAAGATCTCCCAGCGGGAAACAAGCCCGCTTCAACTGGTCCTGGGTAAGATAAGCAAGGAAATAGGTCTGGTCCTTCACCGGATCCGGCGCCCTTTCAAGCACGCATTTGCCGTTAAGTGAAATAAGTTTTGCATAATGTCCGCTTGCTACTTTTTCAAACGAGCCGTCTATTTTATCGTAAAACTGCCCGAACTTTATCAAGCTGTTGCAGAACATATCGGGGTTCGGAGTACGCCCTTCTTTGATTTCTTCTATGGTGTACGTAACTACGGTCTCCCAGTACTCTGTCTGCAGCGGAAGGACTTCAAGCGGAACGCCAGCGCGGCGGCAGACTTCCCTGGCGAAGCTTAGATCTTCCTCCCACGGGCAATCGCCCAAAAAGGAGAATTCGTCCTGCAGCCAAATCTTTAAATAAAAGGCCGTCAATTCATGCCCTTTATCTTTAAGCAGCCTCAAAGCTACCGAACTGTCCACGCCTCCCGATAATAAAACTGCGGTTTTCATATTAAAATCTGTTTTAAGTGCTTTTCTTTTTCTTCCCGGTTTTGACTTTCTCTATTTCGTTGCTCCTGTTCTGCAGTTCTTCTTTTTTGTCTTTCAGCTTGTTTATAACCTCATCGTATAAGCTTTTATTCACCTTGCTGAGCACAACGGTCTGCAGATTCTTGGAATTCTTAATAGTCGTAAAAAAGCTAATGCACAGGCTTCGTTGACCTTCGTATATTTTCATAAGACTTGTTATCCGGCCTTCGAATACGCCCCCAGTAAGCTTGTCTATATCTTTGTAATAAATGACTATCCGCTTTTTTGACAGAGTGAAATCCGAGCATACAAGTTTTTCGGGATCGGCTACTATTGAATAGGGCATGGTCTTATAAAGCATTAAATACTGTTTGTTTAAGAAATAAATCATCAGGGCGGTAAGAAGCAGAGGTATAAGATTAAGCAGGGACTTATCCAAATTATAGACCGCGCCGAACAGGTAAAAAAGCAGCACCGCTGTTACGGGGATATTTCCGTAACGGTATAAAAAACGCATCGGGAACGAATAAGTATATTTTTGCATACGTAAATAATTAAATTATTATTTTAAATTTAAACATAATCGGGAAAATCTTTTAACTATCCCGTTAGTTTAAAGATAACCGGTTAAAAAATAAATGAATTAATTTCGAGCAAATTCAGTTACAGCAGGTTGCTGGCCAGTTCGGCAAGTTCGGACCTTTCTCCTTTTTCCAGGTTTATATGAGCATAGAGTTTCTGCCCTTTGAAATGATCTATTAAGTAAGAAAGACCGTTTGATTGCGAATCGAGGTACGGGTGATCTATCTGGTAGATGTCCCCCGTAAATACGACTTTCGACCCTTCTCCTGCCCTCGTAATGATAGTTTTTATTTCATGAGGGGTAAGGTTCTGAGCTTCGTCTACAATAAAAAAGATACGCTGAAGGCTTCTTCCGCGTATATAAGAGAGAGGTTCTATTACAAGTTTCTCGTCCTTGATCATCGTATTAATAATCTGACTTTGCTTATCGTTTTCCGTGAACTGATCCTGGATTACTCTGAGGTTATCCCACAGAGGCTGCATATAAGGTTCTATTTTACTTTGGACGTCGCCGGGAAGATAACCGATATCCTTATTGCTTAAAGGCACGATCGGTCTTGCTATGAAAATCTGACGGTAAGATTTCCTTACGTGCAGTGCGCTTGCAAGGGCAAGGAGCGTTTTCCCGGTGCCGGCTTTCCCGGTTAAAGTCACAAGTGGGATCTGGTTGTTCGCCAGAGCGTCTACGGCGAATGTTTGTTCCGCATTTCTCGGCTTGATGCCGTATATAATATTCTTATCTACCTTCCTGAAATTTTCCTTATCCTGGTCAAGATACGCGAGGACCGAACGGTTCGAGTTTCTCATAATGTAAAATTTATTCGGTACTAATTCACCGTGCAGCTTCCTTGCCATCTGCTGCACCGGGACTTCGTAAGGCGACTGGAATAGCTGTACGATTAAACCGTCGTCAAAATCTTCTACTATTTCCTTTCCGCTGTACAGCTCTTCTATGCTGTTTATCCTGTCGGTGGTATAATCCTCAGCAAGTATGCCCAGCGCCTTAGCCTTCATACGAAGGTTCACGTCTTTGGAAACGAGTATAATAACTGACTTTTCTTTATTCTTTTTACTGTATTCGACCGCAACCGATAAAATACGGTGGTCGGGCGTATCTTCCTTGAAGATATCCTTAATTTCGGATGATATTCCTTTAGCTATCCCTATCCTTACTTTGCCCCTGCCTTTTCCCATAGGTACGCCGCCGTTGAACAGTGCAGTCCCGGTCATCGAGTCAAGCGTCCTGGCAAACTCGCGGGCATTCAGGTTTATAACCTGGCTGCCTCTTTTAAAATGATCCAACTCTTCAATCACCGTCAGGGGAATTATTACGTCGTGCTCCTGGAATTGATTTATGCAGGTAGCATCGTGCAAAATTACGTTTGTATCTAAGATGAACATCTTGGTTTTCTTCGTAGTTTTTACGGAAGAGGACGGTTTTTGGGTTTTCATTTGCAGCGTTCGTTTGTTTCGTTAAATATGTATAAAATTAAGTGAGATGACAAGACCCCGCTTATAAACCGGTATTAATAATTTGTTAATAATGCCTATAATCACCCTGCGGCTGTTTGTTATCGGCAAGTGAAATTTTATGAAACAATTTTAATATTTATTTATAAATAATAAAAATCTATTCCGGAGTGAAGATAATCACTAAATTTTTCATATATCAAATTGAATCTAAAATCTCTTTGATTTATATTTGCTGAACTTTAAGAAAAGAGCGTGAAAATAGGATTTACAGCAGAAAATATCCCGGCAATTGACTTGATAATAGAGTCTATAAT
>JBJKOY010000196.1:0-7925 GCA_046706945.1 Ignavibacteriaceae bacterium | reverse complement strand
GGAGACCTGCTGTATATGCCGACAACGCTTCCGGGGATTTCAATTACCAAAGCTAAGGAACTGCTTCAGCAGACAGATAAAATTATAAAATCTTTTCCCGAAGTTATAAGCGTATTCGGAAAGGCGGGAAGGGCAAATACCGCAACAGATCCGGCGCCTTTATCCATGCTTGAAACAACTATCCGGCTGAAACCGAAAGATCAATGGCCGGAAGGAATGACCGAAAAGAAACTTGTAGACGAAATGAACGAGGCTATTCAGATACCGGGCGTAACCAACGCTTGGACAATGCCTATAAAAACGAGAATAGATATGCTTTCTACCGGCATAAAAACTCCCGTCGGCATTAAGATAGCCGGACCCAATCTTGAAGAATTACAGCAAATCGGGCAGCAGATAGAACAAATAATAAAAACCGTCCCGCATACAAGATCGGTTTACGCGGAAAGGTCTTTCGGCGGGAACTACATAGATTTTAATATTAACAGGGACGCCATCGCCAGGTACGGCTTGACCGTTCAGAGCGTGCAGGACGTTATCATGTCGGCCATCGGTGGAATGAATATAACGAAAACGGTTGAAGGATTGGAACGCTACCCGGTAAATCTGCGCTATCAGAGGGACTACAGAAATAACCTGGAAGCGCTTAAACGCGTTCTCGTCCCTATACCGGGAGGCGGGAACGTTCCTTTGGCCGAGCTGGCTGATCTGCAGGTTAAAAAAGGTCCGCCGGTAATCAAATCGGAAGACGCCAGGCCGAATGCGTGGGTATACATCGACATCGAAAATATCGACGTGGGTACGTACGTAAAAGACGCCCAGCGCGTCATTAACTCAAAGCTGAAACTGCCCCCCGGTTATTCTCTTATTTGGAGCGGTCAGTACGAATATATGCAGGAAGCTGCAAAACGGCTGGCAATGGTTATCCCGCTGACATTGATACTGGTTATGCTCCTGCTTTACGTCAACACAAAATCCGTCGTAAAAACCGCTATTATATTGTTGTCCCTCCCCTTCTCCATGGTGGGGGCGGTTTGGTTCCTCTACATGGCGGGATATAACACAAGCGTAGCGGTGTGGGTCGGAGTAATCGCACTGCTCGGCGTAAGCGCTGAAATGGGAGTTGTTATGCTTCTTTACCTGGATATTGCTTACGAGAAGATGAAGAACCAGGGTTTAATGACTTCCCTTTCCGCACTCCGCGAGGCCACGTTTAACGGCGCGGCAAACAGGATTAGGCCGGTTATGATGACGGTGATGGCCCTTCTGTTCGGCTTATTCCCAATCCTAATCGGCACCGGCACCGGTTCCGACGTAATGAAAAGGATAGCGGCGCCTATGTTCGGCGGGATCCTAACTACGATGATAATCGGTTTGACCTTTTACCCGGCAATTTTCTATATCATCAAAAAATTAGAAGTTAATAAAATTTTAAAAGGGAATAATTAGGGAGAGAATTATGAAAGAAGTAAAAGCATATGTAAGACCGGAACTGGCCGAAAAAGTAATTACGGAGCTTGAGATAAGCGGCTTAAACGGTATGACCGTAATTGATGTTTCTCTTCTCGGCAGCTGGGCTGACGCCCGTCAGTCAAGGCTTTCGATGGAATACTGCGAAAGATATTGCAGCTGTACCAAAATCGAATTTGTATGCGGGGATGAAGAACTGGATAAATTTGTGGACATTGTCATCGATAAAGCGCATACAGGCCGGAAAGGCGACGGGAAAATTTTTATAACGGACATTTACGATGCTGTAAGCATACGTACAAAAGAACACGGAATTAAATCTTTATAATCAAAAATTAAAAAAGAGGATATAAAATGAAACCGATTAAATTAAGTTCGCTTTTGCTTTTTGCCGCTCTTTTTCTTTTTACCGCCGCTTTTACACAGGCGCAGACCTCAGACTCCAGCCATATGCACGGCATGATGATGAAAAGCGACTCGTCAAAAACCATGAATATGCAAAATGTAAAGCCGGCCGCCGATAAAAACGAACCTATTGATTTAAACGCCGTTGACGTTAACAAGGACGGAAAAGTTTATCAATGCCCGATGGATTTCAACGTGCTTTCGGATAAGCCGGGTATCGATCCGAAGTGCGGTATGAAACTCAAGGAGGTTACGCTCCGGCAGGCTAAAATTAATTTGATTAAACACGGTTTCAGCGTATCTTCACAAAGAGTCAGCCCGGGTGTATCTTCGGAAAAATCGAAGGATTAAATTATTAATTGTTCAAGCCTTTAAAGACCGTTTCGGCGGATTTAATCCTGGGACGAAACTTTTAAATTGATGTCCGTCCGCCGGCAGCGGTTTTGGTAGAGTAACTAATAATATTAATCATTAACTTTACGGCTTTAATTTTACTGCAGCGGTGACGGCAATTTTAATTATTTAAGAAAGTCATGACATAAAAGAAACGGGAGTAAAATTATGTTAGGGAATGTAATAGTAGTATCGGCTTTTTTTGTCGCTTTGTTCAGCGTGTTTAAATATTACCAGGCATTTAAGGGAAACAAGCGGGCGCTCGTCCAGGCAAGATACGGGTATCATATAATGTCGGTACTTGTAATCTGCGCAAGCATGTTTTTCCTCTATATAATTTTAACTCACCGGTATGAATACAGGTACGTTTTTGACTACAGTAATGCCAAGCTTTCGACGGGGCTGTTGATGTCCACCTTCTACGCCGGTCAGGAGGGCAGTTTTATGCTGTGGCTGCTGCTGGCGGTTGTTATCGGTATTATACTTCAATATTATACTTCCAAGCACGAGGATATGGAACCGGCGTTTATGATGATATATTCCTTCGTAATTGTTTTCCTGATCGCAATGGTAACGCCGTTCTTTAAAAGTCCTTTTGAACTGATATGGTCGGATCCCAATTTTATAAATATATCATACTTTAACCGGTCACTGGTAAAGATGCCGGTTTTTCAGAGCTTTATTTTCAACGACCCGAGTTCAAGTCAAATGTACGTTAGGGTAAGTCCCGACCTGTTATCCGTCTTAAACGCGCAGGGTATAAATTTCGGCGATTTCCTCGTCGGCGGAAAGGGACTTAACCCTCTTCTGCAAAATTTCTGGATGGAGGTGCATCCGCCGATATTGTTCTTGGGATACGCTTTATCGGTAGTTCCGTTTACATTTGCCGTTTCCGCATTAATCAAAAACAAGTACGACCAATGGGTAAGATTAGCCTTACCGTGGACGATAGCTGCTGCCTCGGTACTGGGACTCGGTTTGATGATCGGCGGGTATTGGGCATACGGCGTATTGGGATGGGGAGGCTTCTGGGGATGGGATCCGGTGGAGAACGCAAGTCTGATCCCCTGGCTTATATGCGTTGCGCTTATCCATACATTGCTTATTCAGAAGCAGACTACGTTTCCTAAGAAGGCGGGACGCTTTGCAAAGACAAATTTAACCCTTGCCGTTTTAACTTTTATAACGGTACTTTACAGTACTTTCCTGACGAGAAGCGGGATACTGTCGAAAGCTTCGGTACATTCTTTTGAAAACCCCGGCTCGGCCGTTTACATATATTTAATCGTATTTATTCTTACGTTCACGGCTATCGGTCTTGGCGGTATCTTATTGCGCAGGAAATTTCTTTCGGCTCCCGGCAAAGAAAACGAAAAATTTCTATCCCGGGAAACCGGGCTGCTGTACGGAAGTTTATTTCTTGTTGCTTCGGCTTTAGTGGTATTTGTAGGTACCTCGGCCCCTATTATGGGAGAATCCGTCGAAACAAGTTTTTACAATAAAATGAACATGCCCCTGGCGCTGATCATGTGCCTGCTTATCGGGTTAAGTCTTTTTTTAAGATGGAGGGAAACCGGCGGCAAGGACTGGATAAAGGACCTGCTCCCGGCCTTCATAATTTCGCTCATCGTTTCTGCCGCGGTAATTTTATTGCTTAACATCGCAAATGCGGAATACGATATATTTCTTTTCTCGGCTGCTTTTGCCCTGGTCGTAAATATACAAATGCTGATCAGAGTTTTCAGAAACGGCTTTTATTTCTGGGGAGGACACCTTGCCCATATAGGATTTGCGATGTTCTTATTCGGGGTTCTCGCTTCGGCAACATTGGGTACTTCAGAACAGGTAGAACTGACCAGGGGTATAAAAACCCGTGTTCTAAACGTCGATTTGACTTTCACGGGTCCGCAGCAAATAGATAACGGGAATAAATATTCTTTCGATATAAACGTCGACGAAAACAATAAAGTCCGGACCGCCGCGCCTGTTATGTTCTATTCCGATTACAATAACGACCTGATGCGCGAACCGTATATAATGGAAGGCTTTACAAAAGACCTTTATTTCTCGCCAATATCATATGTCGACAAAACGCAAAATACCGGGGGGAAGGCTTCTCCTACATCGTTAAAGAAAGACAATAGTGAGTTAAAAACTCCCGGGGAAATATTAACCGTTGAAGTTAGTACAAAACCTTTTATAAGTTTCGTCTGGCTCGGCATTATGATAATGTCGATCGGATTTATCCTGGCCGTCCTTAGGAGGAATAAGGTAAACAAGATTGAGTCCGGGCGGGGATAGTATTTTCTCGATACATCGGTTACTCGTGGCTTAATTGTTTATTAATTAAGGGAAACGGACGGAAGTAGTATTACTATCCTCTGTAAATAACTAAAAGAGTAGACCGCCTCTTTTTCAAAATAAATTATATCCTTAAAATATTTTTCCCAAATCGGGAAATAATAATTTTGATCCCATATGTTATTTTAACAATAAAAATTTTTTAGTTTCCATAAAACTTCCTGCTTCCAATCGGTAAAAATAAACACCGCTTGAAAGGTTTTTTCCGTTAAAATTTATTTCATAATTACCCTGTAATTTTTCTCCGTTAACTAAAGTCGCAACTACTTTTCCAAGAACATCAAAAACCTTTAAAGTTACGAAGTTTGATTTGGGAATTGAATATTTAATTGTGGTTGAAGGATTAAAAGGATTGGGATAATTCTGTGATAAAGAATAATTAGACGGAAAGTAACCTTCTTTCTTAACTGAATTAATATCCTTGGATTCCCATACAAAGGTTACCATATAGCCTTGAAAGAAGTCCCCACCATTATTAATTCCGTAATAGTCTAATGTAGAATCACCTAAGGAAAGTACCCAGATTGAATTTTCCAGTTCTTGATGCTCATACAAAATAGGATTTTCGTTTTCATCGTATGTCACGGTATCCCGTTCCCAATTTTCCCATCTCCCGTATCTCCACTGATGAGCCGTCCAGGTAATATTATTACCTTTCGCATCATTAACAGAAAAGGAATATAGAGAATCATTTGCCACGCCGGTTCCGTCGTACGAAACAACTAATTCCTTTATTAGGTATTCGTTCATGTCATAAGTTAACAGATCATAATAATAATTTAACCATTGATTATTATTCCAATTTTGTTCCAGCCAAGAAAGTAATTTTCCGTTTTCATCATAGGTATATGAATCCTTCCGCTGATTTATCCACTTATCGTTGTCCCAGACCTGAACTAGAAACGAGATATCATTTCCGTTAGAATCATATGCATAAGAATTGATGAATTCGTTTACCCATTGATTAGTGTCCCAATATTTTTCCAAGTCTGATATTAAGTTCCCGTTTTTATCATATTTAATTGAATCTAAATAATCATTTTCCCATACGTTATTATAAAAATCTTGCTCCAATCCTGATATTTCGTTCCCCTTAGCATCATATGTATATGTATTTAGCCAGTTAGATACCCATTGGCTTCCGTCCCATATTTGATTCAAATCGGTAAATTCATTTCCATTTATATCATATGAATATAAATCGAGCATATTATTAACCAATTGGCTCCCGTTCCAAGATTCGGTCTCCAAGGATAATATATTTCCATTTGCATCATAAGTATAAGAATCAAGAGTAGAATCTCTCCAGTAGCCGCTGTTCCACACCTGGAAATGATCTGTTAGCATATTGCCGTTGCCGTCGTAAGAATATATGTAGCGTTCAGAATCCGTTGAGAATGCTGTAACGGTATCAAGGAAATATTCATTTAAAGCATTTGCTAAGTATTTAATTAAGACATTTTTGGGAAATCTCTTATTCTGAATCGGGTAAAAATTGGAATTTTTATAGATTACTTCGGCACTTCCGTGCTGAGATTTATTTTGATGTAGTCTATTTTGCAATTCATTTCTTCTGCTTTGCACTTTTATAAATTTTAAGTCATATATCCTTCTTTCTTTTTGAACCAGTTTATCCATGATATTTAATTTCGAACTGCCATTCAATACCGGTTGCTGAGAATAAAGGTGTTCAAAAGGCAAACCAATGATGAATATTGAGGCAAATAGTATAATAATGTTTTTCATATTCTTTCCCTTTTTATCTAAAACATAAATTGAAAAGAAATACACCAGTTTTTTTAGAGCATTTATTTTAGAAGAAATTGATTTGACCGCGATTCTAATTTGCTTAAGATTATCTTTTTTTACAATCGCACGTTTGTGGTATTTTGGTTAACAATAAATTAAGGTGATCATTTCAGAAATAATAATTTCTTAGTTTCCATAAAACTACCGGCTTGCAATTTATAAAAGTAAACACCGCTTGAAAGGTTATTTCCGTTAAAATTTACTTCATAATTACCCGGTAATTTTTCTCCGTTAACTAAAGTCGCAACTACCTTTCCAAGGACATCAAAAACCTTTAATGTTACGAAGTTTGATTTGGGAATTGAATATTTAATTGTTGTAGTCGGATTAAAAGGATTCGGATAATTCTGAGATAAAAGATAAGTCCCGGCGGCAACATTGCTTTTTTTAACGCCATCTTGTATATATTCTTCCTTTTCTGCGAATAATTGTATACCTCCGTTTGTGCTGTCTTCCCAAATTGTTATTACTTTTTGGGTACCGCTTAAACCTATTGCTAAACTGGAATTATTCACTTTTGTATATATAAAAGTATCATTTGTATTAACGCCCGGATATGCTTGCACCGGTACATCGATAAAAGTACTATCGTTGATAATATATTTGTACGTATAGGGGGAGACAATATCGGTATTATAACTTACAGGCGTTATTTGCCCTGTAACCATTGGAAGGTATACGGTTTTTAATGAAGTAATATCACCATTAGCGGAATCTAAAAGGGGTATATAATTTGAAACATTATTGCCCGGCAAATATACATTAATATGATTTCCAAAATAATTTTCGTAAGTAAGTAATATAGAAAAATTTATATTCAAGAATTCGGGATTTCCGCAGCTGCCCGAATCAACAATTATACTTTCTTTACTCCATATTCCGTTGTCCGATTTTGTTTTATATACAATGTAAGGTTTATTATTCAGTTTTTTCCTTGCGGCTACAATTTCACAATTGTGAGAGCCAGTGGGCTGAGAATAAGAAATACTATCCGATCCCTTAAATACTTCATTGATTGAAAATAAACTGTCTTTTAAAGTTGCCATAAATATTGAATTATCTTTTTCAAATAAGATTCTTACGGAGTCCGGAGCATTCTCTCCGCTAACTTGAGCAACGGTCGGGTTGGTTTCATCCTCCGGTGAATTTACAACATATTTTTCAGGAGACCATACACTGTCTTTAAAAACTCTATAAGCTATATCCCAATTGCCGTTTTTATTAGTCTGATAAAACAAAAACTTTTCAATATCATAACCATCGATAAAATTATGGCTCGGGCTGTAAATAAAAACTCCGGGATTTATATTCAAGGCGGAATCGTCAACTAAAATATTCGGTTCTGAGAAGCTTCCGCCGGCTTCATTGAATGCGCTGGAAGCTATATCGCTAATTCCGTTTTTGTGAATCTCAAAATAAATATCCAAATTAAAACCGCTGTTAGTCATGAACGGATTTACGGGGATGAATACATTCTCCGCATCACC
>JBJKOY010000195.1:0-1939 GCA_046706945.1 Ignavibacteriaceae bacterium | reverse complement strand
CAAGGCTCGCGGCGGTATATTGAGCAATCATTAACCCGGAATTAAGCCCTCCGTTGGTGGCAAGGAATCTCGGAAGCCCGCTCAAAGCACCGTTTACCATCCTCTCTATCCTTCGCTCCGACACGTTTGCAAGTTCCGACAGCGCAATGCCCATAAAATCCATTGCAAGGGCCATGGACTGGCCGTGAAAGTTTCCGCCTTCGATGTGTTCCGCGGTTTCGGGGAATATAATAGGGTTGTCGTTGACCGAATTTATTTCGATCAGCACGCGCGAAACAACGTAATCTATGGCGTCGCGGGAAGCCCCGTGAATCTGCGGCACGCAGCGTATGGAATAAGCATCCTGCACCCTCAGATCCCCCTCCAGGTGAGACTTCCTGATTTTACTACCCTTAATCAACGAAAGTACGTTCCGGGCGGTAGTAATTTGTCCCGGGAACGGCCTTAACTGCTGTATTCTCGGGTCGAATGCCTTATCGGTCGCCCTTAAAGCTTCGTGCGTCAATGCGGCGCAGATATCGGCAATTTTATTCAGTTTCTTTCCGCGTATCGAAATATAAGCCGCAAACGCGGTCATCATTTGAGTGCCGTTAATGAGGGCCAGCCCTTCCTTGGCTTCGAGCTTCACGGGTTTTAAACCGAATTTTTTAAACGCCGCAGCCGAAGAGATAATCCTAGCCTGGCCGGCATTTTCCGACGTAACGTCTTTTACGGCCTGTACGCTGCCCCTCCCTATCATCGGTAGTACAAGGTGAGCAAGCTGCACCAGGTCGCCGCTCGAGCCTACCGATCCCTGTGAAGGCACCACCGGAATAATATTATGCTTCATCATATTTATTAAAAGATCGAGCGTCTCAAGCCTTATGCCTGAATAGCCCCTTGCAAGCGCGTTTACTCTCAACAGCATCATAATTTTAACTATCATCGGCGGAAGGTTTTCGCCGCAGCCGGCGGCATGACTTAAGATCAAATTCTCCTGCAGCTTTTTAATGTCGGCATTTGAAATCTTTACGTTCGAAAATTCCCCGAAGCCGGTAGTAACGCCGTATATATTTTCGCTGCTGCTTACCCACTTTTCAACCAGGTTCCTGGAGGTTTTAATTTTTTTTCGGGATTCGGAAGAAATAATTATTGAGGGATTTTCAAAAAGGAAAGCTTCGATTTTGTCGAGCGTCAGCGAAGCGCCGTCTATTACCAGAGTTTTATTCTTCATAAACCATCTTTTTTATTTTTTTTGAATTTTCTTTGTTCGTTCTGTAGACAATATGTATTCCCTTCTCGTCATACTTTGTGGAGATTACTTCCGCAAGGGTATGTATCCTAGCCGCTTTTTTTGAATCGGCAAGGCCAAGCGCTATTTTTTCCTGGACAAAATTCTCTTCGGTTAATCTTGTTATCTTTTCCTTCAGCTTTGAAATATTTATTCCCCTCAGGGCGGAAACTATAATGCAGTTCGGATAATTGCTGCGGACGTATTGGATTTTATTCCGGTCCGCAACGGCATCAATCTTGTTGAATATCTTCAGCTGGGTTTTGTTCTGGCATTTCAATTCTTTCAGAGTTTCCTCCACTACCCTTATATGGTCTTCGTAGAAAGGATGGGAAAGATCGACGATGTGAAGAATAATGTCGGCTTCTCTAACCTCGTTGAGGGTGCTTTTAAATGAGGCCACAAGATGGGCGGGAAGTTTCCTAATAAATCCGACGGTATCGCTCAGAAGAATTTTTTGTTTTTTCCCCATGTCGAAAATACGAGTGGTCGAATCAAGCGTGGCGAAAAGCTTATCCTCGGCAAAAACTTTCGCATCCGTAAGAAGATTAAACAAGGTGGACTTGCCCGCATTGGTGTAGCCTGCCAAAGAAATCTTTATCGTATCTGTTCTTCCGCTTGTCTGAACCGTGCGCTGCGATTCTATTTTCTCAAGCTTGTCTTTTAAAA
>JBJKOY010000194.1:0-9476 GCA_046706945.1 Ignavibacteriaceae bacterium | reverse complement strand
CCCTAGAAGAATCGACAATATTCCTTGCCGCTTCAACCAATAAACCGTAACGGACTCCGGCCGGGCAGGCGGTTTCACACGCCTGGCAATCCAGGCAAAAATTCATTTCGTCCGCGAATGTTTTTGTCACCGAGATCTTTCCTTCGGCTACGGACCTGATAAGCCGGATGCGTCCGCGCGGCGAAGATCTTTCCAATTTGGTTAATTCATAGGTGGGACACGACGATAAACATATACCGCAGTGAATGCACTGGGACATAATTGAATCGTCGGGAAGAACTTTCTTTAATTCGTCGGGTGTATTCCGGTTTCGCATTTAAAAAATTTCCCAGCGAGACTAAAGTTCGCTGAAGTTTTTTATCTGTTCTTTACTCCTGGGCATCGAGCCTTCGCACCTGGGGCTCAGGGAAAATATTTTCCCCGGATTGATAATGTTGTTCACGTCTACAGTTCTTTTTATTATTTTCATCAGTTCGATTCCCGGGCTGCCCGCAACCTGTTCGAGGAATTGTTTTTTTGCAAGCCCGGTGCCGTGTTCCCCCGTAATTGTTCCGCCCAGCTTAATCGCTTCGTTAAAAATAAATTCGAAAGCCCTATGCGCATCCGCAATTTCTTTATTATCCCTTTCGTCCGTTAGGCATGTCGGATGAAGGTTGCCGTCGCCCGCGTGACCGAAGTTTCCGAATACGACGCCGAATTTCCTGGAAGCTTCGATAACCTTTTCGATCATTACCGGCAGCTCGCTCCTCGGAACCGTTGCGTCTTCCAGGATAGTAGTCGGCCTTCTTCTGGCAAGCGCGCTGAATGCGCTCCTCCTAGCCGATTTCAGTAAAGCGGTTTCTGCTGGGTTCTTTGCCGTTTGAACGGCCGAAGCGTTGTTTTTCTTTAATATTCTAATAACGGTCTCAGCGTCCTCCGCAACTATGCTGCCGCGGCCGTCAACTTCAATTAGCAGCACGGCTTCGCTGTTCCTCGGCAGACCGATCCCGGTAAAATCTTCCACGCAATTAATCGTCGTGTTGTCCAGAAATTCCATCATACAGGGTATAATTCGGTTTGATATAATACCAGTAACCGAATTCGCTGCGCCGGTCAATTTATCGAAATAAGCAAGAAGCGTAACGGATTGAGTAGGCATGGGAATTAATTTCAGAAGTATTTTCGTAATTATCCCCAGCGTGCCTTCGCTGCCCACGATAAAATCCCTAAGGTTGTACCCCGCAACGTCCTTTACATTCTTGCCGCCTGTTTTAAGCAGACTGCCGTCGGGTAAAATCATCTCCGTTCCCAGCACGTAATTTTTCGTGACGCCGTATTTTAATCCGCGCAGCCCTCCGGCGTTGTTGGCTACGTTTCCTCCCAGAGTGCAGACGTTCATGCTCCCCGGATCGGGGGGATAAAATAACCCGTATTTTTCAACCGTGTTCTGAAGTGTCGAGGTAATTACGCCCGGTTGAACCGTTGCGGTAAGATTATCGGTATCGACTTCAAGAATTTTATTCCAGCGGGTCATCACGATTACGATGCTGTTTTCTACGGGTACGGCACCCCCGCTTAGACCGGTGCCGGCTCCGCGGGGGACTACATTGAAGGGCGCTTCATTGGCCAGTCTTACGATCTCGGAAATCTGTTCCGCGCTCTCGGGGAAAACTACCGCCTCCGGAAGTCGGTTAAAAAGCGGCGTCGCATCGTATGAATAACAAATAAGATCCTCCTGCGAGTCAGTAAAGTTTTTCTCGCCGACGACGGATTTGATCTTTTCCTTTACTTCTTTTTTCATATCGTTTACCGGAAAAAAAAACGGCAGAACTGGATCTGCCGTTTTATTCAATTTGAAGATGCCGAATTATAAATTTAAAAGTTTATCGTAAACTTTCTCGTTATTCAATATATTAATTGCGGTCTGGAACTGGTTATCGTACTTTAATTCCTCTTCAATCCTGCCTTTGTTGCCCAAGTACCTGTCGGCAAGCTCAATTTTTATTTCCGTTATTAGTTCGTTTTTATAAATTCTCAATTCGCTGTTTCCCAGTTTCAGAAATTCGCTCTTAATTCTTTCCAGGCTTTCCGATATATTTTTTTCGGCCTTATCCGATTTAATTTCCGCAAGGATGTTATTAACCTGCTGCTCTGCAACCGAATGGTAAGCATATTTTTGGCCGTCAAGGTATGTTACAAAATCATCGAATAACCTGCTGCCGTTCAAAGCGTTGAAATCGGCTTTGGGATGAGCATAATAATAATAATCCGCAAATTGGAAGAAGAGGCCCTTTGCCAGTAAATCCTTTGTAATATCTCCTTTAATATCGAACTGCACCGCGGTATCCGGGGTAATTCCGCCGGCACTGTAAACCACCCTTTTATGGTCCGTATAAAATTTGGATTTCACCACCGTGTCTATTTCCGAAAGAGCTTTGTTTTCCTTGGCATAATCAATTTTTTGTATACATCTGCCGCTGGGCGTGTAGTACTTTGCTGTGGTTATCTTTAACGAAGTACTATAATCCAACGGTGTAATTGTTTGGACAAGTCCTTTTCCGAAAGATTTTGTCCCCAGCAGGATACCTCTGTCGTGATCCTGAATCGCGCCGGAAACAATCTCGGAAGCTGACGCGCTTCCTCCGTTGATCAGCACGGCCAGTCTGGGTTTCCCGACCATCGGGACTTGCGTGGCATAGTAGCTCTTTATGCTTTCCTCATCCCTTCCCTTGGTCGTAACTACAAGATCTCCTTTAGGCAGAAACTTATCGGCGATATCGACGGCTACATCGAGAAGTCCGCCGGGATTTCCTCTTAGATCCAACACAATGGATTTAATTTCTTTTTCGGATTTTAATTTCCTAAGCGCACTTTGTACTTCGTCTCCCGCCGAGCGGCTGAAATTAATTAATTTCAGGTACACGTTGTTGCTGTTTTCCGGGTAAAAGCCGTAGTACACCAGGCTTCTTACCTTTACTTCTTCCCTTATCAAATTAAAACTGAGAGTATCTTTACCGCCGTTCCTTAATACCTTTAAATTTACGGTGGTTCCCGGCTCGCCTTTGACAAGGTTGGAAATTTCATCTACGTTTTCAGGAGTAATTTTTTGACCTGCCGCCTGGATTATATTGTCGCCGACCCTAATACCCTGTTTTTGGGCTGAATAGCCGTCCATAACCTGGACAACCGTTACTTTATCGGCTCTTACTCCGATGGAAATTCCCACGCCGCCGTATTTTCCGTTGGTTATCAGATCAATGTCTTCTTTTTTATTCTCATCTATGAAAACCGTGTAAGGGTCCAAGACGCTCAGCATGCCTCTTATACCGGCCCGCATAAATTGTTCGGGATCCACCTTGTCCACATAATTAAAGGTAACCTCTTTATATACTTTACCGAACAGATCTATGTTTTTGTTTATTTCAAAATATATGTCGTCCTTTCCAGAAAAGAATCCGGAAAAGGTAACAATTAACAGAAAAGGAACTGCAATTTTTATAATATTTCTTTTCAAGTTCATGCGAACTCCCTTTTTACTAAAACTTCAATTTCATCGACTATCAATTTATGAATTTGATTTTCTGTCAATGTGCCGTCAATTACACGGAACCTTTTTTCCCGCTTTCCGATCTCAAGATACCCTTGTCTCACTCTTTCATAAAATCCACCTTCAGTCATTTCAATCCGGTCCAGGGATCCCCCGTTCCTTTTTTCTTTCCGTGACTGCGCAACTTCGACCGGTATATCGATAATAAAGGTTATATCGGGTATGGTATCTCCGACGGCTAAATTATTGATATGTTCTACGGTATCGACTGAAATTCCCCTTCCGTACCCCTGATACGCAGTAGTGGAATCGTGAAACCTGTCCGAAATTACGTAAATTCCTCCGGCAATGTAAGGACGAATTTTTTCTCTAACAAGCTGTGCCCTTGCTGCGGAAAAAAGAAAAATTTCGGTTTCCATAAACATTTTATTGTGTTTCCTGTCAAGCAGGATATTCCTGACAATTTCCGAAATATCGGTTCCTCCCGGCTCTCTTATAACCTCTACTTTTTTTCCCTTTCCGGTCAAATAGAACCTCAGCATTTCAGCCTGAGTCGACTTCCCGCAAAAATCTATCCCTTCAAAACTAATGAACATATTATAAAATAAAATTATGAATAATATTGTTTATAATACAAGACCGGTAATATCAATAAATTTAAACTGTATTACAAAAATCTCAATTAAATTTTTTAATGATATACCTTAATCTCTCCGGTTTGATGAAAATTAAGGTCGTGTTTGCCGGTATACGGACATGGGGAACAATACTTCCGAGAGTATCTTCTACCACCTCCCTGTAATTAACGAACGATTTAAATTGCGTTGTATCCAGTCTCCCCAATATATCTATGCCTCCTCTCACTCCGATATTAATCCTGTTCGGCAGTAATATTACATCCCTGTCCCTCGGGACATCGTCCACTTTAACATAAATATTGACAAACGTCTTATCGACTATTTTTTGGACGTCCAGATTAACCCTAATAGTCGGGCTGCCGTAGGTCATCCCGGGCAGTTTTTCCAGCGGCACGTCTTCTTTTATCTTACCGTCGAGGTTATCCAATTCCAGCTTTTCGGTAGAGATTGAAGTTAATGATTTTAAACTTTTTTCGGGTCCGGAAATTAATGTTGATTCCGGTGAAATAGTTAACTTTGATGCCAGGCCGAAACCGGATTTAAATTTTAATTTTAAATCCGGTATAATCGGAACTTTTTTGGTTGTTATTTTTTCAACGTCAAAAGTTAAAGTATCCGGATTAATATTAATGACCTCCAAATCTGACGACAGCCACTGATTTTCAACAAGATAATGGGAAAGATTGATTGTTCTTTTCCCGGTTTCTTTTCCGACGGGAATTACGTAATCCGATTCGGAAGTCAATGTTGCGGTAATTAACTTCCAGCCTTTACCTTTCAATTTAACGGATACGGTACTAGGCAGTTTCGTACCCGTGGTATAGCCTTCGGGAAAATCGATTAATTTTACCGGGACGTTAAAAGTAGCGTAGTAATCATTAGACAGAGAAATCGAAACCCATAAAATTACGGAAAACAAAAAAGATATGATTATTATGTGCAGATTCTTTTTCATTATGCCCTACAAATATAACCTAATTTGAAAATAAAAAAATTCACCAGTTCAAAGTATAAAGTGTTAGGCCGGTTCTTTATTATCCCAGACTTGCGAAATAATCTATAAGTTCGTCGCGGTTTGCCCTGGATATTTCTCTGCCCCTAATGGGAAAATTATCTATACTGCGCGCCAGCTTTCTTAATTTGTGAACATTCAGCCGCTCTATATCCTCACCTGAATATTTTTCAGCCGTTTCATTTTCCTGTTTGGCCTCATTCCGGCGCTGTTCTTCCTGAACGGCACTTCCGCTGAGTTCCGTCTTCTCTTTTTTTGCCGCAACCGGGAGGTCGTCTCCGGGATTTAAGCCTCCGGTACCGAGAGCCTCCCTGCGCAGCCTGGAAATAGTGTCGTTGCTCGGGTCAAACAGCGAAAAATTAATATCTTCCGGATGCGGAGTTTTATTTTCTCCGGTATTTTCATCCACAGTAATTTCAGATGTAAATTGTATTTTACTTTTTCCCTTTCCGGATTTTTTAGTAGTTACCTCGTTGCCGTTTTTATGTCCTTTACCTTTTTCGGCGGTGCTGCTTTCCGGAATTTGAGCTTTTTTTATTTCTTTTTTTATAGGACGGGACCGTCTGCTTTGCTCCGGTTTTTCGGGAGCAGCAGGTAATATTTCTTCTTGTTTTTCATTTTGAGGGCGTCCGCGCAGAAATTCGGGAAATACTTCTTCCAGGCCGGGCAGCGGTTTAGGTATAATGTAAGAAAGAATTAACTGGCCCAATTCACGGGCCTTGTCGGCCCCGATATCAAGTGCTAATTTAACCGATGAAGCATCGCCGCGGAGTATTAAAATAATTTCTCCGGAAGTAAGATGCTCCTTTTTTATTATTTCAATGTCCGTATTTTTAAGCATTGAATCGGCAGATGCAACTGCACCCACGAGGCTTCTTGTTTCGATAAAACCCAGCGATTTAATCATTCTATTAAATATTATGTTAGAAAAAAAGGTTTTTTAAACCCGGGTGAGGTTTCGGAATTACGCAATATCCGATCAATTTCCCTAATTTTCCTGCAGATTCCGCTCCGGCTTCAATTGCAGATTTTACGTCTTCGAAATCACCTTCCGCAAATACCGTAAAAAAATTACCGCCGGAAAAATATTTTCCGATCAATGCAGCGCCGTCCTTTTTTAATATGATATCGGCTGCTTCAATTGCAGCGGTCAGCCCGCTTGTTTCAACCATGCCTAATGCCGTTACCGCCATCCGTGCTCCCGGATTGTTTATGACGGAAAAATAGACTTTAGATTCAAAAATGTCAACCTAATTTGGTTATTGGACGTTGGCGGTCGGCGGTTGATTGCAAACTGCACCCACTTCCAATTTCCAACCGCCTACGGCCAATTTCCGCTCCGCTTTTCATCCAGATAATCCTGAAGTATAACCGCTGCTGCTCCGCTGTCAATAAGACTTTTTTGTTTTCTTTTTGATTTTTTAGTCACGGATTCTTTTATCTGCTCCGCAGCTATTGAAGACGAATACCGTTCGTCCCGAAACAGTATTTCAAACGGAAAGATCTTTTCCAGTCTGCTTTTAAATTCGGATATTTCTTTTGTCAGTACCGTTTCCGTTCCGTCTTCTTTTAAAGGGAAACCAAGGATTATTTTTTCAATATTTTTGTCGGAAATAATTTTTTTTAGTTCGGCTAGAATTTTTGAATTATTCAGCACGGTTTTATACGGATACGCAAAGGTTTTTAACGGATCGCTGAGAGCAAGACCGATCCTTTTGGTACCGTAGTCGATTGACAGAAATCTTTTTAAATTGGATACTTCCATTTTAGATTTTATGCACTTTCAAACCGTTCCACCGTATAAACGCCTTTTAATTTTTTCAACCGTTCGATTATCCTTGACAAATGCTCCAGGTTATGAACATACAAAGTAACGCTGCCTTCAAAAGAAGAATTATTAGTATTGATATTGATGGATTTAATATTGGTATTCTGGTATGAGACAATTGTGTGGGAAATATCGTTCAAAATGCCCGGCGTATCTTCTCCCATTATACTCAGACCCGCCACAAATAATGAGCTCTCGGCTTCGGGCCATTGAACAGGAACGAGTTTGCTTTCATCCTTCGCCGTTATGTTTAAAAGATTCGGACATGTTTTTCTGTGAATTTTTATTCCTTCACCGACGGTAATATAACCGATTACCGGGTCGCCGGGGATAGGGTTGCAGCATTTGGCGTACGAATACATGATCCCGGATTTTTTACCGTCAACCAGTATTCCGCCCAGATCGTCCCTGGCTATATTAGCAAAATTATCAAACTCTAAGACGGCTCCTTTTTCCCTCTTTTCTTTTTCTTTAGTTGCGGTCAAGACTTCGTCCAGGTTAATCTTTCCCTGCGCAATGGATTTGAAAAAGTTACGCGGACTTTCATATTTCAGATTTGCGGACAGTTTGGCGACATCGCCAGTAGTAAAGGAAAGCTTCAGCTTTTTAATTTTCTTTTCCCAGGTATCTTTGCCCGCACTGATAATATCCTCCTCCTCTTTGTTAATCCATTTCCTGATAGCGGATTTTGCCTTGTGGGTTGCAACGAATTTTATCCAGTTTTTGTTGGGATGCTGGTTTTTAGATGTAATAACTTCAACCTGGTCACCGCTGTGCAGAACGGTATCCAAAGGAATAATTTTCCCGTTTACCTTTGCTCCGATACAGTGGTATCCCACTTTACTGTGAATATCGAAAGCAAAATCCACAGGCGTAGATCCCACCGGAAGTCTCCTTAAATCCCCTTTAGGTGTAAACACGTAAATCTCGTCTTGATAAAGGTTTAGCTTAAAACTTTCAAGCAAATCTTTGCGTGCGTCATCCTTGGAAGCATTTTCAAAAATATCGCGGATCCAGTTAACCCAGTTCTCCAGATCCTTATCGGATGCGGTCTTATTTTCTTTATAGCGCCAGTGAGCCGCAACGCCTTTTTCCGCTACTTCATGCATCTTTTTAGTACGGATCTGTACTTCTACAAGCCGTCCTTCAGGTCCTACTACGGTTGTATGGATTGATTGATAATTATTTGTTTTGGGAATGGAGACATAATCTTTGAATCGGTCCGGAACCGGAAGATACATTTGATTTACAATTCCGAGCGTCGTATAGCAGTCGTTCGTATTCTCCGTGTCGAGTATAATTCTTATAGCGAACAAATCGTAAATCTCTTCGAACGGTTTGTTGCGGTGCACCATTTTTCTGTAAATACTGTACAGGTGCTTCGGCCTTCCGTTAATTTCAAATTTCAATTTATATTCGTTTAATTTTTCGATGACCGGGTCCGTAAATTTTTTAATGTAGGATTCTCTTTCCCTTCTCTTGCTTTTAATTTTCTTGGCTATTTCGTCATATGCTTCTTTATTCAGGTATTTGAATGACAGATCTTCCAGTTCCCATTTCACCCGACCTAATCCGAAACGGTTGGCGAAAGGTGCATAAATTTCCAAAGTCTCCTGGGCTATCCTTCGCTGTTTGTCGGGATTCACATACTGCAGCGTGCGCATATTATGAAGCCTGTCCGCAAATTTTACAAGAATAACTCTTACGTCTTTCACCATAGATAAAAGGAGCTTTCTGTAGTTTTCAGCTTGAGTAATTTCCTGTCCTTTAAATATTCCGCTGATCTTGGTTACTCCGTCCACTATCTCGGCAACTTCCGTCCCGAATTCTTTGGCCAGTATTTCCAGATTGAATTCCGTATCCTCAACAACGTCATGCAGCAAAGAGCTGACAACGGTCACGTCGTCAAGCGGAATTTCGTTTGCCACAATCATGGCGACTTCGAACGGATGCGTATAATACGGTTCACCGGAGGCGCGGAGGTCGTTTTTATGCGCTTCGAGGCAGAAGTCCCAGCTCTTTGCAATCAACGCTTCGTCGACGCTCGGAAGATGCTCCCAGCATGCTACCAAAAGTTCTTCCAGCATCTTTCTATGTTTCTGATTTGTAATGGCCATTGTGCTGTAAAATTCCGGTTAACTTAGGATATAATTTACTTTATTTCGAGGAATTGTTAAAGTCCGTCTATGAGACATTTCACAAACGGTTATTTAGAAAGTTCTTTTTTAAGAAGCCTAACCCTTTCGAGCCTTCGTTTGAGCCTGTTTTTTACATAATTTGAAAGCCCTGTCCGGTTAAGTATATCGTTACAGAGTTGCAAAGCTTTCTTATTATCACCAAGCTTATAATACTTTTGCGCCAGGATATGCTCCAGCACAATTTCGTTATAATGATTTGAATCCGGGATTTTTTCATAGGCCGTCAGAAGTTCGGAATAAATCTCAATAGACTTGTGCAAATCGACGGATTCAT
>JBJKOY010000193.1:0-7878 GCA_046706945.1 Ignavibacteriaceae bacterium | reverse complement strand
CGAGAGTCTCCGCCAATTTTACCACCCTGCTGCCTATGTTGCCTATGCCTACAACTCCCATGGTCTTATCTTTTAAGCCGATGCCGTATTTAACCGACGCATGGAGAATGAAAGTAAATACGTATTCGGCAACCGCGTCCGCATTGCATCCCTTGGCGTCCGAAAAAGCTATTCCTTTTGATTTTAAATAATCGAGATCAATATGGTCGGTGCCGATGGTTGCGGTACCGACGAACTTTACCCGCGTATTATTCAATAATTTTTCGTCGACGCGGGTTACCGATCTTACTAAGAGGCAATCGGCATCCCTAAGCGCATCGTTTGAAATTTCCCTGCCGGGCATTAAAACGACTTCGCCGAAGCCGGAGAAAGCTTCTTTACCGAAGGCAATATTTTCGTCGGCTATTATTTTCATTTTTACTTCAGGTTTTATTTAGATCCTTTAAAATCGGGAAAATTTTCAGAACAGGTTCAAAGATAAAAAATTCCCGGTGATCGACATAATTGTTTTTTCGAGCTTTAAAATTTATATATTTTAAGCTTAATTCAATTTAATGTAAAAACGGATTTTTACCCTTTTCATGTATATTTACCTAAGCGATTGCCCTGAGAGCAAAAATTGGTATAGAAAACCAATTTGAATATATTTATAATTATTTTTTAAATTTTCCGGTGTACCGGTAATATTTTGTGTAAGATCGGTCCGAATTCGTTAGAATGTGACTCATGTGGCGAAGCGGTGCCCGGACGGATTTTAAAGGATAAAAAGTAAATATAGCTCTCTAAACTTGATCTATTATTATACGATTATAGAGAAATCCTTAGATTCAAATACAGTAATTTCATTATGGAACGCCGATGAAAGTCATCTCCGTTGTGGGTGCCAGACCTAATTTTATGAAGGTTGCGCCTCTTCATAAAGCTTTTTTAAAATATTCAAGGGAAAACTCCGGCAGCGGCTTAAGACATCTTATATGCCATACGGGTCAGCATTACGACGAAAAGATGTCCAAAATATTCTTTGAAGATCTCGAACTGCCCGAACCTGATTTTTACCTCGGGGTCGGATCCGGTTCGCACTCGGAGCAGACGGCCGGGGTAATGATTGAGTTCGAAAAAGTCCTTGTCCGGGAAAAGCCCGATCTTGTTATTGTGGTGGGGGACGTTAATTCCACTATCGCATGCAGCCTGGTAGCCGCTAAAATGGGCATTAAGATCGCCCATGTGGAGGCCGGCTTAAGAAGCTGCGACCGCACCATGCCCGAGGAATTAAACAGGCTGCTGACAGACCAGCTCTCCGATTTCCTCTTTGTTACGGAAAAAAGCGGTCTGACTAATTTGACTAAAGAAGGAATTCCCGGCGGAAAAGTATTCTTCGTAGGCAATGTAATGATAGACAGCCTTATAAATTATCTGCCTAAAGCCGGGAGATCGTCTATTTTAAAAGACCTGGATCTTTTACCCGCGGATTCCGTCGATGGGGGCGGATTCGTGCTGGTAACATTGCACCGTCCTTCCAACGTCGATTCGAAAAATTTCCTGACCGGTCTTACGGGTCTGCTGAATTCCGTCGCTGCGAAAAGGAAAGTGGTTTTCCCTGTGCATCCGCGAACAAAAAAAAATATGGAAGAATGGGATATTATTGGACGCTTTTCAGGCAGAGTAATAATTACAGAGCCGATCGGATATATTGATTTTCTTAACTTGACCAAAAATGCGGATCTGATCATAACCGACAGCGGCGGAATCCAGGAAGAATCTACCTACCTCGGAGTTCAGTGCATAACAGTTAGGGAAAACACCGAAAGACCGGTAACGGTAGAAATAGGCACAAACAGGCTGATCGGAACGGATCTAAAGAAAGTTGAAATTGCTGCGCTTGAGGTTCTTGAGGGTAAAGTTAAAAAAGGAAGAGTTCCGGAATTATGGGACGGCAAAGCCGCCGAAAGGATTGTGGATATCTTGACCAAAACCATCGGCAGCTAATCGTCTGAATTTATTGAAATATATGAGGAATCGGGATACCTCTTGTTAATTATACTATAAAATAAACCATTTTTTTGCTATTTTAGCCGGAATTCATTTTAAATTTTACTACGGCACAATGAAATTAGTAATTTTACCCCGGGGAAAAAGCGTTATAGTTTAGACGGCTGTAGTTTTAAGGCTCCGCTTTCGATAATAAATTGTTAAACTAATTTTAAGGATGAATATTATATGAACAGTCTGCTGAAAAAGATCGAGGACAAATCTGCAATTATAGGTATAATCGGCCTGGGGTATGTCGGGCTGCCGCTGGCCGTGGAATTCGGAAAGCTGTACAAAGTTGTCGGTTTCGACATAAATGAAAAAAGAATTAAGGAATTATCCGGCGGAAAAGACAGGACCCTGGAAACGACCGCCGAAGAACTGCGCGAAGCTAAGAAATTAAGTTTTACCACGAATATTGAAGATTTGAAGCAGGTCGATATTTTTATCGTTACGGTACCGACACCCATCGATGATTTTAAAATCCCCGATTTGACTCCCGTAATAAAAGCAACCGAAACTGTGGGAAAAGTTTTAGGCAAGGATAACGTCGTTGTTTATGAATCGACCGTGTACCCCGGCTGCACGGAAGAAGATTGCGTACCGATCCTGGAAAAATTCAGCGGACTTAAATTCAACAAAGATTTTTATTGCGGCTACAGCCCGGAAACGATAAATCCCGGCGACAAAGATCACCGCGTTTCTACAATTAAAAAAATTGTCAGCGGGAGTACTCCCGAAATAGCTTCTTCTCTGAATTCGCTGTACGGCAGCATAATAAAAGCCGGGACTCACCTGGCCCCGTCAATTAAGGTGGCTGAAGCGGCCAAAGTAATTGAGAATGCCCAGAGAGACATTAATATTGCTTTTGTCAACGAACTTGCGAAGCTGTTCGATATTATGGATATCGATACCCTTGACGTACTTGAAGCCGCGGGAACCAAATGGAATTTCCTGCCCTTCGGGCCCGGGCTGGTCGGCGGGCATTGTATCGGCGTAGACCCTTACTATTTAACGCATAAAGCCGTTCACCTCGGTTATCATCCGGAGATAATACTGGCCGGGAGAAGAATAAACGACAAGATGGGCGCCTTTGTTGCAAACCAGCTGGTTAAGCTGATGATAAAAAAAGAACACAAAATCAGTAATTCCAAAATCCTCGTACTCGGAATAACTTTCAAGGAAAATTGCCCGGATATTAGGAACTCCAGGGTTATTGATATAATCCGCGAGCTTAAAGAATTCGGGTGCGAAGTGGATGTTTATGACCCCTGGGCGGATAACGAAGAAGTCAGGCACGAATATAAAATCGATATTTTTACCGATCAGAAAGACATACAATTAAAGAAATACCAGGGCATTATTTTGGCGGTTGCTCATAATGAATTCAAGAATATGAACTTTGGCGCAATGCGGAACGACGGTGCGGTGATATACGACGTAAAAGGCATTCTTGACAGGGAACTGATCGATAACAGACTATAATTTTTACGCATAAATTTTTTATATAATATGAAATTTCTTATTACGGGCGGCGCCGGCTTTATAGGTTCCAATCTCGTCGGATTCCTTTTAGAAAAAAATATTTCGGTAAGGGTGATAGACAATTTCTCGACCGGAAGAAAGGAAAATTTAAAGGAGTTTGAAAAAGATATAGAATTAATAGAAGGCGACATCAGGGATTACGAATTTGTATTGAAAAATTCAAAAGGCATAGACGTCGTACTGCACCAGGCCGCTCTTCCATCCGTCCCCCGTTCTATAGCCGATCCGGTAACTTCCAACAACGTTAACGTAAACGGTTCGCTGAATATCCTTGTTGCCTCTAAAAACAACAACGTGCGGAGAGTTATCTGCGCCAGTTCGTCTTCCGTTTACGGCGATACGCCCGAGTTGCCGAAACACGAAGGAATGATTCTTAATCCTCTGTCTCCATATGCGGTTACTAAATTGACGATAGAAAAGTACGTAAAAGTATTTGCCGATATTTTCGGAATGGAGACGGTCGCGCTCAGATATTTTAACGTGTTCGGACCCAAGCAGGATCCGGATTCCCAGTACTCCGCCGTTATTCCGAAATTTATAACCGCGATGCTGCAGGGAAATCAGCCGGTTATTTACGGCGACGGGGAACAGAGCAGGGACTTTACGTATATATCGAATGTTGTGGAAGCGAATTATCTTGCCGCTACTGCGGAAATGAAGCAATTCGGAATGGCCGTTAATTGCGCCACCAGGGGCAGAATAACTTTGAACAGCCTCGTAGATTCGATCAATAATGTTCTTCACAGCGATATTCTGCCGGTATACTCTCTGCCCAGAAAAGGGGATATAATCCACTCCTTTGCCGAAATTAAGCTCGCACAAGAATTATTCGGTTTTAACCCTTCGGTCGATTTTGAAACGGGTCTTGAAAAAACAATCGAATACTTCAGGCAAAAGCTTTTCAACAAAATCAAATATTAATTTTATAGACTACATACTACAAACAACAGACAACAGACTACAAACCACAAACCACAAACAACAGACTACAGACATCAAACCCTTTCCCCAAAAGGATTTTGCAATGAATCATAAGATTGCTTCGTTCATAATTATAATATTCCTTTTATCCCGGGGAATCGCTTACGCCCAAGCGGATCAGCTGCAGGGTATATCCCAGGAAGAGCTGCAGATAAAAGCCCAGGAACTGGGCATATCGCCTGAAGAGCTGAAAAAATACGAACAGCAGTTCCTCCGGATGCGGCAGTCGCGGTCCCAGCAGATTCAGCAGTCTCAGCCGGCCGCACCCAGGATAACCCCGGATACTTCCGTAATCGTCGCCCCGCCCCCGCCGAAGCCCATGACTTCCTACAGAGTTAAAGAATTTTCTAACAGACCTTACGCGGAAGACCTTCCCGCATTCGGGTACGACGTTTTTACGTATTCTCCTTCCACCTTTCTCCCGGCAAACAACGTTCCCACTCCCACAAACTACGTATTCGGACCCGGGGATGAAATTATTATTACGCTGTGGGGAGAAACCCAGCTTACCCAGGACGTTGTAGTCTCCAAGAACGGCGACATAACCGTTCCCGACGTCGGTGTAATCAACGTTAACGGACTTAGCCTCGGCGCGCTAAAGGTAAGATTATTCGAGAGGCTGTCGAATGTTTATTCGTCCTTAAAATCTTCCAAAACACACATTAGCGTAACAACGGGTGAGTTGAGAAGCGTGAAAGTATATGTGCTTGGCGAAGTAAAAACGCCCGGCGGATATGTGCTGCCGGCTTTATCGACATCCTTTACCGCCCTTTATTACGCAGGCGGACCTACGCTCAACGGCTCCCTGCGCGATGTTAAGGTCTTAAGGGACGGCAAAGTAATTGCCGATATAGATCTGTACCAGTATTTAATCAAAGGAGATCAGTCCGGCGACGTGCGGCTGCAGGACGAAGATATTTTATTTGTTCCTCCGGTAGGCAAAAGAGTGGCGGTAAACGGCAGCGTTTTCAGGCCGGCTGTTTATGAATTGAAGAACGGCGAAAATTTAAAAGACCTTTTAAGCTATGCGGGCGGACTGGAATTCAACGCATATTTCCGGACAGTGCATATCGAAAGAGTAATACCTTTCAACCAGAGAAAAAATTACGAAAATAATATACTGAGTATCGATCTTAATTTTAACAACGTCGATGAACTAAAGAACAGTACTTATACTCTTGACGACGGCGATGTTGTGGATATATTGTCGATAAACGAAAAGCCGCAGAACCGGGTTACCATAACCGGGGACGTCAGACAGCCGGGAGTATACGAATTAACAGGAGCGGGCATGACGGTGAGGGACCTCATTTTTAAAGCGGACAGCCTGTTCCCCGACGCTTTCCTGGGAAAAGCCACACTGATAAGAACACTCCCTTCCGAAAAAAAAGAGATCCTCAGCTTTAACCTGGCCAAAGCCTTGGCCGGGGATCCCGATAACAACTACGTTCTTAAGAACAGGGACGAAGTCCGTATTTACAACCAGAATGCCTTTTTCCCGATGAGAACGGTGGACATTGCCGGGCAGGTTGTTAACCCGGGTACTTATTCCCGGTTCAAGAATATGACGCTTACCGACCTGATCGTACTCGCCGGAGGACTGACCGAAACGGCCTCAACCAAAAACATTGAAATTACCCGGCTGGATACCGTCAATTCGAATATATTTTCACATAAGTATTCTTTCGATCTGCCGGAAGATTACTGGGACGTAAATAAAAGCGGTGACTTTAAATTGGAAGACTTCGACAGGGTATTAATCAAAACCGATACTGCGAAAACCTTCGGCGGTACGGTGACTGTTGAAGGAGAAGTTAATTTCCCGGGAACATATACCATCCTTTACAAAGGTGAAAGGCTCAGCGATTTCGTGAAAAGAGCGGGCGGATTAAAATCCACTGCCTATACGAACGGCATCTACCTTAAAAGAAGCAACCCGGTTATTAATATGCTGAAAAAAGTTTCGCTGCCCGACAGCCTGAAGTTCAGGAGCCTGCTTAACGAGCCCCTGTTCGACAGGTCCGTTTTTGATAAAGAATACGGGGATATGGTCCCTATAAATTGGCAAAGCATTGTCAGCAGCGACAGCACGTCCATTTATAACCTGCCGCTTCTTCCCGGCGACAGTCTTGAAATACCGAAAGACAACCATACCATTAGCGTTGTAGGCGACGTAAACCTTCCTTCGACGGTTCCGTATAAAAAAGGCGCGGGAGTATCTTACTATATAAAACAGGCCGGCGGCTACACAACCACATCGGCAGACGGTGAAGAGATAGTTATCCTGCCCAACGGGAAGAAATGGGAAACTTCGGGCTGGTTTTTCATCCCCAACCCGGAAATCTCTTCGGGTTCGACGATCTTTGTCCCGTCGCGTATAATAGAAGCGCCTACAAATCTATGGCCTTATATAAGAGATATCTTTACGATTGTAAGCTCGGCGGCGGTTCTGATACTTACGGTACATAACCTTAGTAAATAACGGCGGTCGGAGGTTGGTGGTAGGTTGTGGGTGGTTGGTTGTTGGTGGTGGGCTGTTGGTGGTAGGTGTCTGTAATTAATCAAATTCGACAAGTAAATATCCGGTGACTGAGCTTGCCTGCCCGCCGGCAGGCGGGTCGAAGTCATTCTGAAGCAACCGGATTTTCCAAGTAAACGTACGGTGATTAAGCTTGCCTGCCCGCCGAGTCCGTTGCAGAATTAAAGTAGTTTAATTGCGGGGTTGACTAAAAAATAATTTTCTATTTTTAAAATCCGCGAAAATCCGTTTAATCCGCATCATCTGCGTGCCATTTTTTATTAAAATATTACTTTTTAGACAACCCTTAGGTTACTGAAAATAATTTAATTCTTTCCCTGGCTAACTTGTGCAACAGACTCCGCCGGCAGGCAGGTCGAAGTCATTCTGAAATACCTGGATTCAAAAGTAAAAATACGGTGACTGAGCTTGTCGAAGTCACCGTTATTAATTCCCGAATATTAAAAATACCGAATTCCAAAATTCAAACTTATACCCTATACCTTATACCCAATACCATTAACATCAGGAAAGTAATTGAAAAAAATAATCAGCATCGTCGGCGCAAGGCCGCAGTTTATTAAATGTTCGCCGGTTTCGCGCGAACTGAGAAAATATTTCGACGAGATCCTGGTTCATACGGGTCAGCATTACGACGAGAGAATGTCGGATTATTTCTTTAACGAAATGAAAATACCGGAACCGGAGTACAACCTCGGCGTGGGAGAAGGTTCGCAGAGCTTCCAGACCGCCAAAATCATACTCGGGCTCGAGGAAATTTTTCTGAAAGAAAAACCGGATGCGGC
>JBJKOY010000192.1:0-1767 GCA_046706945.1 Ignavibacteriaceae bacterium | reverse complement strand
ATTAGGTTTGCGGTCATAAGCAGGTAAGGGGCGGGTGAAACAAGGATAAAAACCAGCACTGCCGCAAAAAGTCCGGCTTTTTTACCGTACGTCTCCGTCAGTTTATCAGGAATGGTAAACAGCGAGGCATTCCTGATCTTCTTTGCGAAAAACAGCGCAACTAGGAAGGCGAAGAAATAGTAAGGGAATCCCTGCGTGAACCAGCTTGCTACGCCGTACCGGTAGGTAAATTCGCCTACCCCCAGGATGCCTCCGTACCATGTGGAAACGTTGGTAAGTATAAAAAGGAAAAGGCCGACTTTCCTGCCGGATAAGAGATATTCGTCCGCCTGGTTACCCGTCTTTCTTCCGAAATAAAATCCGAAAGCCAGTACAGCGGCGAAGAAGAGAAAAATTACGATTAAATCCGCAACGTCAAATGAGACCATTTCGTTTCAATACCTTGTAATCCCGGACGACAAATACGAGTCCCCCTTTTATATTTAAAACGACATTTTCCGATAATGCCACATTGCTTGTACTTTCTTTCTCGCCGAAAGGAAGAAGAGAGTTTTTAAGGGGATATTTCAATCCCCTGCTTGTAATCCTGGTTTTTCTGTCGAACCCGTAAATTGAAACAATTTCGTTTTTTTCTGTCTGTAGTTCAACTTTTCCAGTATAAACGGTCAGTATGGAATTTTCGGCTATCATTCTCAGTTTAATTACGTCGAAAAACTTCAGTAAAATTCCCAGATTGCAGAACGTATGATCCAAACGGTCGCCTGTAGCTCCAATTAATACTGCTTCCCGGAAACCTTGTTTAGAGGCAAATTTAAGGCATTTTTCAACATCGGTATCGTTCTGTCTTTTGATTTTTTTTACGACGCATTTTCCGCCGAACATTTTAAGAAATTTCTCCTCCGTTGAATCCAGGTCTCCGATAATATAGTCCGGGGTCAGTCCCATCCTGCCTGCTGAGTTCGCACCTCCGTCGGCGCAGATAAGCGTGCCGTAGCCCGAATTCATAAGGTGGGTAATAACATCCTTTCCCGGAGGTCTGCCGTTTGCCAGGATAATGCATTTTTCGGTTTTTGGTTCGATCATTCGATTTCTTTCATTGGGAGAAAATTTTTATAGTCCGACCTGTATTCCCATTAAAAAATTCCTTTCCGCCGCCGGGAAAAATTCTTCGCCTATGGCGTTTGCCGAATAAAGACTGTTGAATATATTATTTATTTGGACAAAAATCTTCGACGGGCTCAGCGCGTTTAATTCTTTCAGTTCATACGATGCGAAAAAATCCGCGGTGAAATAAGCATCGTTGACATTATCGGAATAGCCTATTATTCCGGGATATTCGTTCAAATAATTACGCAGATTTTTACCGTAGTTATCGGAATAAAAAGCGCCGACATATTTCCCGTTTAATTTAACATAAATTCCGCTGTAATTGTAGGTAAGTCCGAAATTCGCGAGGAAATCCGGGAAACCGCCGAGCTTATTTCCGCTTAAATCAAGTTTTACACTTCCGTTGTTATAATCCAGGAAAGTAACGCCGTCTGTAATGGTATTACTGCTGTAAGTGGCATTAGCGAAAATTTCAAAGTCCTTTACGGGCTTAAAGACGGCGCTTAATTCTATTCCCTTGTGAAGCGTACTATTAAAATTGCCGGTAATCGGCTGTCCGAAAATATCCAGCTTTCCGTTCTGCACAATTTCGTCGCTGAAGAGCATGTAATATAGATTCAAAGTGATGTTATAATTTTTGCCTATCACGGAAGAGCCCAG
>JBJKOY010000191.1:0-25332 GCA_046706945.1 Ignavibacteriaceae bacterium | reverse complement strand
CACTGCTGGTTTCCGCCGTGTCCATAGGTAAAATAAAAACGCAGCATCCGGTCGAGGAGATTGATTTTCTTAAACAGAAAAGGCACTTGTTGATATCGCTGAAAAAGAAGCTCGGGTACCTTGTAATAGATAAGGAATCGATTAATTATATGGTGCTCTTGATGATCGAGTATTTAAACATGTTTCTTTTGTTCGACATAATTGCATATTACAGGTCGGTAAATATCCTGCTGAAGAATCAGAATTTGATCCGCAGGGTTTTCGAAAGTGTAGCGGCTCTCGATTCGGCTGTTTCAGCCGCTTCTTATCTGGAAGAAATCCCGTATTATTCATGCCCGGAGTTTAATAATTCGAACCATATAAGTTTAAATGAAGTATACCATCCACTGATTGAAAACGCCGTTCCCAACACCGTTGAAGATATCCCCGGCTCGGTCTTAATAACAGGTTCGAACATGACAGGAAAAACAACTTTCATTAAAACTATCGGAGTGAATTTTATTTTTTCACAGACACTATATTTCAGCTTTGCGAAAAAATTTTCCACGCCTAAATTAATCGTCAAATCGACAATCCACAGGAACGAGGACCTTGAGGAAGGAAAAAGTTATTTTATGGTGGAAGTGGAATCGCTCAACAATTTTATCAAATTGTCGGAAACAAAGAACCGTTATTTGTTTATAATCGACGAGATTTTCAGGGGGACGAATACAGTCGAAAGACTCGCTTCCTCAACGGCGGTTCTCAGTTATCTCGATTCGGACAACAAAGTATTTGTTACCACTCACGACGTTGAGCTGCAGGATATGCTTGAAAATAGTTTTGAAATGTATCATTTCAGCGAACAGGTTGAAGACGGCAGATTTTTCTTTGATTATAAGATTAAAGAAGGACAGTGTTCTTCGGGCAATGCGGTGAAACTGCTGGAGATAATGAAATATCCGCCTCAGGTTGTAATGCAGGCAAGATCAATAGTAAAAGAATTATTGTCGGGGTAAATAATTAAATGAAGAATTCGGGGAATATAAATCAATTTAAATTTTGATTTCCGACCGTGGATATTATACAAACGGACAACTTAACCAAGCGTTTCGGAAGCACTATAGCCGTCGACAGCGTGTCGACGTCCGTAAATGCGGGCGAGATCTACGGATTCTTGGGATTAAACGGCGCAGGCAAAACCACTACCATCAGAATGCTGCTGGGAATGATTAGACCCGATAAGGGTTCGTTCACTTTGTTCGGCAAGCGCGCAAGGCAGGCTTCGGAAATCTGGAACGATGTCGGATATATGGTGGAAACGCCTAATTCTTATCCCGAATTAACCGTAAAAGAAAACCTTGAGATATTTTGCAGACTAAGAAACCTCGACGGCGAAAAGCCGGCGGATACCGTAATCGAGAAAATGCATCTTTCGCGTTATGAAAATGTAAAGGTTAAACATTTATCGATGGGCAACAAACAGCGGCTGGGACTTGCGAAAGCGCTGATGCACCGTCCGAAATTATTAATCCTGGACGAACCGGTAAACGGTTTGGATCCTGCGGGAATTGTTGAAGTAAGGGAACTGCTTCTGGATCTGTCTGGCAACGGAAATACTACGGTCTTTTTGTCGAGCCACATACTTTCGGAAATTGCCAGGCTTGCCACGCGCATCGGAATAATTCACGAGGGAAAGCTGATTAAAGAAATAAACGCCGGCGAACTGGAAAAGCAGATCATTAAGAAGCTTCGAATAAATACGGCGGATAACGGGGCGGCGATCGACATTCTAAAGGATAAAGGAGTCGATGTACTGCCCAAAGGAAATAATTTGATGGAAACATCAGACCAGGATTATATCGAACATCCCGAAAAAGCATCAGAAATTCTTGCCGCGGCGAAACTGCCTCCTAAAATGCTATATGTATTCGAAGAAGACCTGGAATCGTATTTCCTGCGAACGATAGGAGAGAAGGCGGCAGAATGATGAAGGCACAATTAAATGCGCTGACGGCGGAGATTTATAAGAACAGGCATTCGAAAATTATCTGGGTGACGTTTGCGGCATTTGCGCTTGCTCCCATTTTCGGCGGCGTTTTTATGATATTAATGAAGGACGGGAGTCTTTCGGGAGCTTTCAAATCGAAAGCCGAGGTTTTGTCGTTTCAGGCTGATTGGAATTCTTTTCTGGGATTATTATCGCAAGCCGTCGGCGTGGGAGGCGTGCTGCTTTTCGGGTTCGTCGCAAGCTGGTTATTCGGGCGCGAATACTCCGAAGGTACCGTTAAGGATTTGCTGTCGCTTCCTATTTCCAGGACGAAGATATTAAATGCTAAGTTCGTTTATTATATTTTCTGGTGTTTTGCGCTTGCGTTTTCCAATTTAATCCTGGGTTTATTGATCGGGTTCATACTGCAGGTGCCGGAATGGAGCAGCGCGGTTTTTCTGTCAAACCTAAATATTTATTTCTTTACCGTGCTACTTGTTACCGTATTAAATTTGCCGATTGCATTTTTCGCCGTTTCGGGGAAAGGATATCTTGTCCCTCTCGGTACAGTAGCCGCAGTCCTTGTGCTGGCCCAGATTATAGGCGCTATGGGATACGGTGCCTATTTCCCCTGGTCGGTGCCGGGGATATACAGCGGGAGCGGGGGAGAAGTACTTAAGAACCGGTTAAATCTGACGAGTTACCTTATAGTACTGTTTACCGGTATTGCGGGATATGCCGGCACTATATTGTGGTGGAAATATTCGGATCAGTTGAGATGAATTTCCGGATAACTATAGAATAAGGTCTGCGGCAATTAATACGGATTGCTTATAATTTAAGAAGAAAGTTATTAATAAAATGAAAAAAATTCCTTTCCCGACGGATAAAAGAGACTGGCATCCGTCTTTAATACCCGGACCGATAGCTTTGATTTCCACTTTCAACGAGAACGGTTCGCCGCACGCCGCTCCCAAAAGCTGGATTCAAATGATCTCGTTCGAGCCTCCGGTCCTGATGTTTTCCGGGACAAGGAAAAACAGAACCGAAAAAAATATTTTAAGGAGCAAATGCTTCGGGGTAAACTTCGTCGACACAAAAATGGCCGCGAAAGTCTTCGAATGCATTAAATGGTCCGGCGAAGAAAGAATAAAAAATCTAGACCTAGGTTTCTTCAAGAGCGAAAGCACCGATTCGCCATTGATCAATGAATGTAATGCAAGCCTGGCATGCAAATTAGCCGGCACCAAAACAGCGGGGAGCGGCTTCGTAGTTTTCGGAGAGATTACCGAAGCATTTATTTCCGAAGAAGTTGCCCTTGCGGAAGGCGAAGAAAAATATAAATTACTCGATCAGGCTCTTTTCCTGGAGGACGGAGTCTACGGCATAATAGGACGTATATCTAAAATAAAGCTAGACGGAGATATTAATGCAAATTATTAATAAAATTCCTAAAATATTCATATTGGTCTTTACAGCTTCGTGCCTTTGCAGCGCACAGTTCGTAGACGATTTCAATAAAAATAAAATAGAAGGCTGGTTCTTTTTTACCGGCGACGGGGCCGCAGCAATGGACTTTATCCCTATGAACGGCTTCGCGCGGATTTATATTGACGCCACAAAAGACAAGGACAACATCTACTGGACCTTGATTAAACGAGACGTAACCGAATACCTGGACCTGAGCAAATTAAAAGATCCCGATTTCCAGCTCCGCGTAGAAGCGAGGGTTCGAGTTCACAACGCCCCCCGCAGGCTTAATTTTATGGTGAATACGCAAAGGACCACGGATTACCATATCGATCTGATGGAGTACGATATACCGGATACCGCAGCCTGGCACGTCATAAGCATGACAACCAAAAAGTTCGATGCCCGCCCCGGCGATACCGTTTATGTTCAATTGTGCGCGACCGATTACGGATTGGGCAAATATTACGTCGATCTCGATTATTACCGCGCCGAAATAGTCAATGTTAAGCAAGCCGGTCCGGATAAAGGAGAACTCGTTTCTTATCATCCCCCGATTCCGGAGATAAGTTCGTTTGAGAATCATCTTGAAGTGACTCACGACTGTGTGATCAATACCGATTTCCCCAAAATAAATTTCAATAACTGGCATGCTGTCGAGAATGACGGTGATGCGCGGGTTTTGACCGTCAACGGCAATCAATGGGCAATACTGAGATGGGATTTCGGAAAGTTTAAGAATTTAAAAACGGGCGGTGCGGGTCTGCTGGAGCTAACCGTTCAGTCGGTTCCGAACGGCGGCAATTATATAGAAACCTACGGTAAAGAATTCGGGGAGGAGTTCCCTAGGATAAGAGTCATAGAGATACTTGGGGGGGACCCGGAATGGGACCAGAAGACCGTAACAGATGATAATTTAATGAACGGGAAAACTTATTCCGAAGTTTTTAATGAGCAGATGATATACGATGCGGAAGTTTCGAATTCGCCGGGAAGTAAAATCTATATAACAATTTCAAAACCGGTTATGCAGCGCCTGCTCGACGGGAAAACGAAAGGCCTGCTCATACGTCCTCTCGGTGCTATAGACGCGTCATTTTATGCTTCCGAAAATAAAACGGGGAGAAGCGGACCGGTTCTGCATTTTAATATTAAAGATTGATTGGAGAGTAATTTAACCGCATTAGGCGTATTAGAAAACTATGTGTCCTAATGTGCCTGTGGTTTAACCTTTTTTCTTTATTTGATTTCGATATTGCCGTTTAATTCGAGCCGAGTTGTCTCTTTAATACAAATTTTTTAATTATTTTTGTATCAATTACAAACCTGAATTTATTATATTGTAAAACATTTAAAAATAATTTGCTTCAAGATAAGCATACTTGAATCGGCGGCCGGCCGGTTTGTCGGAGATTAAACAACAATATAAATAATGAAAAACAATTCGTTATCCGGAAATTTAAAGAGACTCATTTTCAAAACGCCCGTTATCGGTCAAACCGTACTTTTTCCCGTAAGAGTTAAAACAGTAAACAGGCATTTCTTAGGGGAACTGGGTAAGATTATAAAATGGTTATTCGGCTCGAAGGAGACCACAAATTTTACCTACAACCTGGAGGAAGACAATAAGCTTTACCTTGCGTCATTGATAGCCGATATTTTTAATATAAAATATGAAACCGTAATACGGTATATGCAGGAGATTGAAAATGACGGGGAGCTTTTCCGGCATATAAAAAACGCAACATTGACGAGCGATCAATCGTACAAGGCAGACAGCGAAGTCAGATTGGGCCGTAGAATCGGGTGGTATACATTTGCGAGAATATTAAAGCCGAAAGTTATAGTGGAAACCGGAGTAGATAAAGGACTAGGCTCGTGCGTATTGACCGCGGCATTGAAGAAGAATAAAGAAGAAGGCTATACTGGCAAATATTTCGGGACGGACATCAATCCTAAAGCAGGTTATTTGCTCTCCGGTGAATATTCCGAATTCGGAGAAATCCTTTACGGTGATTCGATTCAAAGTTTAAAACAATTGAAAGATTCCGTCGATTTATTTATTAACGACAGCGATCATTCGTCGGAATACGAAGCGAAAGAATATGAAATTATGTCCGGTAAACTGACCGAGAAGGCGGTGATACTGGGTGATAACGCTCATTGTACCGACGAGCTTTTTAAATTCTCATTAAAGTACGGCAGGCATTTTATTTTCTTCCAGGAAAGGCCGTCCGGCCACTGGTACCCAGGAGCGGGTATCGGAATATCATTTAACAGGAACCTTATAACCAGCAGCTAGATTATGGGTTGGTTGGTTGTTTTGGTCAGGGGTGGGGAGTTGGCCGTTGGTCGTAGGTTGTCGGGGGTCGAAGTAAGTAATTGTTCTGATTAATACTTTATAATTGTCCGCATGCTTCTGAGTAGTCCCTGCCGGCATCCGATTGTTGGAGACAGACTTTTATTTTATTCTCTTGCACAATTTAGTCTCAATTACTTGTTCAATATTCGGAATATGCCACATAAGAAAACTATGTGCCCTAATGTGTCTTATGTGGTTAAAAATTTCCATTGCAACTCTCTTTCCGGATTAATCTTAAATTCCATTCACAGAGATCCGTTGAGAATACATGTGAAGGTACAAATTACCGGGTATTGAGACTTCGGGGTAAATTCAGTCGAACACTTGCCTGCCCTTTCCGGGAGCGTGTCGAAATATGCCGGCTTCGACAAGCTCGGCCGGCGCGAATAATTATTTTTAAATAGTTTTCAAGTATCTTAAACCGGTCCAAAGAACCTTAATTTAATAACTGATCTAATAAGAACCTACCGCTGTGTGATATCAGTAATCTTTCTAAAATTATTTTAAAGAAAAAACTTGACAAGTGAACATACGTTCACTATGTTTGTAGTAAACAAATGAGCACTACTATGAAAAAACAATTAACCGAGAGGCAGGAAGAAATCCTGAATTTTATCATGCAGTTCAGAGAAGAAAGCGGTTACCCTCCCACATTAAGGGAGATCGGTAAAAAGTTCGGGATATCATCCACATTCGGCGTTAAGAGGCACCTGGACGCGCTTCAGAAAAAAGGATACCTTAATATTGAAAGCAATGCAAGCCGGGGTATTTCATTTATGAAGAACGATGCGGGCGAAGTGCAGGAAAGCCAGACTTTCATAGACAAATCAAGAGGCTTCGGAAGGATACCGGTGGTCGGCCGCGTAGCAGCCGGCAGTCCCATCCTTGCCGTTGAAAATATAGAAGGCAGTATAGTTATTGACAACTCTTTCCTTAAAAAGTCGGAAGACTGCTTTGCATTGCGGGTAAAGGGCGACAGCATGATAGACGCAGGTATTTTCGAAGGCGACCTTGTCATCGTGCATCCGCAGAAAGATGCGGTTACAGGCGAGATTGTTGTGGCTCTGATCGACGACGAGGCCACGGTTAAAAGGTTCGAAAATAAAAGCGGCAAAATAAGACTGCTTCCGGAAAATAAAAGCTATTCCCCCATTGAGGTTGAACATGGTAAGGAATTCTCACTGGCAGGCAAAGTTGTAGGCGTTGTCCGCTGGTTAAATTAAACATCGGAGTGAATATGAAATCGGAAATATTTTCATCGGCTATACACAACCGCAGCAGAATAAAATTTCTGTACGGAATGAACGAGTTCTTAATAGATCCTTATTATATATCTGTGGAGAAAAACGGGAGGAAAGTCATTTACGGAAGGATGTTCAATTCCAGTGAAATTAAAAAATTCGAGTATAATAAGATCGTCAACATAAAGATTCTTAACAATAAAAAATTTTCGCCGATTATACCAATTATATCGAGAGCGGTGTAAGATAACGGAGGTTAAAATGCTTGACATAGGAAAAAGAAAAACAATAGACCTGCTGATCGAGCAGTTTTGGAAAAACGGGTATATGACCGTAAGCAGACGTTTCGGGACGTACCTCCCCGAACCGTCGAAGGTAGGAAATTTTACGGTGGATATAATAGCAAAACAGAAAAAGAATTATGCAATAGGAATTACTCTTACTATTGAAGATTTTAAGGACGCCGGGATACTGGAAAAAATAGTCTACCTGGCAACCCGGCAGACCAAATTTACGGGCAAATCGGTACTTTTATATATAGGCGTCAATACCTTATATTATAAGAATGCGAAAGTCCTAATTGAAAAGATAGATCCTCAAATCCAGAAAAATATCAGGCTTGTGCAGATTTCGGAAAGAATGCCTTATAATGCAGAAGGCGGCAGGAAAAGCAGAAACGTGCTCTTCTCTTAAAAGGCTGTCCCAATACCTCCTCAAAATTCTTTCCTGTTTAAATAGCTTTTCAAAAATTACTTTGAGCACATTGCGACTCCGCGGTTAAGACTTCACTTGAGCTTTTTCTTTAATTAATAAAACAAAATAAACCGCCAAGTTCGCCAAGCGCGCTAAGTAGAAAAAAATCTTTGCGGTCTTTGCGTTCTTGGCGGTTAAGGTTTCACTTGAGCTTTTTCTTTAATTAATAAAACAAAATAAACCGCCAAGTACGCCAAGCGCGCTGAGTAGAAAAAAATCTTTGCGGTCTTTGCGTTCTTGGCGGTTAAGGTTTTACTTGAGCTTCTTCTTTAATTAATAAAACAAAATAAACCGCCAAGTTCGCCAAGCGCGCTGAGTAGAAAAAAATCTTTGAGATCTTTGCGTTCTTGGCGGTTAAAACTTCTTTTGTGCTACGTCTTCCATTATTAAAGCAAAATGAACCGCCTAGACCGGCAGGGAGAAATAAACAATTTCTTGTTTTTTACCTTTTATCCTAATTTCGTAATCCTTAATTTTTTTCAATGAATTGAATTTTTTAATTAAGCTAAATACGGCCGGGTAAAACAATTAAGAAGCATAAATGTCAAAAATTGGTTAAATTTGGATATAATTATGACGACATTTGCTGGGCTAAAGGGATTTTCAGGCTCATAGCAGGTTTTTAATGACTATGTAGATTCATGGGATTTCTTGACATTAAACGGTGTTAGAATTAATTTTACACGCTTTATCATTTTTGAGGATTAATTTTGCGTAAGTCTCGATCCGATTCCGATTCAAAATTACAGGCAGAACTAAAATCGTCGGGCCAGATCCCTGTCCATATTGCAATAATAATGGACGGGAACGGCAGGTGGGCTCGTAAAAGGGGATTACCGAGAGTAGCCGGTCATAAGCGGGGCGTAGATACGGTAAAAGAAATTGTTGAGGCCTGCGCTCAATTAGGTGTCAATTTTTTAACTTTATATACATTTTCAACCGAAAACTGGTTAAGACCCCGTGAGGAAGTATCTACTTTAATGCGTTTACTCGTAAACAGCTTAAAAAACAGATGTCAAGAACTTATGGACAACGATATCCGTCTAAACGCTATCGGCGACGTTAAATCTATGCCTGCAGAGGTCCAAAAAGAACTTTACGAAGCCTTCGAAAAAACCAAAAATAACAAGAGAATGGTGCTGAATTTGGCTTTGAGCTACAGCGGCAGATGGGAACTTATCGGATCAGTAAAGGAGATTGCAAAACTTGCATCACAAGGGAAAATCTCACCCGAAGATATTGACGAAAAACTTATTTCCGAACATTTAACGACCAGAAATATTCCGGATCCCGATCTTCTGATAAGAACCAGCGGCGAATTTAGAGTAAGCAACTTTCTATTATGGCAGATTGCCTATACCGAGTTTTATATATCAGATGTTTATTGGCCTGATTTCAATCGAAAGCATTTATACGAAGCGATAAAGAGTTTTCAAAAAAGAGAAAGGAGATTCGGCAGATTGAGCGAACAACTATTAAAGAACGACAAAGGCTTAAAGAATGTCTCTAACCTTCCTAAAGAAACTGTTTAATTACATATTTACCTTTTTAATATTTTTTACTTCGATTGCTCTTGCTCAAACTACGGTAAAGAGCTATAAAATCCTCGGGATTACCGTCGAAGGAAACAAAACCGCAGATGCCTCCACAATTATAGGCTACAGCGGACTGAAGGTCGGGGATGAAATACAACTTCCCGGTGATCAGACTATGAATGCCGTTAAACAGCTTTGGTCGCTGGGAATTTTTTCGGACGTTCAGCTTTATATAGAAAAGCAGGTGGGCGACGGCGTATTCCTTATGATAAAAGTAGCCGAATTCCCCAGGTTCGAAAGACTGGTTATCGAAGGTAACGACGAATTAAGCACCAGCGATATAAAAGATAAAGTCAACCTTCAGAGAGGTCAGGTGCTTAAACCGTCCGACGAAGCCTCCATCAAAGAAACCATTCTAAAGCAGTACGAGAAAGACGGATACCTTAACGCGCAGATAAAAATGGAACATTTTGTTTATTACACTGCGGATACAACGGCCGACGGGGAAATAAACGTAACGTGGAGAAACGAGAAAGACCTGGCGGACGAATATAAAGTAACTTACGATAAGGACGAGAGCTCTCTTAATCTAATCCCGAAAATCAGGTCGCGGATTCTGCTGATGATGCGGATTAAAGAAAACCAGAAAGTAGTAGTAAGAAAAATTGAATTTACGGGGAATAAAGCCTTCACCGGCGGCGATTTGAGGGGACAGATGAATAATACGGAGGAAGCTCAATGGTGGAAGTTCTGGAGCAGCGCGGAATTCGATCCGAAAAAATTCGAAGAGGATAAAAAATCTATTGTAGACTATTACAGGAAGAACGGCTACAGGGACGCCCAGGTATTGGGAGATTCCCTTATTTATTCGAACGATAAAAAAGACCTGACAATTTTAATTCATGTTTACGAAGGACCGCAGTACCATATAAGAAATATTACGTGGGAGGGAAATACCGTTTTCCCGCAGAAGCTGCTTAACGAAAGGTTAGGCTTTAAAAAAGGCGACATTTACGATTACGAGAAGTTTCAGCAGAACCTCAGAGGCAATAAAGCTCAAAACGACGTTTCGGCTTTGTACCTGGACAACGGATACCTTACTTTCAATCTGAATACGACCGAAACAAAAGTCGACGACGATTCGATGGACATTGCAATAAGATTAACTGAGAATAACCAATACAAAATAGGCCGGGTGGACATCGCGGGCAACGACAAGACAAAAGACAAAGTCATCCGCCGTGAGCTCTATACCATCCCCGGGGATTATTTTAACAGAGGTCTGCTTCTAAGGAGCGTTCAGCAGCTAGCCAACCTGAAATATTTTAATGTTGAGAAATTATACGGCCCGGACGGAATAGGAACCGACCTGGCGAACGACAGCACGGTTAACGTAACGTTCAACGTGGAGGAAAAATCCAGCGATTATTTAAATGCTTCGGTGGGCTACAGCGGAAGTTTCGGGTTCAGCGGCGCTATAGGTATTACGCTGTCTAATTTTGCCCTGGATCATCCGTTTACTCTCGGCGGAGGACAAATACTAAGCTTCAATTGGCAGTTCGGGGTAAGCAATATTTACAGGACCTTTACCTTGGGATTTACGGAACCCTGGCTGTTCGATACTCCTACGCTGGTCGGCTTCGAGGTTTTCGATACCCGCCAGCAATATTATTACGACATGAGCCAGGCGGGCGGCGATGTAAGAGTGGGACGGAAATTAAAATGGCCGGACGATTATTTCTACGTGCAGGGAATGCTGAGATTTCAGTACAACGACATTTTATACGGCGCAGGATTATATCCCGAAGGGAAAACCAGGCAGTTTACTCTCGGAACAACGATAAGCAGGAAGGATATCGATAACCCCATATTCCCGTCGACAGGTTCAAACGTGGAACTTGATGCGCAGCTTTCGGGCGGACCTTTCCTTCCCGGCAACCTGGATTATTACAAACTGAACCTGCAGACCGAGTGGTACAACAGGCTGTTCAATTCGAACAGGGTAACGTTATATACCGATTTTGAAATGGGGTATATCCACGAATTAAACTCCTTTACCAAAATCAATATCAATCCTTTCGAGCGCTATTTTATGGGCGGAAACGGACTCGTTATTTCAACCATATCTTTGAGAGGTTACGACGACAGATCCATCGGTCCTACCATAGGCGGCGACGTATATTTAAAATATACCACCGAATTCAGAGTTGCGGTAACGCTTGAACCCATGCCCCTGTATTTGCTTGCGTTCGCTGAAGCGGGAAACGTTTACCTGGATCTGCAGCATACCGATCCTTTCAATCTTAAACGTTCGGTCGGCGTCGGAGCCAGAATATTGATCAACCCGATAGGACTGATAGGTTTTGATTTAGGGTACGGCTTCGACAGAAAATCTGTCAACGGGCAAAATCCGGCTTGGTTGTTCCATTTCCAATTCGGTAAGGGATTTTAACTAGTTTCAAAAATTAATTGAGGAATATTAAAGTGAAGAAATACTTGTTATTATTTTCCATTATTTTTATAATAAGCGGCGCTGCGGTAAAAGCGCAGTCGCAAAAGATCGGTTACGTAGATTCACAGGTCATTCTAGCACAGCTTCCCGCTGCGGTTAAAGCACAAACCGAACTCGATACACTTTCAAACATATGGTCGGCTCATCTAGACAGTCTTACTGCAAATTACCAGAAGGCTCTTGCTGACTATCAGAAGCTGGCAAATACGATGAGCGACCAGGCCAAATTAACCGCGCAACAAAAATTGGTGACGCAGGAACAAGATATCATAAGTTACAGAAAAGACAAATTTGCACAGGGAACCGGAGAAATTTATAAAAAACAGGACGAAATTTTCGGACCGGTAAAGGCCAAGATTTATGCCGCCATAAAGGATGTCGCCCAGAAAGAAGGGATGAAATTCGTCTTCGATAAAGCCGGGGACGTGGTTCTGCTTTATGCCGATCCCCAGTACGACCTTACTTATAAAGTGCTTGACCGGCTGCGAACCGGGAATTAAGGAGTTAAAGTTGTCGTCGTACGTCCGCAGGACGCAAAGTTTATATTTAAATTGCGGTAAAAAATAAATAATGAAGAGGGATGCTTATTTTTCTTGATACGATTTAAATAAGACAATAGTAAATTCATACCGGAGAAGTTATGAAAAAAATATTTTTATCCCTCGCAATTTCTTTGTTCTTATTTTCTGGCTATTCATATAGTCAATTGAAAATCGGTTATGTCGATTCCAAAACGATCATGAGCAAGCTTCCCGATGCGCAGGATGCGAACCGGAAGCTGGATGCGCTGATAAGGGACTGGAAGACCCAGCTTCAAAAAATGGAAGCCGAGAAGCAGACTAAGGAACAGGACTTCGACAAACGCAAATTGATAATGACGGAACAAACAAGAAAAGATCTCCAGGAAGAAATAGATAAGCTCGGCCAGAATATAGATAATTACAGGGACAGCAAGTTCGGAGCCAAAGGAGAACTGTTCCAAAAGCAGGAAGAATTAATGAAGCCAGTTCAAAACAAAATATTCAATGCAATTCAGGAAGTGGCCAAGGAAAAAGATCTCGACTTCGTTTTCGACCGCGGGGCGGACGTGCTGCTTTTATATGCAAAAGAGAAGTACGACATAACCCCGTTTGTTATGGATAAATTACAACTTCAATAAACTTAAGATTTCGGCGTTATGAAAATCAAACTTGGTGAGATTGCCGGCTTCCTCGGAGGGAATTTAACCGGCAGTTCGGAAATAATGATCGGAGGAATGGCAAAGATTCAGGAGGCGGCGGAAGGCGAGCTGACCTTCCTATATATGCCGGCTTACGAGAAATATTTCCGGGATACGAAAGCTTCCGCAATTCTTGTTAATCCGGGTTTCAACAAATCGAGAAACGACATAGCTTATATCGAAGTCAAAGATCCGAACAAAGCCTTTTCCAAAATCCTTATAAAATATTTTACTCCCGAGTTACGGCTGAGCGGAATAGACGGAACCGCATCTGTTCACCCCGGGGCGCATGTGGGAAAAGGTACCGCGCTCGGCAAAAACGTGGTTATCGAGTCGGGATGTAAAATCGGAAACAATGTAAGGATATTTCACAATACGGTTGTTCTCGAAGGATCGGAGATAGGCGACGACTCGGTTATATATCAGAATGTGAGCATACGCGAAAAATGTAAAATCGGAAAAAGGGTTATAATTCATTCCGGAACGGTTGTCGGCTCTGACGGTTTCGGTTTTTTTGCGGACGAGAAGGGCGTATATAATAAAATACCGCAGATCGGAAACGTTGTAATAGAAGACGACGTGGAATTGGGTGCGAACGTATGCGTCGACAGGGCGGCAATAGGATCCACTATAATAAAGCGAGGCGTTAAAATAGACAACCTTGTTCAGATTGCTCATAACGTGATAATTGACGAAGATACGGTTATCTCGGCCCAGTCAGGAGTTTCCGGCAGTACTAAAATCGGCAAACACTGTATGCTTGCCGGGCAGGTGGGCATTGTAGGACACGTCGAAATTACGGACGACGTAATAGTTTACGCTCAATCCGGAATTTCCAAAGGCATATCAAAGCCCGGGCAATATTTCGGATCTCCGGCTAAGGAAGCAAAAACGGCAATAAAACTGGAAGCTCATTACAGGAATCTGCCTTCATACGCGGACAAGATCAAGAACCTGGAAGAAGAAATACAAAAGCTGCGCGAAGAGATTAATTCCGCCCAAAAATAAGAATCGTACCGTACCTTTCAGGGATATTATCGGATAATGAGAACCTCTCCGGACTTCGTTACTAAACAGCGGAACGTTAATTAAAATCCGGCCGCAGGCTCACTTTTCGGGATGTTTTTATTGTATTTCAAACCATGGCTTGCTATTTTAACAAAATGATTCTTTTATAATTAAGTTAAGTAATAAAAACGGATTGGATAAATGTTAGAGTTACAAAGGACAATTGAAAAACCAGTGTCGTTGTCGGGGATAGGGCTGCATACCGGTACTTCTTGCACACTGACTTTTAAACCGGCGCCCGATAATTACGGTATCAGATTCGTCAGGGTGGATCTGGGAGGAAACCCGGAGATACCCGCTAATGCGGATAATGTAGTTGATGTTTCTAGAGGGACTACTTTGGGAATCGGCGAAGCCAAGGTTCATACGGTCGAACACGTACTCGCGGCCGTCGTCGGTTTGCAGATTGATAATTTGATTATAGAACTTGACGGCATAGAGCCTCCTGTAGGCGACGGAAGTTCCATACCTTACGTAGAAAAACTGCTGACTGCGGGGTTTGTTCAGCAGGGATCCCCGAAGGATTATTTGATAATAGACGAAACCGTAATGTACCATAACGAGGAAAACAAGATAGATATTGTTGCGCTGCCGCTTGACGGATACAGGGCTACGGTGATGGTCGACTATCAGAACCCGGCTTTGGGAAGCCAGCATACAGGCTTATTTGATCTCGAAAAAGAATTTGCAACGGAATTTGCTCCGGCGCGGACTTTCTGCTTTCTCAGCGAAGTGGAACACCTGGCGAACATCGGACTCATTAAAGGCGGAGACATAGACAACGCCGTTGTAATAATCGACCGCAATTCCGACGATTATGAATTGGATGAACTGAGGAAAAAGCTCGGCATAAAAGAAAAAGTTATTGCCGGTCAAAACGGCATCCTGAACAACAAGGAGCTAAGATTTAAAAACGAACCTGCCAGGCATAAGCTTCTTGACCTGCTGGGCGACCTGGCTTTGATCGGCGCGCCTCTAAAAGCCCAGATACTCGCCGCGAGACCCGGCCATAGGGCAAACGTTGAATTTGCGAAACAAATCAGGAAACTTTACCAGCAGAAAAAACTGGTGAAGAAATATCAGTTCGTAAAAAAAGAAGGCGTAGTTTTCGATATAAATGCAATTCACAGGATACTGCCGCACAGATATCCATTCCTGCTTGTGGATAAAATAATTCATCTCGAGCTGGATAAAAAAGTAATCGGAGTTAAAGCGGTTTCCGGCAACGAACCGTATTTCCAGGGTCACTTTCCGGGTCAGCCGATAATGCCCGGGGTTCTGATAATAGAAGCAATGGCTCAAACCGGCGGCATCCTGCTGCTGAATGCTTTTCCCAACCCGGAAGAAAAGCTCGTCCTCTTCATGCAGATAAACAACGCCAAGTTCAGAAAACCGGTTATACCGGGAGATCAAATGTACATGGAAATAGAAATGACCAACAAGAAAAGCAAGGTGGTGCTGATGAGCGGCAGGACATACGTTAACGACGTTCTTGTTGCAGAGGCCGAATTTATGGCCGCTATCGCCGACAGAGAAAAAGAATTAACCGAGAACATATAATTATGACGAACATTCATCCGACCGCGATTGTAAGCGGCAAAGCGGAAATAGGAAACAACGTTACCGTAATGCAGTATGCAGTCGTGGAAGAAAATGTGGTTATAGGGGACGACTGCACGATCGGGCCTTTCGCCGTGATCTATAACGGTGCAAGGATCGGCAACAGGGTAAGAATTCATCAGTCCGCTTCGGTTGCAAACGTGCCGCAGGATTTAAAATTCGGGAATGAAGATTCCCTGTTTGTAATAGACGACGGTACGATCGTCCGCGAATTCGTAACTCTTCACCGCGGTACCAAAGAAACCGGTTTTTCCAGGGTAGGGAAGAACTGCCTGCTGATGGCTTATAGTCATGTAGCCCACGATACCGTTGTCGGCGACAATTGCATCATAGCAAACGGCGTTCAGCTTGCCGGGCACGTTATCCTTGAAGACAATGTGAGCATAGGCGGATTGACTCCGGTTCATCAGTTCTGCATTGTCGGAAGACATTCCTACGTTGGCGGCGGCTTTAGGGTTACGCAGGATGTACCGCCTTTTATTCTGGCAGCAAGCGAACCGCTCAAATTCAGCGGCTTGAACGTAATAGGTCTTAGGAGAAAAGGTTTTGCAAACGACGACATAGCGACCTTGAAGAAAGCCTACGGTTATATTTACAGCAACTCTTTAAACGTCTCCCAGGCAAAAAAAATAATAACCGAAGAACTCGGCGAAAATCAATTCGTCAAGGAATTATTGGACTTCCTCGGCAGGAGTAAAAGAGGCCTGATAGGGAAATGAAATGGCGCTTTTTAAATACCGGAAGCAATACCGGTAAGTTTAATATGGCGTTCGATATATTTCTAACAAAAATTTGCCGGCAGGACGAAGCATTCTTCAGGCTATATTCGTGGCATCCCTTCTGCATTTCGCTGGGAGCCAATCAAAGCATCGATTCAGTAAACTCCGAACTGGCCGCATCCCGCGGTATTGACGTTGTTACCAGACCTACCGGAGGAAGAGCGATTCTGCATTCGGAAGAACTGACCTATTCGGTAGTTATGCCCGTTACTCCCGAATCCTCCGTTAAGAAAATTTACGGAGAAATCAATCTTGCTTTAAAAAAAGGTCTGGAAATATTTAATCCGGTTCTTGCCGTGGTGGAACTTGAAACCTCCCAGCCGGATTTCCGTTCGCTCTACAGGGAGGAGAAAAGCGCCGTCTGCTTCGCTGTCCCCGCAAAAAGCGAATTAAAATACGGTAACAGAAAGCTGGTGGGCAGCGCTCAAAGGAAATTTGCAGGAACGGTCCTGCAGCACGGTTCAATACTGACCGGCAGCTATCATAAGAATATAATAAGGTATCTTAATTTATCCGAAGAAGGTTACAACGATCTTTACGGCGAAATTGAAAATACGACGGTTGAACTGAATTCAGTCATTGAAAATGACGTAAATTATGATATTCTTGCGCAATGCCTGCTGGCCGGTTTTGAGAAGCACTTCAGGCAAAATTTCGAACGCGTAGATCCCGGCAGTTTAATTAATTCGGTCGAAGAAATTTTTAATGATATTTAAATAATTTTACGAGAATTAAAAAATGAGCACCGAGAAAGTAATAAAGAGGATTACTACCAAGACCCTTTCCCTGCTGAAGAAGAAAGGTATTAAAATTTCCGCGCTGACGGCATACGATTTTATTACCGCAAAACTGCTGGACGAGGCAGGCATCGACGTTATACTCGTAGGTGATTCCCTGGGCAACGTGTTTCAGGGAAACGAGACTACGCTGCCGGTAACTATGGACGAAATGATTTATCATACAAAGGCCGTGGCTAAAGGCATATCGAGAGCCATGCTGGCCGTGGACATGCCCTTTATGTCGTACCAATTGAGCGCAGACGAAGGATTCAGGAATGCGGGCAGAATAATGAAAGAGACTTCCGCGGGCGCTGTTAAACTTGAAGGCGGCATTCGGATAGCGGAGACCATAAGGAAAATAACAGATGCCGGAATCCCGGTTATGGGTCATATCGGTTTAACTCCTCAAAGCATTCATAAGTTCGGAAGCTACAGGGAACGCGGCCGTGACGACGCAGAGGCCGACGAAATAATGAACGATGCGCTGGCCGTTGAAGAAGCGGGTGCGTTTGCCATCGTTATGGAAAAGATGCCCGCTAAACTGGCTCAGAAGATTACTTCCAGATTAATCATTCCGACAATCGGAATAGGCGCCGGCCATTACTGCGACGGACAGATACTGGTTACTCCCGATATGCTCGGTCTTAATAAAGATTTCCATCCCCGGTTTGTGAGAAATTATGCGGCTCTTGCCGACGGGATTACCGAGGCGGTTAAAAATTATATTGATGACGTCAAGAAATTGCAATTCCCGTCGGATGAAGAAAGCTATTAAATATCTTTTTACCCGGCGGCTGGTTTGGTTTATATGAAGAAAATAATATTCCTTGTCTTTTTAGTAATTTCCCTGAATAATTTGCCTGCTTTTTCTCAAGTATCGTCTCAAAAATTTTTAGACGGAGCAAACGTAACGGGGATTACCGGAATAGGGGATTATATTTGGATCTCAACATACGGGCAGGGAATATACAGGTATACCCGCAGTACGGGAGAATGGAAGAGCTATTCGGTAAGCAGCAGCAAAACGCTGGACAATAATTTTTTTTATTGCATTGCTGCCGGCAAAAATTATTTGTGGGCAGGATCAGCGGACGGACTGTATATTCTGGATCTAAGAAATGACCGGTGGCGAAAGAGAAAATTCGCCCTGGGCGGCGAAATGGGCAACTGGATAAGATCGCTTGCCTACGATTCCACCATGAATATACTTTGGATCGGTAGGTTTGAAAACCTGACAAGACTGGATGTAAGAACCCAGCGGTATACGGATCATATACTTACTCAGAACGGCGATTCGAAATCGAATACTTTCAAATGCATCAGGTTCGACGGCGACAGTTTGATCTGGTTCGGGACAGAATCCGGCGTATTTAGATACAGAAAAAGAATGAATGCGGATAACCCGAAAGCCTGGCTTTATATCGATAACAAGAACAGCGGGTTCAAAGATGAAGGCGAAGCCGTTTCGGTAACCGATATGATCTTCGATAAAGACGAAGTCTGGTTCGGCACGGACGAATTCATCAGCCGGGAACACCCGGATTTTAATATCGGCGGAATTTATATTTACGACAGAAACAGGAACTGGATAAGATTATCCGTTTCGGACGGGCTGCCTGCGAACGGGATTTACTGCATGGCACGCACAGGCAACAGTATATGGGCGGGAGTTTACGATTTCGATAAAAACCAAAAGAAGGATTACGGCAAAGGCCTGGTTATAATAAACCGTTTCAGTACTACGATAACCGTGGTTAATTTAAACGATTTGAAGATTCAATCGTCTAAAATCAACACGATGTTCTTCGACGGCTCGAATATGTGGCTCGGTACAGACGACGGCCTAAGCAAGGTAGTCATTTCCAATCCTATGGCCGAATGGCCGGAAAAAAAAGCGCAGGTACGTTCGGATAAAACCGGACGGGAGAGGCTTAAGAAATTTAAAAAATAATTATAAATAAATTCGACATGATCACAGTAGAAATAAATAAAATAATTACGTTAAAAGAAAAATTCATAAATAAAAAAATCGCCGTAGTCGGGGATATGATGCTCGACGCATACTTCTGGGGAGACGTAAAACGCATTTCTCCCGAAGCTCCGGTTCCCGTTGTTGAAGTTGAAAACGAGTTCTTCAGGTTCGGCGGGGCGGCCAACGTTGCCTTGAATATAATGAAACTCGGAGGCATTGCTTATCCGGTGGGCGTAATAGGCTACGATAATTACGGGTCTATATTTTCGTCGCTTCTCAACGAATCCGGGATCAGCGACGAGGGAATTTTTACGGATGAAAGCCGTCCCACCACAACTAAAACCAGGGTAATTGCGGATAACCAGCACGTAGTGCGTATAGATAAAGAAAGCAAGGAATACATAGGTAGGGAGATTCAAAAAAAGATTTTAAATTTCCTGGAAACTAATATAAAAGAGTTTGACGGAATTATTTTGCAGGATTACAACAAGGGCGTGCTGTCCCCGTCGATAATAGAAAAGACTGTTAAATTGGCAAACGAAAACAATACCCTGATTACGGTTGATCCGAAATTCAATAATTTCTTTTCGTATAAAAACGTTACGGTCTTTAAGCCCAATAGGAAGGAAGCCGAAGACGTGCTCGGCACCAAGATTAAATCCGATAAGGATATATCATCGGTCGGCGGGATACTCCTGGAAAAGCTGAAATCCAAATATATTTTACTGACTCTCGGAGAGGCAGGTATAGCGGTTTTTGAGAACGGCAAAGAAGAGAAAAGAATGCCCACAAAAGCAAGGAAAGTCGCTGACGTTTCCGGAGCGGGGGATACGGTTATTTCAACTTTGACACTTGCATTGGCTTCGGGAGCAAGCATTGAACAGGCGTCCTTCCTCGCCAATTATGCCGGCGGGCTGGTTTGCGAAGAGGTCGGCATCATCCCCATAGAACTTGACAAATTATTCGATACCGTTATGAAGGAAAATAAATGAATGTTATTAAAGATTGGCGGGAATTGACCGAACTTAGGGAACGGCTAAAAAGGCAAAATAAAAAAGTGGTATTCACCAACGGGTGTTTCGATATAATTCACGCCGGACATGTAGATTATCTGATTAAATCAAAGTCTTTCGGCGACGTCCTGATTGTGGGCTTGAACAGCGACGATTCCGTTCGAAGAATTAAGGGAGATAAAAGACCGGTTCTCGGCCAGGAAGAAAGATTGTTTATTATCTCCAATCTTAAGCCGGTCGACTATGTTACCCTGTTTGACGAAGATACGCCTCTGAAACTGATCGAAACAATTATTCCCGATATTCTGGTAAAAGGTGCCGATTGGGATATCGATAAAATTGTCGGTAAAGACGTAGTTTTCTCCCACGGCGGAGAAGTTAAAAATGTTGAATTTGTGAACGATCAGTCGACTTCAAAAATCATAGATTCAATCTTAAAGAAATACAAGATTTAAGTTGCAATATCCCACTTGTTTTTTTTCGAAATTTGGTTTAAATATACCTGTTAATACTATTACGAACGGCTGTTTTTTCCAGTAATCTCTATTTTTCATCGGATTATATCTCTATTGGCTAAAAAAGACAAAATAAAGAAAAAAAGGACCACCCTGCAGAAAACCGTAAACGTTTTCCTGTATACGGGTATAGGAGTTCTAATTTTGATTTTCATGCTGCTGGGTTTCAGCCAGACGGCAACATTTAGGGAATATCTTAGGAATTTTGTAATTGAGAAAGCAGACCAAGCATTAAACGGGAAAATAAATATAGGGAAAATCGACGGTACGTTATTTACTTCGCTTGTACTGCGGAATACTACAGTGAGCATGGGGAATGACACGCTTTTAAATGCCGGTATTATCGAAGTAAAAATGCGCCCTCTTCAAATTTTTACAAAAACCATCTTCATCAGAAAATTCGAGTTAAAAGATGCAAGCATCTCATTACTGAGGGAAGACAACGGCAAGCTAAATATATCCGGGCTTTTCCCGCCTTCGAAACCGGACAGCGTACATTCGCCGTTCCCGTTTAAGATTGTAGTTCCGGATTTTAAACTTTCCAATGTAAGCTTTTCACTACGGAACGCCGGGAGTTCCGGGGGCGGGGGTAAATACGATCATCTTAATATGCAGGATTTCCGGATACGTAATATTAATTTATCGATGGATGCCGCTGCCGACTTAAAAAAGAATATTATAGGCGTTAAGATAAACAGCTTATCCTGCAGTCCCAATTTAAAATTCTTTAACTTGAAAGATTTTTCCGGCCAATTTGCGGTTAGTAAAGCCGGGATAAATGTCAACGGGTTGAAGATTATTACGGACAGCTCCCGTATAGATATGGATGCGGACATTTCGGGTCTGGATATATTCGACAGCACTTTCACCCGGCGGCTCGATAAAGCAAGAATCAAACTTAATCTGAATACAAAAAATTTTAATTTTAACGAGCTGGCCTCCGTTGCTCCGTCAATTAATATGCTTAACGGCTCCGCTGCGCTGAAATTGAATACTGACGGCAGTCTGGAAAATTTGCATATTAGGAACCTTAAAATAGATTATCGCAAAACCCGTTTGCAGCTCGCCGGGAATATCCTTGATCTCGACGAACCCTCTTCAATGTTTATAAATGCCGATTTTAAAAATTCGCAGATTAACCAGCCAGATTTGAGCAGACTGCTTCCGAAATATGGCATTCCTGTCTTAGATAATATAGGCTTAATAAAATTCGATACATTGAAATTTTCCGGCAATCCGCAAAAATTTAAAACAACCCTAGCCTTCACAACTTCAAGGGGTTCGGCAATTCTCAGAGGAAGTTTAAACTTTAAACAAAAGCCTGTTGATTACGATCTCCGCCTTTATACCAGGAATTTTGACCTGTCTCCTTTCATCGGGTATTCTACTTCCCTAAATACGGCCGTAAGAATCACCGGGCAAGGCTTTTCTCCAGGCCAATTAACGGCAAATGTCAGGTTAAGATCGCGTAATTCTTATTTTAACGGCAACCCGGTAGATTCGTTAAAACTTAATGCCGAAGCAAAAGATAAAATATTGACTTATTCGCTGATATTAAAATCGTCCATGGCCAACTCGAACCTGAAAGGAAAATTCGATTTTGCCGATTCGGAAAAAACTACTTATGATTTGAACGGTATAGTTAATAATTTAAACCTTGCACTGGTTTCCCCCGATACATCCGTAAAAAGCGATCTCAATTTCGACATAGACGCAAGCGGCGACCACTTTAACCTGGACAAGATAAACCTGTTTCTAAACCTGCATTTGAATAAGTCGCTTATTAACGGAATAAACATAGACAGCGCCAGAACCATAGTAGACCTCAGAAGCAACGACAACGGAAAAAGGATCATAAACATTATTTCCGATTTGGCGGACATTACTTTAGAGGGTAACTTTTCCTTAAATCAATCGGTAAATTTCCTTGTCAGAGAATCCAAGCTGCTGTCTTCCTCTTTTAAAAATAAAATTAATCAAATAATGAATCCGGATTCGATTCAAAACAACCGCAATATCGTTACTTCCTTCGCTGCGGTTGAAAGTGCCAACCCGAAACCTTTTATCCCGGAAAACATTCAGTACCTGATAGAATTTAAAAATTTCGACCTGCTCTCTTTATTACTTAAAGACAGCCACCTTAGGCTTGACGGTAATATCAGCGGAGAAATCCAAAACACGTCGGACAGTGCGAACATTTCTGTTAATACCAAGTTCAATTATATAAAATACTGGAGCCAGCATAAAGTATTTTTCCTTTCCAACCTCGATCTAAAACTGGGAGTTAAAAACAATCTTGGAGATTCGTCATTCTCCGGCATAAATACCAGTTTATATGTAAAAACCGACAGGCTTTTTGCCGGAAACGATTTCCGGCAGCTGTTTTTGGATGTTAAGCTAAATAAAGGAAATGCCTACCTAAATATGTCGGGCCAAATGGAAAATTTCCTGAAGGCAAGCCTGGCCGGCAGTGTAGACTTGTCTTCCGGCGCGATAAAAACGCATTTCAGCAAAATGTTATTATCGTACGGCAATTATAATTTTGCCAATAAAGGGAATATAGGAATAACCTATTCTCCGGATAAAATTACGATAAATAACTTTAAACTCTACCATGACGGGGGATTTATTAGTGTTAACGGCGATCTTTCCAAAAATAATCAGCAGGACCTGAAGTTTTTGATAAAAGGACTCCGGGGCAAAGATCTTTCCGCGGATATTTTAAAAGTAAATTCGTATAACAGCCTCGGGGCGAACATAAATATATCGGGCGAGATAAAAGGAACCTTGGCCTCTCCTTCGTTAACCATGAGCGCGGACGCCGACAGTATTTCCTTCAGGAATACCAACTTCGGTTTTCTTAAAAGTAATTTTAAATACATCAACCGGAACTTAAACGTCGATCTGAAATTCCTCGATACGACATTAAATAAGAACATGCCGCCCCTGGTTCTGCAGGGAAATATCCCGATCGATTTATCCCTTATTTCAGGTACAAAGAAAAGCACCGGTACAAGGCAGGTCGACCTGACGCTTACGGCTTCAAACTTTAACTTAGGCGCGTTGGGCAATATGGTGCCCATGCTGAACAGACTGAGAGGAAGCCTGACGACAAATTTACATATCGGAGGTACGCTGCAGAATTTAAATCCCGTCGGCGACCTGACCGTTAAGGATGCGGACTTTATCGCGGAAGCGAACAATATGGAATATAATGCCGATATAAAGCTGAACATAAAAAATCAAAAAATTACGGTAGAAAATCTTCGTTTAGCCAATGCTTCAGGCACCAAGGACGGCGGCAGCATTTCCGGAAGCGGTTATGCGGATATGAAAAACTTCGAACTGGCGGATTCCCACTTTGAATTAAACGGCAGGCTAAAAGTATTAAGCGATGCATCGAAAGCCGTAAGCCCCAGTATATACGGAGATCTGGTAATATCAACGGACGGGAGTATCGTGTTCAGTTCGGGCGGCGGAAGTACAACGATTAATGCTCCCGTTATAGTTCAAGATGCAAAATTAACATTTGCACCAATTCAGTCTGCGTACCAAAATTCAGCAGAGAATTTTATTTACAGGTTTGCAAGAAATACTTCCGCTATCGATACAAACGAAATGGATTTCGCCAGCCTCGTAAAACTTTCTCAGAGCGGCAGTGGAATCGATTCCGAAGATATTAATGAGAAACCGGCGGCTTTGAACTATATAGTAAACGTAAAAGTTAAAAACGAAGCTGTGTTAAAATTTATTCTGTCGAAAGAGTTAAATCAAAACCTTACGGCAATTATAAACGGCAGCTTCCAGTACGAAAATTTCGGAGGCAAAACAACAGCACAGGGCGAACTTACTCTGCTCGAAGGGTCTACGCTCGAATTTCTAAAAACTTTTGAAGCCGCCGGAACCATCAGGTTCGAAAGCGAATTGAACAATCCCTACCTGAATATTGTGGCTACCTATAAGAATTATTATACCGCTCCTGACGCGGAAGGAGTAGAAAAACAGGTGGCAGTTGAAATAAAATTGAACGGACCGCTGAAAGACCTTTCGAAAAACCTGATTCAGGATAAGAACAACGTTTCTGTATATATTGGCGCGGATAATATTGCCAATAACAAACCGGACCCCACCAAGGACGTTTCGGATGCGGTTATGTTCATACTCACCGGAAAATTCCCCGGGGATCTTTCTCAACAGCAGCAGTCGCAGGCAGTAGCCCAGTCCAGTGCTTTTTCAAGTACGGCTACATCTCTGGCCGGCTCGCTCCTGGGCGGTTTTTTAAATCATTACCTCGGAGATTACGTAAGGGGAGTAGAACTAAGCAGCGTAGGCTCTACTACCAAGTTTAACCTTGTAGGAAAGGTCAAGGACTTCCGTTATTCGATAGGAGGATCTACCGACGTATTTCAGGACCTGAGCCAGGCAAACGTGAAAATAGAATACCCCATATTTCAAAATTTCCTGCTCAGGGTAGAACGCAAGGAAGCCATTACGCAGACTACCGCATCGAGCGAAATGATTAATG
>JBJKOY010000190.1:0-21173 GCA_046706945.1 Ignavibacteriaceae bacterium | reverse complement strand
CTTAAAAAAGCTCTTGCCCTGTGCAGTCTGGACTTTACCGCCGAGATAGTTAGATCTGTTATTTTTCCGGTTTCCTCGGTAGACAAACCTTCCACGTCCCTTAACATAAAAACGATCCTATATTCGGGTGAAAGTTTCTCGATAGCTTCATCCAATATTTTCTTTAACTCGTCGTTTTCAACAACATTGGCGGGGATCGATTCCCAATCCGCAGCATAGTTATTATTCTCGTAAAGTGCATCGTCGTCGTCAATGGAATAGAAAACGTTTTTCTTCTTCCTTGCTTCCATTAAACAATGGTTGGCTACTATACGGTAAAGCCAGGTAGACAATTTGGATTTGCCGTCGAATTGGTGAAGAGACTTCAACATACTAAAGAAAGTTTCCTGAATGGTATTTTCGGCTTTTTCCGGATCGCGGCAAATTTTAAATGAAAAATTATAAACCGTTTTTTCGTAATTTTTTACGAGCTCCGCCATCGCCTTTACACTGCCGTTTTTTGCGGATTCTATTAATTCCTGTTCGTCCAACTGATGCGTTATTTAAATTAAGGATTCAAATTAAGGTTAAATTGCACACAAATTCAATTCCCGGCTTAAAGACTAAGGATTTGGCTCGTTGTTTTTCAGTTCCAGACTTTTCCACAAATACCAGCTCGCGACGGAATTATACGGCTCCCAATTGTATTGTTTGGACAGCCTTACGATCTTGCTCTCGTCGGGTATTTTCTTCAATCCGTATATGGTTTTCGCGGCTTTTCTCAGGGCAAAATCGCCTACCGGCAGTACGTTTACCCGGCCGAGAGTGAAAACCAGGAGCATTTGTACGGTCCATGTGCCGATACCTTTTACAACGGTCAGCATCTCTATTATTGCGCCGTCGCTTTTATTGCTAATCCCCTTTAAGCTTATTTCTTTATTTATTAACTTAAGGGAAAAATCTTTGACATATTTTATTTTTGCCCAGGATAACCCCAGTCTCCTGAGATCGTTTTCGTTCGCATTCAAAATAAGTTCCGGCGTGGGCTTGTAATTAAAGTATTCCAGAAATCTGAGATTTATTATATGAGAAACATTGGGCGATAATTGCTGCCCGATGATCGATCTTAATACGGCATTAAAATATTTTTTCTTCGGATATATCTTGCAAGGTTCCGAAATATCAATTACCTTAGCAAGGTATTTGTCGTTGTTATAAATATGCCTTATCCCGTTTTCTATTACGGAGGAATTCATTATTATTAAGAAATTGATTAAATATTACAACAAATATAATTTAAAAAAATGTCTCAATACAAAAACATAGCTTCAATCAATCAGAACAGATTGTTTGCAGGGGTTACGCCTGACGACCTGAAAGTAAGTTTGAAACAGGGTAATTTCCTTGAGTTTCAGGAAGGTGATATAATATATCAAAAGGGAGATAAAGACGACAGCGTATATTTAATCATCGACGGAGAAATTAAACTAAAAATAAAACAACCTTTGGCCGGATCAACGATCATAAAAAAAGGCAGGAACGAATTCTTCGGCGAAGACGAATTTCTGGATAAGGCGCCGCGGTCCTCCTCGGCCGTAGCAAACACCGTTTGCATTTTGTTTAAGCTAAACAGAAAAGACATAATTTCCATCGGCTCCAAATACAAACAGGTTCTGAAAAATCTAAGCGGAAACGCCGATGTGCCCGATATTGAAGACGAAGATGAGCAGCCGGTCTCCGAAACGGATGAGGAAGCTGCGGAAGAATTTCCGGGAGAGAATCAGAATGAACCGGATGAAGAGACTGCAGAGACAGGGATTTCCGAGCCTGCCGTTCCCGAAAGACTTGATACAATCGAAGGGGAACAAATTAATTGGGATGAACAAAATCTAAGAGAATTTGAAGATCAACCTGAAGAACAGACCGTCGACCGTGAAGAAAACGAGAATGCTACTTCCGCCGATATTGAGAGCGATGAAGAAATTAAGTGGGAAAGCGGAGGTCTGGACGGCTTGGAGGATTCGACGGAAGAACAATTGCAGGCTCCCGATTCCGATACAGGTGCTCTTGAAACCGGTACGGATAATGCATGGAATATCCTGGGGGATGAAAATCAGTTTAACAGTTTTGAAGATTTAACGGAAGAAAAACCTGAAGAACATATTGAAGAAACTTCCGTCCCGGAAAACGAACTTGAAGGCGGCGAAGAGATCAAATGGGACGAGAATCAGTTCGGAAGTATTGAAGACTTTGAGAATGAGAAACCGGAAGACCAGGTTGAAGAAACTTCCGTACCTGAAAATGAACTAGAAGGCGGTGAAGATATCAGATGGGACGAGAATCAATTCGGAACTACGGAAGACTTTGAGAAAGAGAAGTCTGACGAACATATTGAAGAATCGAACGTAACGGAAAACGAAATTCAAAGCAGTGAAGAGGTAAAATGGGATGAGAATCAATTCGGAAGTTTGGAAGACTTTGAGAAAGAGAAGACCGGAGAACATATTGAAGAGACGAACGTAACGGAAAACGAAATTCAAAACGGCGAAGAGGTAAGATGGGAGGAGAATCAATTCGGAAGCTTGGAAGACTCGGAGAAAGAGAAGTCCGAAGAACATATTGAGGAAACGAACGTAACGGAAAACGAACTTCAAAGCGGCGGAGAGGTTAAATGGGATGAGAATCAGTTCGGAACTATGGAAGACTTTGAGAAAGAGAAGCCCGAAGAACATATTGAGGAAACGAACGTTCCGGAAAACGAACTTCAAAGCGACGAAGGCGTCAGGTGGGACGAAAATCAATTGAACGACTTAAAGAATCTAGAAGAAGATTTAAGTAATATGGAATCGGTTATCGATAACGAAAATATCGACATTAATTCTGGCGCAGTCTATACCGAAGGACCTGAGGCGCATGATGAATCTTTCCCGGAAGATGAAACTTACGGCGAGGAAAAACCTACGGTAGGTATTTACGGTGAAGAGGAACCGGAGCCGGGCGAAACGCTTTCGGACGAAGAGATTTATGAAAGGGCTTTAAGAGATTTAATATATCTGTACCGCAGCAAAAATCTGCCGGATACGCTTACTACGGCTAACGAATTAATAAAAAACTTCACCGGCGCCGATTTGATTCGGTTTTATCTTGTCGATACCTTCAACGACGAAATGGACCTGCTTGAAACGGAAGACAATACCGTTAAGCACAAAAGATATAAATTAAAGGAAGGGATAGTATCGCATTCTGTTCTGAACAACGAAATTATTAATATGCTGAACCCCGAGGAGGATCCGCGGTTTAGCTCCGGAACCGATTCGTTCGGGGAAATTGAGATAAACAATTCCCTGTGCTTCCCTGTTAACAATAATTTAAATGAGGTTAGAGCATTAATTTATCTGGCAAACAGCCTAAGCGGTTCATTCTCCGGTAAAGACGAAAAATATTTAAAAATCTTCTCGCCGCACGCGCTTAATCATATGGATAATATCGGACAACTGGAAAGCATACCGGCAAACATTCAGACAAAAGCTACCGGGGTATTTTCCAATTTTGTTATAGAAGATATAAAGATTCCGCTGTCGATTATAAAGCACTACACCGATTTTATCAAGCGCAAAGCAATACCCGAAGAGATCAGGCTTGTGTCGAGTTATATGGCAAACCAGGTCGACTCAATTTTAAGTTTCTCTTCCGTTATTTCGGATTTGATCAACGACAATATAACGCTCAATCCGGAAACCTTTAAACTTGACGTGCTGCTCGATGAGATCCTGGAAATGCTTGCCGAGTACGTCGATACCAGAAAGGTAAAACTATTTAAAAGATACGATTCAACAACTTCGGTTAACATAGATAAAGCAAGATTCTATCATGCATTATACCAGATTACAAAGATCCTCTGCTCCAATATGTCAGAAGGGGGAAGTATATATCTTGTAACCGACGTGAAGAACAATAATGCCGTAATAAGCTTCAAGAATACCGGAAGCGGTTTAAGGGAAGGTATAGAAGAAGATTTGTCGAAACAGTTTTCGGATCTTTCGAATTTGGACGAATTGACAATGTCACTGTCAATTGCAAAAAAAATAACGGAGGACCACGGCGGTAAATTGGAATTAAGGAGGAACAACGAAAACGGGACCGAATTTTTAATAAAAATCCCGGTATCCGAGACCGATATTGCGAATCCTGAAATATGAAATAACCTTTTACCGTCTGCTTATCGAATGCCTTATAACTTAATTACGGTTCTGGGTCCGACCGCTACCGGAAAGACTAAATTATCCTCCGCTCTTGCTTATGAATTCCGCGGCGAAATAATTTCCGCCGATTCGCGGCAGGTTTATATAGGTATGGACATTGGAACCGGAAAAGACTTTGACGATTATATCGTTAACGGCGAAAAAATACCCTACCATTTAATAGACATAATTTCTCCGGAGCATGAGTTTAATCTCTATTCATTTACGCAGAAGTTTTACGAAGCTTTCGGCGAAATACATAAAAAAAACAGGATCCCTTTTCTCGTAGGCGGAACGGGTTTATACCTTAACTCCGTTTTACAGAATTATAAGATGAAAGAAGCGGATTTTTCGGAGGAGAGCCTGCATTACCTTGAATCGCTTGAAGACGACGATTTGAAAAAGCTGCTCGTAAAGTTAAATCCTTCGCTTCACAACACCACCGATTTAATCAGCAAAGACAGGATAATAAAAGCCATTATAATATCGCAGGCCGAAGAGAACCCGGGTCTCCGCTCTTCCGCCGAAATTAATTCTTTAAACATAGGAATAATGCCGCAGCGGGCGGCCGTTAAGAAAAGGATAACCGAAAGACTTAAATACCGGCTAAAGCACGGGATGATTGAAGAAGTTGATTTACTTTTGAAGCAGGGTATTACTTCTGAGAAATTGGAATTTTTCGGACTTGAATACAGGTACGTCGGAAGATATTTAAAAGGAGAGTTAAATTACAACGATATGTTTCAAAAACTGAATTCCGCGATACATCTGTTCTCGAAAAGACAGTCGGCATGGTTCAGAAAAATGGAACGCGGCGGCGTAAAAATACACTGGCTGAACTCACCGGATTTTCAGAAAGCAAAAGAAATAATTGAACTGAATTACCTTCATGGACAATAAAGTTCGACCTATAAAAATCTGCCCCGGGGAAGCGCCGGACAGCCTGCCTGCTTCGGTAAAAAAATATTTGACAAAATACCGTTCCGGGAACCGGCCCCTGGAAACCGATGACATCGCATCTATAAATAACGTAATCGTTATCCCCGCAATCTGCGAATATGAAAATATCAAATCCCTGCTCCTTTCACTTGCGAGTTCGGATAATAAATATTTCCCGGAATCGCTGTTTCTTTTTGTGATAAACAATTCCGTTTCATCAAACGGGGATATAAAAGAAAATAACGCCGATTCACTATCTCTTTTACGCAGCATAATAAAAAAAAATTCGACGGAAAGAGGTTTTACCGGAAAGATCGAAGGTTCGGGATTAAGAATAGCCGTAATAGATGCTTCTTCCGAAGGCAATGAACTTCCGGAGAGTACGGCGGGAGCGGGACTGGCCCGCAAAATAGGAATGGATTCGGCACTTACGGTGTTCGATTACGGAAATAAAGCGAAAAAAATTATTGTCTGCCTGGATGCGGACTGCACAGTCGAAAAGAATTACCTTACCGAACTGACCGATCAATTCAATAAAAGAAATCTTAACGCCGCCGTTATAAGATACGAACATGCCGCAGCCGGAAACCCGGGAACGGAAGAAGCGATTGTTTGTTACGAAATATATTTATATTATTATGAACTCGGCCTGAAGTACGCCGGCTCGCCCTTTTCGTTCCACGCAATCGGATCGACGATTGCATGCGATCATCAGAGCTATATAAAAGTGGAAGGGATGAATAAAAGGAAAGCAGGAGAAGATTTTTATTTCCTTGAAAAGCTGGTTAAAAATGTCAAAGTTGAAAAAATTAATACTACAACGGTTCACCCGGCATCTCGCCGGTCCTGGAGAGTGCCTTTCGGCACAGGTCCCAGAATTTCCAGGTTCCTGGAAGGCGTTAGGGACGAATACCTGCTTTACAATCCTGTAACTTTTTATATATTGAAAAGCTGGCTGGAAATCTTTCTGAATGCGGATAATTTACCGACGGAAGAGTATCTCGAAAAATCGGAAAAAATAAACGGGCAATTGAAGGCTTTCCTAAACGGTCAAAATTTTTCCGCATGGTGGAAAAATATTTCGGCAAATTCGGCCGGCGGGGAACAGGTGTATAAACAAAAGATACGCTGGTTCGACGGATTTAGGACGTTAAAATTTGTTCATTTTTTACGGGACAACGGTTATCCCCTAATTAATATGTTTGATGCGCTGGACGAAATATTCACCGAACTAGGAATTAACTTGCCCGGCAGGAAGGGGGCGGCTGTTCCCGGCATCGAAATGCAGAAGAAATATTTGGAAATAATAAAGAAAAATATAGATATCTGAAGAACTTCGGCTTATTTTAACAATTATTTTTTTATAAACTTTATACCGAATATGATAATAAAAAACCATCCGGAAGAAATTCAAAATTACCTGTCCGATGCCTCAAACTTCCGCGGCAAATGCAGCGCCGTATATTTTCCGGAAAACAGGGAAGACGTTGCCGGAATATTGAAAGAAGCCGACGCAAATAAGATCCCGGTAACGGTAGCCGGAAACAGAACGGGTCTTACGGGCGCGGGCGTTCCGGAGGAAGGGATCGTTGTCTCCACGGAAAAACTGAATAGGGTTATAGAAATCAATCAGGAAAAAATGTATGCGGTTGTAGAACCGGGCGTGATCCTTTCAGAATTTCAGGCAATGCTTGCCGAGAAAAAATTAATGTATCCGCCTGACCCGACCGAAAGGAATTGCTTTATCGGAGGAACAATTGCGACCAATGCCTCCGGCGAGAAAACATTTAAATACGGCCCGACAAGGGACTACGTCACCGAGCTTGAAATTGTCCTGCCCGGCGGCGAAACCCTGAATTTATCAAGAGATGTCCAGAAAGCGGACGCACACCGGATGACGCTTCGGACCGAAAGCGGGAAAATAATAGTGTTCGATCTTGCGGAATATAATATGCCGGCCGTAAAAAATGCTTCGGGTTATTACTGCAGGGAAAATATGGACGCAATCGATCTGTTTGTCGGTTCCGAAGGAACGCTCGGAGTAATCACCAAGGCAAAATTAAAACTTGTTAAACTCCCTCAAAATATTATTTCCTGCGTTGTCTTTTTCGATAACGAACTTAATGCGCTGGACTTTATTACCAAGGCCCGGGATATATCGTTCAATACAAAATTAAGATCGGATCCCAGATGCATTGACGCCCTGGCGCTGGAATTTTTCGACGACAGGTCGCTAAACTTTCTAAAGGACGATTACACGCAGATACCGGATAACGTGAAAGCCGGCGTCTGGTTCGAGCAGGAAGTAACAGACAAAAACGAAGATAATTTTTTCGAGGAATGGACGGATCTTATCAAAGAATTTCACGGCGACGAAGAGAGCGCGTGGTTTGCAGTAAACGACGCCGACAAGAAGAAAATACAGGAATTCAGGCATTTTATCTCGGCAAAGATCCACGAATATATAGCAGAAAAAAAACTGAAAAACCTCGGGACGGATGTTGCCGTTCCCGACGATAAATTTTACGATTTGTATTTCTCTTCCAAGAAAGCAGTAGAGGAAGCGGGGATAGACTTTGTTGTTTACGGGCATTTCGGCAACTCTCATATGCATTTGAATATGCTGCCTAAAAATGCGGCGGAATATGACAAAGGGATGAAGGTTTACGGGGAAATCTGCAGCACAGCGATAAAGTCGGGCGGCACGGTATCGGCGGAACACGGCATAGGGAAGAAGAAAAGAGACTACCTGCTCGCGATGTACGGCGAAGAAGTAATAAGACAGATGATGAATATGAAAAAAGTGTTCGATCCCAATATGATTCTCGGCAGGGGAAATATTTTTTGGTATGAAAATAAATAAGCCGATCCTCGCAATCGGCTTAAAAACTTATTAATTCCCTGAAGAAATAATTCCGTAACCGGTTAGAAGTAGAAATCCCTAACTTCGACTTCCATCGCTTCCGGGTCGTATTTAATCAAAAAGTTAATAAATTCTCCGGCTATTATCTGATCCTTGTTCTCCTTTTTGTACATCTCAACAAGTTCTTCCAATTTCTGATGATCAAGAGTGCTGTTCAAATAATGCTTTTCTTCCTGATCGTCAAACAGCCTGTAAATTACACATGGTTTGGTCATTGTTGTCACCCTGCTTTTATTTTTAAATCAAAATGGTATCGGCATGAAGAATATCCGAATACAATTCACTTTTAATGGTTTCCGCATTTTTCCGCGCCTTTGCAACCGCATCAAGAATATACCTACGGGCAGTAAAAACCTTTCGTTGATCTTCATTCGCTTCCGATAATAATAAAAAGCCTATGTAAATATAGGTATAAAGTTCGACTAAATCTTTCGCCGCTACGTCCTGGAAATTCGAATCCTTTTTTTCTTTCACATATTTAAGCGATTCTTTGAACAGTTCCCTTATTTCTTGCAGGGTGGTTAAAAGGTTTGCGAGGCTGCCTTTATATTCCCTTTTTTCCCATTTATCAAAATATTCGGTCATTACGTCGTTTATAACTCCTCCCGCCGCGGCAACTACCTGCATCTGCGACGTGCCTTCGTAAATATTGGTTATACGGGCGTCGCGTGCCAGCCGTTCGACCATAAATTCTTTCATATAGCCGGTTCCGCCGTGAATTTGAAGAGCATCGTAAGTAATTTTATTGGCAGCTTCGCTGAGAATGTATTTGGTAACGGGGGTCAACAAAGCGACTATCTTCGATGCTTCCTTAAGCTTTTCGTTCGCTTCGGCGAAAGGCTGCTTCAATGCCTTAAGTCTTTCCACTTCTTCGTCGTATTTTTCTTTTTTATCGAGCCAGGCAGAAGCGGAATAAAACAACGACCTGTTAGCTTCGAGCGTTACCCGCATATCTATCAGCATATTGGAAATAACGGGAAGATTATATATCGGTTTACCGAACTGTTCCCTGGCTTTCGCGTATTTAAGAGCCTCTTCGTAAGCCTGCTGGGAAATGCCCAGCGACTGGGCTCCGATGCCCACGCGCGCCCTGTTCATAAGGTATATAACGTATTTAAGGAGCCCGAACCTTCTCGTCCCGACAAGCTGGGCCGGCGTATCGTTAAACTGTAGCTCGCATGTCGGTGATCCGTGAATGCCGAGTTTATGTTCAATCCTTCTGACTTTTACCGTATCGTCCCCGTAGCAAACAAACATGCTGAGGCCGCGTGCGTCTTTTGTTCCCGCTTCGGTCCTCGCAAGTACCAGGAGCACTTGTCCGTTCCCGTTCGTTATAAATCTTTTTACTCCTCTAAGGAACCATTTCCCTTTTTCATCCTGGTAAGCGGAAAGTTTTACCGCTTGAAGATCGGAGCCCGCGTCGGGTTCGGTTAATGCCATTGCCCCGGTGTACTTGCCGCATGCAAACCCGGGGAGAAATTCTTCTTTCTGATTATCGTCCGCGAACTGCGCGATGGTTTTCCCTATATCCTGCAAACCGAAAATGTTCATCAGGGAAGCGTCGGCACGCGAAATTAATTCCACCGCCATCATATAAACCGTAGTGGGAAAATTCAAACCGCCGTATTCGCGCGGCAGGATCATCCCCAGCAGTTCAGCTTTGGAAAGCATATCCAAGGCTTCCTTCGTGCCTTTCGCGTACAGGACTTTTCCGTTTTCAAAGGCCGCTCCTTCTTCGTCTATTTCAGCAGCTCTGGGGGCAATGTAATTCGCGGCTATATCGCCGACGACTTCAAGCACCCGCCTGTAATTTTCCATAGCGTCTTCGTGATCGACGGGCGCATAATCAAACTTACCGGCTTGGGTAAAATTATCTTCAGTCATCCGCACAACATCTTTTAAATCGAGGCGGTTAAATTGATAAACCAGGTCCGGATTGTCCAAAAAATAATTTGCCATATTGTTATCTCAATTTTTGCTTAAAAACGTTTATAAACATCGGGATTATCTGCATGGCATCCCCGACTATTCCGTAGTGAGCAATTCCGAAAATAGGCGCATCCGGATCCGTATTGATCGCGATTATTTTATTGGATTCGTTCATACCGGCTCTGTGCTGTATTGCTCCCGAAATCCCGCACGCAATATACAATTTGGGCCGTACCGTAACCCCGGTTTGACCTACCTGCCTGTCGTGATTGATAAAGCCGGCATCAACAGCGGCGCGCGAACCTGCAACCTCGCCGCCAAGGAGCGAAGCAAATTCATAAATTAAATTAAAGTTTTCCCTGGTTCCCATACCGTAGCCGCCGGATACTATTACGGGAGCGCCTTTTAAGTTTACTTTACTTTCCTGCCTGTGCTGTTCGATAATTTTTATAAGATCGTCGATTCCGTCGTAAACGTAAGGATACTCCGTTATTTTTCCTTCTACCGGGCTGTCCAGCGGCTCAAGCCTCATAACGCCTTCGCGGACGGTAGCCATTTGTATATCGACATCGGGCGTTATAATAGTTGCAATAATATTTCCCCCGAAAGCCGGTCTTATTTGAAGGAGAAGATCCTCGAAATCTTTTTTAAGGTATTTAACGTCGGCAATCTGAAGATCCGTGCAATCTGCGGTAAGTCCGCTTTTAGTATGCGAAGCAACCCTAGGCGCAAGGTCTCTTCCTATAACCGTAGCTCCGAATAGAATAATACGCGGTTTGAATTTTTCGACCAGTTCGTTCATTAAACGGCTGTAAGGCATGGTCCTGTAATGTTCCAGAACCGGGTTATCGACGGTGATCGCTTCAACCGCGCCGTACTTGAAAGTCTCTTTGGCAAGTTCCTTCACGTTACTGCCTATCACCACCGCTTTCAAAGTTCCTTTAAGGTTTTCTGCAAGTTTTCTTCCCTTAGACAGAAGTTCAAAGCTTACATCGGCAGGCTTTCCGTCCCTTTGTTCGATGAAGACCCAGACGTCTCTGTTTAAATTCCCCATAGCTTTAACCTAAAATATGATCTTCCATTAATTTATCGATTAAATAATTTATACCTGTTTTGTTTGGTTCAATCATTTCGTGATTTCCGCCGGCTAGAACGACCGATTCCACTTTATGCACTTTCGTCGGCGAACCCTGCACCCCGCATCTTTCGGGATCGAGTTTTAAGTCGTCCATCGTCAGCGTACGGATATAAAGTTTCCTGGAAATGTATTCATCCTTTAATTGATCTATATAAAGCAGAGAATTTCCTTCAGTAATCTTTTCCAGTTCCATTAATGTTTTCGCGTTTTTATAGGCCATGATTCTCTTGGCTTTAAAAGGCCTGGGAAAAGCTGCATCCTTCAGAACCGTAATAAGTACCGGAAGCGAGGTTTGAAGAATCTCGTAGCCGCCGTCGATTTTTCTTCTGATCTTTGCGGATGAATCGTTCACATCCAGAATTTCTTCCGTATAGGTAATTTGGGGTATGTTTAATTTCTCTGCAGTCTGGGGTCCGACCTGTGCCGTATCGCCGTCAATAGCCTGTCTTCCGGCAAAAATAAAATCGTATCCGTCCAATGTTTTAATAGCTTCTGAAAGCACGTAAGATGTTGCAAGAGTATCGGCGCCTGCAAATTTTCTGTCGCTTATTAATACCGCCTCATCGGCACCCATATAAAGACATTCCCTCAGAACATCCGATGCCCTGGGAGGACCCATTGTAATTACGGTCACTTTTCCGCAATATTTGTCTTTTAGGTTTAAGGCAAGTTCCAAAGCCACCCTGTCCTCATGGTTAAATATTGCCGGCAGCTTTGCCCTGTTTACCGTACCGTCTTCCTTCATCACCTGACCGGATATATTCGCAGTGTCAGGCACGTGCTTTACCAAATCTATACTGTTGATCCCCATGGATCCCCTCTCATTTTTCGAAACAAAATTACGAAAAAAGTTTGTAGATTAACAATTATTTTGATTTATTTTTAAATAAATCTCCCCTAAATTCTTTTACCGCAATCTTTTAATTCTTTACTTTTGGGCCTAATAATAGCTTTTTACTCCGGAATTAGTACTTCGAGTTCTTATTTACGGCCCGGGTGTATTATTAATCAGAAATAGTAAAATCCACAAATAATTGTCGATTGTAAAATAACCAAAACCGGCGCATTTAATAAAGCATAATTGGGCATTAAAATCGATAAGAATTATTTTCCATTTTAATATTCCTATGCCGCTGTTTTAGGTTTTTCCTTAAAAGTATAGTTTAAACTTATCCCTTCCCCGGGCGGTAATCTTGCTGTATCGAGTCCGGCAGGCAGATATATATATTAAACCGATCGCTTCGTCATCTTTATTACGTATAACCGAGAGACTGACCTAAGACAGGCAAGTTCGCGGCTATATTGCCTCCCAATCTATACAATGTTCACCGATGATATTGCTTTTTAATTTAATTTAGGATATTTTTGTTATGAGCATATGCTCATAATTATTAAGATATGGCAAGACCCAAAAAACACAGAAGGATTTCGTGCGATCCCAATTCTTATTACTTTAAGCCGGCAGGGGTTCCGATTCAAAAACTTGAAGAAATAATTCTGGAAGAAGACGAATTGGAGGCAATGAGATTAAGCGATCTGCTCGGTTTATCACAGGAAGAATCCGCCTTAAAAATGAATATTTCGAGAGCTACCTTCGGCAGGATTGTGAACAAAGCAAGAGAAAAGGTGGCGGACGGAATTCTGAACGGGAAAGCAATAAAGATTTCGGATGAATTATCGTCCAGGTTAAAAGAAAAACTTCAATTTTCTTGCCCCAATTGCGGTCTTAAATTAAGATTGAAGAAAAGGCAGCACCTTAACCGCTGTCCCAAATGTTTAAACTAAACTTTAAAGGGAGAAAAAATGAAAATTGCAATAGCATCCAACAACGGCGTAAACGTAAGCGGGCATCTCGGCAGATGTAAATCATTTATAGTTTACGAGACAAACGACAAGGAAATAATTAAAAAGGAAACGAGGGAAAACACATTCAGGCACCATGAATCCGGTCACGGAAATCATGACCATCAACATGATCATCAAGGCGGGCACAGCCGCGAACACGGCGAGGGAGAACATAATCATAATGCTTTAATCGAGATTCTTAAGGACTGTGATTATGTAATTTTTCAAAGCGGGGGCTGGAGAGTAATAGAAGATCTTCAGGCAAATAATATTACTCCCATGCTAACCGACGAAGAGAATGCCGAAGCAGCGGCTAAAAAATTATTGGCCGGCGAACTGGAAACGAAAGACGAAAATACTTGCCGTAATCACTGAACGGGAATGACGGCGGCGGGCTGTTGTTCGTAGGACGTCGGATGTTGTCGGTTGGTATCATCAATGTTGTTATATTTATTCTTCATATAATTATCCGTATTCGTAGTATTGCAAATACGGAATACCGGACAATAGAACGGTTGATTAACGATTTATGCCGGCCTTTTCCGCGTACTTTATTATATATAAGGAAATTAAATGATAGAAATTCTTGCGGACGTAATAAAAGAAAGCATACAAATTTCCGTTCTTGTGCTGGTAATGATGATCGGCGTAGATTTAATTAATGTCTGGACGCAGGGTAAACTTGCGGTACTGCTTAAAAAGCCCTCTCAATGGCGGCAATATACGTTAACATCGTTTTTAGGGGCGATTCCGGGCTGCGTAGGCGCATTCGCCGGGGCCAGCCTTTATATGCACGGCATGATAGGATTCGGTGCTATTACCGGGGGAATGCTTGCCTCATCCGGCGACGAAGCGTTCGTAATGCTGGCTATGTTTCCCAAAACCGCATTGTTGATTTTCGGGATTTTATTTGTAATAGGTACATTCTCCGGAAAGATCATCGATTGGGTAGTTAAAAAATTCAACATAAAAACATGCAAAGACTGCGAAGTTCCGCAATATCATAAAAAGCACGAAGGATATAAACATTATTTAAAAGAACATATATGGAAGCATATAATTAAAAAACATATATGGAAGGTTTTTCTATGGACGTTCGGGGCTCTTTTCCTGATGCAATTCGGGCTCTCGCATTGGAACCTGCACAAGTTAACCTCCGAGTATATGCTGCTTATCCTTTTCCTGAGCGCGATAATCGGGCTGCTCCCAGAATCCGGTCCGCATTTGATTTTCGTAACTATGTTCGCCAACGGTCTCATACCTTTTTCCGTTCTTTTAACCAGCTCGATGGTTCAGGACGGTCACGGTTTGCTGCCGATGTTGTCGTATTCGTTAAGGGATTCCGTAATGATTAAATTATTCAACCTGGTCCTCGGATTAAGCATAGGATTAATATTGTTTTCGTTCGGCTTGTAGCTCGGTGTTTTCAAAGTCTCAAATAAAGGGGCGGTAGTGCGTACCTTAATAATTTTAACCGGTATTATTATATATTCATGCCGTTTATATTCCCAAAGTCCTGTTGCCGAAGGTACGGTAAAGGATATGGAAACGGGTAAGCCCGTGCCGCTTGTTAACTTATTTATTCCGGCCGAAAAAATCGCATCGATTACCAATTCGTCCGGAAATTTTAAGTTGTACGGCCTGCCGGAAGGGGAAAATATAATATTATTTTCCAGAATCGGGTATAAGTCGGAGAGTTTAAAACTGATTATAAAACCCGATTCTGTTTATCATTTGGAAATATTTTTAACTCCTTCACCGATTATGATCGGCGAGATTCCGGTTTTTTCTACAAAAAATATTTCTGTGCTGAACAACCAGCCTGTGCCGGTTGAGATTGTAACTTCTTCGAATATAAAAATCCGAAATAATACATCCGTCCCCGGTATTTTGAAAAATGAACCTGGACTAGCGCTAGGCCGCGACGGGATATGGGGCACTCAGCTTACCATCAGGGGTCTTAGCAAATCAAGTATAATTACTCTAATAGACGGAAACCGTATCGAGACTGCTTCGGATATTGCCGCCGCTCTGTCATTGATAGACATAAACGATATAGAAAGGATAGAAGTAATTAAAGGATCCGCATCGTCGATTTACGGGACCGGCGCTTTAGGCGGAGTGGTGAATATTATAACAAAAACAGGCTCGTATAACGACAATTTTAAATTCGGCGGATCCGCCGCCGGAGGCTTTGCTACCGTAAATGATGAGAGTACGGAAAACATTTCGCTTGAGGCGGGAGATGTTGACTGGTATGCAAGAATAAATTCTACGTTCAGGAATGCCGGGAATACAAATACGCCGAGAGGCTATCTGCAGAACAGCCAGTTCTCGGACAATAACATTTCTTTTTCGGCGGGTTTTAAACCTTACGACGGCCAGGAACTCAGCATAAAATATCAAAACTTCTACGCAAAGGATGTCGGAATTCCCGGCGGAAATTTATTATTCCCGGCTGACGCCGTAGTTACATATCCCAACGAGCAGAGACAAATGTTCAGCGCCGAATACAGGATATCGAACATGTCCGAAGCCGTTAAAAACATTTCGGCAAAATATTTTTACCAGGTTATCAGCAGGAACGTGGACAACGTTCCCTTTATAAAAAATTACGTCACAACACCGGCAGGCCAGCCTGATAAAATAATTAATGTGGATTTAATCAACCCGCATGCAATGCATTATACCAACGGTATACAGCTCGAATCGGGGCTGCTCCTAAACGATGCTAATTATCTTGTGGTAGGGATTGACGCATGGCAGCGACGGCTTGACAGCCGCAGGGAACGGTATTTAACGATAGACAATGTTGCCAAAACCTCTCAAGTAGTTTTAAGCACTATAAAAGAAATAATAGGCGAACGGCCGTTGCCCGAGTCCGAGTTTCAAAGCATCGGGTTATATGCGCAGGACGAATATACCTTGGTTAAAAATAAATTGAAACTGCTTTTGGGCGGCAGGTTCGACAGAATAAACATTTCAAATGATCAAATAAGCAATCCGGTTTATACCGTAATAAACGGGGTAATCGACAAAAACCCGCCGGCTGCCATGCTGCAATGGAATGCGGGGAGAATCATTAATTCTTCCTGGAGCGGCAACATCGGTTTATTGTATAGTGTAACCGGAGGTTTTAATTTAACTCTTTCAACGGCGAAATCATTCAGATCGCCTTCCCTGGAAGAAAGATATCAGTATATAGACCTGGGCAATCTTGTGGAACTGGGCAATCCTAATTTGATGCCCGAGAAAGGATATTTTGCAGACCTGGGGACAAAAATATGGGGCGGCAATGCCTCGATCGATTTCGACATGTTCTTCAACGGGATAACCGATCTTGTCGTTCAAAAGAACGGGACTTATAACGGAGAACCCGCACTAATAAATTCAAACGTAGGTAAAGCGATATTATACGGTTTCGATACCGGTTTCGAATATAACGTTGCCGGCAGCTTTGTTGTTTACGGAGCCGCTTCTTATGTTAGGGGAAAAGATACGGAGGAGAATCAAAATCTACCACAGATACCGCCTCTGAACGGAAGGCTCGGAATACGTATGCCCGTTGTTGAATATCTGAATATAGATTTATCATCGGCTTTTTTTACGGAGCAAAACAAAATAGCCGAAGGTGAAATCTCTACCCCGGGCTATACGTATTTTGATCTGTACGTAAATTCAAAAAACCTGGATGCCGGCTATTTTCAGGTTCAGATAACGGGCGGGATGGAAAATATTTTCAATAAAGCGTATAGAAACCATCTTGCAACAAACAGGGGCGGGGTTACCGTTGAACCGGGCAGAAACTTTTTTATAAAGACTATTATTAATTGGTAAAATATTTTAGGCAGCATGGACTGGTTTTATCTTTCACTGTTATCGGCAATTTTTTCGGCAGCGGCGGCTATATTTCAAAAAAAAGTTTTGTTTGAGATGGATGCCCTCGATTTTTCGCTGCTTCTCTCGATTATCAGCATGATATTGTCGATCCCTTTTCTGATAAACGTTAACTACGGAAATCTTTCCTTAATAAACCTTGCCGTCCTATTTGTTAAATCGGTTCTCGGATGTCTGGCATTTCTGTCGGTAATGCTCGCCATCAAAAATATGGAAATAAGCAAAGCTCTTCCCCTGCTGGCTTTAACGCCGGGTTTCGTCGCAATATTTGCCTTCCTTTTTATCGGCGATGCCTTATCGTTCATCCAGGTATGCGCTATTGGGCTTTTACTGGCTGGAACATATCTGCTCGAATCGAGAAAGGGCGATAAAATCCTTGATCCTTTCAAAATATTTATGCGCTCTAAAAATCACCGTTACGTAATATATGCGCTGTTTTTGTTTACAGTTACTTCAATACTGGACAGACTGCTTCTTCACCGATATAATCTTCCGCCGGATGCGTTTATAGGTTTTCAGCAAATCTTCTTTGCCGTAAATTTCATGGCAATTTATTTAATATCCGGGAGAAATATTTCCCTGCTGGTAAAAAAGGGTACGAAGCCTCTTTGGTATTTAATTTTATTGATTTCTATTCTTACCGTTACATACCGCTATGCCGAAATTCTTTCGGTTAAATCGGCGCCGGTTGCACTTGTACTTTCAGTCAAAAGGATATCGGTATTTTTTGCCGTTATTATAGGCGGCAGAATTTTTAAAGAAGAAAAACTGATGCTAAAGGCTGCGGCAACCGTCCTAATAATATTAGGCGCAATTTTAATTACAAAATAACAGCTCAAAATATGAATCCGGATTATCTTTTTAGAATCAAACATTCAGCTAATTAAAAAAATCGAGAGGAAATAATGGGAATTAAAAAAGCATACGTAAAACAGGTAAAGGGAATTACATTCGCGGGGAAAACAGACTCCAATCACTGGGTTATTATGGACGGGACGGAGGAATTCGGCGGAAGCAATGCGGGGACCCGGCCGAAGGAATTACTGCTTCTGGGTTTAGGAGGCTGCACCGGGAGCGACGTTGTTTCAATTCTAAATAAAAAAAAGGTTAAGCTGGACGATTTCGAGATAAACCTGACTGCGGATACAACGGAAGTACATCCCCAGGTTTTTACCAGGATAAATATCGAATACGTGTTTTACGGTAATAATATTAATCCGAAAGATGTCGAGAGAGCCATCGAATTATCGCAGACAAAATACTGCGGCGTGACGGCGATGCTTCAAAAAGCCATGGAGATCACGCACTCGTACAGGATAGAAAACACCAAAAAAAATTAGTAATTTCATAAGCAGACGGCATGGTTGAATGGTTTAATTGTTAAATTGTTAAACCATTCAACCGCGCCGTCATTCATTATAGATACATATCTTTACAAATAAATTTAGTCCGCCGCTTTTAATTTGAATCCCTTCATCATCCACTTCTTCGCCAGGATCAGTCCGATCGGGCTTAGAACGGCGATCAGACCGTAAATGAACCACATCATTCCGGAATGCATTTCAGAAGGCGGCAAGTGAAGGGGGACATATTTTTCCAGGAACCATCCGGAATAAAATCCCGTAACTACTTTTGTAAGAAACCAAGGGAACTGACCGACGCCCATATACATGCCGGTCATGCCTTTCGGCGCGACCTCGGCAATCCACTGAAGAAAACGGGGCTGCCACATAGCCTCGCCTATGGTTGATAACAATACGTAAGTAAGGAAAAGATACACGTTGGGGCCTACCGCCAGCAGGAAAGTGGGAACCGCCATGACTATTGTTCCGTATATCATCATTTTATAAACGTTTGCCTTCGCCGTTAATCCTGCTACAACAGGCGCCAGGATAAAGATGAGAATGGGATTTATGTTCGAAAAAACTTCGAAATATTTGCTGACTATCGAACCGGCGAATGCCCTGTCAAGATAATAAGGAATGGTAAGCCAGTTATGCGCAAACAGCGTCTGGACGGGTATGAGTATAAAAATAAAGAATGCAAAACGTTTGTCCCTGAACGGATGTTCCGGTCTTCTTCTCAGGAATTCGGTTATTGCGGCGGCAAAGGCGACCAGCGACAGGACAAAGAAGAAATCTATCCATATATTGAAGCCCAGAACGGCAAACTTAATATCAAAATTTAACGGGTTCGAAAAAGCAAAATTCGACAGCAAAAAAAGTACGACGGTAAGTATTCCGTACGCAATTAAAGGGATATTGTTGATTTTCTCCTTCGGTTTATTTGCTTCTTCTTCCTCGTCTCCTCTTGCTTCCAATCCTTCCTTTTCCATTTCGGCTCTTACGCTCGCCACCGCGGCTTTATCCGTTTTTTTACTTAAGAGTACTAAAGTCAAAAGAAGCGAAATTAATGTAATGCCGACGTACACCCAGTATACTGCGGCCAAACCGTTGGGAGGAAGTACGTTCTGAAAACTTCGCCTTGTAAAAGAAGAAACAAAACCTGAAAAGAACGCTCCGAGGTTCATTAAGCCGTAAATGACGGCATAGCCCATAGCGGCGGTTTTGGGAGTGGTGTACCTTTTGACCCCGGCATAAGCCGCAGGCTGATACAAGCCGTAGAAGAGCACCATTATTAATAATCCGCCGCACATTGTAAAAAACATCGGGGACCACAGCCCGTTTGCTAGGTGAATTGTTCCGGAGAGCGACACGAGCGCGCGCCCGAACAGCATACCCAGAAAAGCAATGGCCAGAGATTTTCTCACCCCGAGTTTATCCGCATAACCCCCGAATATCAGCATTGAAAAAGTTATCCCGCCGGTTACAAAACTGTAAACCAAACTTGACTGCGTATCCTGCAGGGACACGTTTTCCGAACAATACTTCCCGAGAATCGTTAATATTCCGAAATATACGAGGCCTTCCAGTATATACGGTACGTTTACTCCCCAGAGAGCCTTGGGTGCCTTAATGAATGCAATGAAAGTTTCTTTTAATTCTTTAAATGAGTCCCTCAGTACTTCCGAAAAATTTTTAGCCGGGGCTGCTTCCGCGGCATCGACTTTTTGAGTCTTACCTTCTTTATCTTCGGTTTCTTGAACTTCGATATTTTCAGACATAGATTTTCCCGCTTTATTGAACGATAAGAATTATGTTTTTATCCTAAGAATTACAGGTCAAACGGCTCCGAGAGCCTGCCCCAAGTCCTCTATTAAATCCCCCGGGTTTTCCAATCCAATTGAAAGACGTAAAAGATTTTGCGGTGTTTTCGAATCCGGTCCTTCTACGGAAGCGCGGTGTTCAATCAGGCTTTCCGGCCCGCCCAGGCTTGTTGCCCTCGTAAATAATTTTACCCTCGATGCCGCTTTCATTGCGTTTTCCCTGCCGCCTTTAACTTCAAAAGAAAGCATACCGCCGAACTGTCTCATTTGAACCGAAGCAAGAGGATGACCGGGGTGTGTTGGTAATCCCGGGTAATAAACACGGTCAACCGATTTGTGTTCGTTAAGGAATTCCGCAATTTGCAAAGCGCTTTCAGACTGCGCACGCACTCTTAGCGGCAGCGTCTGTATGCCTCTTAAAACCAGCCAGCATTCAAACGGGGACGGAACCGCGCCGCCGTTTTTTTGAATTTCAATTACCGAATTCATTAATTCGCTTTCTTCTTTTGCTATTACCGCGCCGCCCAAAATATCGCTGTGCCCGCCGATGTACTTGGTTGTTGCGTGAAGGATCAGATCGGCATCGAATGCAAAAGGTCTTTGCAGTATAGGCGTGGCCCATGTATTATCGCACAGTACTAGCGCTTTTGCCTTATGCGTAATTTCCGAAATTTTTTCTAGATCGATAATCTTCAATAGCGGATTGGAAGGAGTTTCAACCCACACGAGTTTCGTCTTTTTTCCGAATGAATTGGAAAACGACTTTAAATTGGTCATATCCGTAAAAGTTGTATGGATTCCCCATTTTTCAAACAGCTTCATCAGACGTCTCGTCCCGTGATACAGATCGTCGGGAGCTATAATATGATCGCCCGCCGAAAGGGACTGCAGTACGCTCATAGTACCGGCGGAACCCGAAGAAAAAACAGCGCTCGACTTGCCGTCTTCGAGTTCGGCAAGGCATTTTTCCAATGCTTCCCTGTTGGGATTATTGGAACGGGTATAAATGTAGCCTTTGGGATATTCTCCGTCGGGCTCTCTTTCGAATGTGGTAGATAAATGTATCGGCGGGGTGATCGCGCCTGTCGCCGGATCGGGTTTTCTTCCGGCATGGAC
>JBJKOY010000189.1:0-1466 GCA_046706945.1 Ignavibacteriaceae bacterium | reverse complement strand
GCAACAGCCCACGGCATCTTGAACTGATCCCATGCCACGGTAAATCCTTTTTCCGCCCAAAAATTTCCGTCTTTCAGACGGACCCTGAGATTAAGCCAGTATTCGGAGCCTGCTTTTAGTTCCGGCTGATTTATTGGAAGAGACAAACGTGCCCAATGCCCGGCGGGAGTAGTTAGTGTATCTATTGCGCCGGACTGGATTACCTGTCCGTCCCGGGTTAACTCCCACCCGACCTCAAAATTACTAAGACTTGTATGATAATAACCGTTAATGATCATCAATTGCCCCTTTGACAGATCTACCGGATAAAAATTCACGTACTGGTAAACATGCTTAACTTCGTAATAACCCGGTTGAGGCACCCTGTCGGGCAGTACAAAGCCGTTGATGTTAAAGTTGGCGTCGTTCGGTTCGTCGCCGTAATCTCCGCCGTATGCCCAGAACATCCTGCCCTCGGCATCTTTTTTATAAATGCCCTGGTCTACCCAGTCCCAGATGCATCCGCCGATTAAATTTTTATGACGGTTGATTATATCCCAGTATGTTTTCATATAGCCCGTAGAATTGCCCATCGAATGAGCATACTCGCACATGAAAATGGGTTTGGTAATGTCCGGATCGTTTGCCATATATTCAAGCTGCTCCGGGGTCGGATACATATGGCTGACCATATCGGCAACGCTGTTCATCTGTTCGTAATGAATAGGTCTTGAAGGATCGACCGCACGCGCATAAGAAGCCATTATCGCAAAGTTCTCGCCGTGGCCGGCTTCGTTGCCGAGAGACCAGATGATTACGCAGGGATGGTTTTTATCCCTGGCGATCATACGCTTTATGCGCTCGACGCATGCGTCCGTCCATAGCGGATCGCTTCCCGGCAGGAGCTCTCTTTCGTGCATGCCGTGCGCTTCCAGATTGGTTTCGTCGATGACATACATCCCGTATTTGTCGAACAGGTAATAATATCTCGGATCATGCGGATAGTGGGAGAAGCGCACGGTATTAATATTGTCGCGCTTCATTAACTTCAAATCTTTTTCAATCCATTTATAATCCAGAGCCCGTCCGTGGAACGGATCATGATCGTGAATATTAGTTCCTTTCAATTTCACTGCAGCGCCGTTCACCAGAAGCATGCCGTCTTTTATTTCAATTGTGCGGAAACCGGTAGTCGATCTGGCAGCCTCAATAACATTACCTTTATCGTCCTTCAAGACAAGGACAACGGTATAAAGATTCGGAGTTTCCGCAGTCCATTTTGCCGGTCGATTAACCTTTGCATACAATTCCGCGATGCCGTCCGTCCCGGCGGGAATATCCGTAATGGTCTTCGATACGGCAACCGGGCCGCTTCCCACCATGTCCCCGTGCCCGTCGTAAAGGTAAGCTTCGACGGTCGCGGGCTGAAAGTTTTCGTCGGTTGCATTCCTAACCTTGGCAGTTATGTGCAGAAGTCCGTCTTCATA
>JBJKOY010000188.1:0-3749 GCA_046706945.1 Ignavibacteriaceae bacterium | reverse complement strand
TGAACGGCGGACACGATGCATGGTTAAAATATAGAAACAGGCAGGACCTTACGCTGGAAGACTACAACAGACTTACCGGTATGCTTCAACAGGCAAAATATATAGGCGCCGAGCAATGGGAGATGGGGCAGGTAGTTAAATTCAGCGGCCAGGAAACCAATCCCAATATTTCCGTTGCCGGTATTACCGCCGATGCCATGAAAACCAATAATTGGTCGACATCAACCGGCAGGGATATAAGGGATCTGCACGTGAAATATTCAAACGACATATGCGATATCGGACAGGACATAGCAGTTAAACTATTCCCTTATATAAATCCCGTCGGACAGGTAATTCGGGTTAACAACTTCCCGTTGACCGTAGTCGGCGTACTTGATAAGCAGCCGCAGCTTTTCGGCCAAACCCGTGACAGCTATTTGCTGATGCCTATAAGTACTTTTCAAAATATTTACGGCAAGCTTCATCGAAGCATAAATATTACTGTGATGTCTTACGATAAAGATGATTATAATTCGACAATAGAAGCTGCGATCGGGTATATGAGAATAATCAGGAAGGTTCCGCCCGGCGGCGAAAATGATTTTGACATATTCAGCAACGAATCGATTATGGGGCAGATTAACAATATTACCGGCGGGGTAAGGATCGGCGCGCTGGTTATTTCAATCATAGCCTTGATAGCAGCCGGCGTCGGTATTATGAATATTATGTTGGTATCCGTAACGGAGAGAACGAGAGAAATCGGAATAAGAAAAGCAATCGGCGCCAGAAAACTTTCCATTCTTTTTCAATTTCTTATCGAAGCCATTATTTTATGCATCACCGGGGGGTTCGTCGGTATTTTACTCGGCGTAGGGATAGGGAACCTGGCAGGCAGCTTCTTGCACGCTCAATTGGCTATTCCTTATAACTGGGTTCTGATAGGATTTTCATTGTGTATTTTTGTGGGAATTGTTTTCGGTACTTATCCTGCTTACAAGGCATCAAACCTGGATCCCATTGAAGCTCTCAGGTACGAATAAAGAAATACCTTAGAAAAAGGCACGCTCGGCAATTTATTAAATGAATTGCGGGTTACCTAAGAGATCGGGTTTCTGCGGATCCTTATAATTCTCTCGGATGATAAGGGGCACACCGATGTTAATTTAATTTATTAAATAAAGTAAAAGCACCCGATTTGCAGACAGAATCAAATCCGCCTACAAATTTTAAAAATATTTTCATATTTTGGAGTTGTGTATTATAAAATTTATTGGGTTAAAATAAACGAATCGGAAGAAATATTTGTCTAATAATAAATATTAATCCTTTTTCTAATAACAACTAGAATTCTGTCATGAAATTATCACAAGTATTTCTAATTTCGATTGAATCGATTAATTCGAACAGGTTGAGAACATTTTTAACAATCCTCGGTGTTGTTGTCGGGATTTTTTCTATAATCGTTATAATGACAATTATAACTATGCTTCAAAACAGTATTGAAAACGGTGTTTCCCAACTGGGGCAAAACACATTTGAAATACAAAAATTTCCGGCTATAATGACCGGCGGACATTCCGCCTGGTTGAAATATAGAAACAGGCCCGATATTACGCTTGATAATTATAACAGGTTGGCCGGAATGCTAAACAGCGCAAAGTATGTAGGAGCGCAGGACGACTGGGAAGGCGTTGTAGTTAAATATAACGGGCAGGAAACCAATCCGAATATAACCGTGATCGGTCTAACTGCAGGAGCAATGAAGACAAACGACTGGACGACAGCCTACGGCAGGGAAATAAGGGATCTTGACGTAAAATATTCAAATGATGTCTGCGATATAGGTCAGGATGTTGTCGATAAATTATTTCCGAATATCGATCCTGTCGGGCAGATTGTAAGAATAAATAATTATCCCGTAAAAGTTATTGGCGTTCTGGATAAGAAACCTCAATTATTCGGGCGAAGCAGGGACAGCAATGTATTGATACCGATTACTACTTTCCAGAATATCTTCGGTAAATTGCACAGAAGTTTGGACATAACGGTTATGACTAACAGTAAAGCTGACTATGAATCTACAATCGAGGCCGCAATCGGTTACATGAGAATTATAAGAAAAATCCAGCCCGGCAAAGAAAACGACTTCGATGTATACAGCAATGAATCGATCATAAGTCAAATTAATAAGATCACCGGCGGGGTAAAAATAGGAGCCATCGTTGTTTCCATTATAGCATTAATTGCCGCCGGAGTCGGTATTATGAATATTATGCTGGTTTCGGTAACCGAACGGACAAGGGAAATCGGTATTAGGAAAGCAATTGGCGCTAAGAAAAATTTAATTCTGCTTCAGTTCCTTATCGAAGCAGTTGTGTTGTCTTTAATCGGAGGATTGATCGGGATTGTGCTCGGAGTGGGGATAGGCAATTTAGCGGGAAGCTTTCTTCATGCTCAAATGGCAATTCCCGTAGACTGGATAATGATAGGCTTTTCATTATGCGTCCTGGTAGGCGTTGTTTTCGGAACTTATCCCGCTTATAAAGCGGCAAATCTCGACCCGATTGAAGCACTAAGGTACGTATAGAAATAATTTCTGTCGTTCCGATTATTTAGCGATTTATAGATTTACGGAAAAGAATATTTTAAATGGGGTGAAGTTATGAAACTTAGCCAAATCTTTTTCATATCTCTGGATTCGTTAAAAACAAACCGGCTGCGTACTTTGCTTACGATACTGGGAGTAGTCGTAGGAATCTTTTCCATAATCGTTATCGTCACGATCATTACAATGCTGCAGTCCAGCATCGAAAGCGGCCTGTCCATGCTTAGTAAAGATACTTTTCAAATTCAAAAGTGGCCCGCGTTGCACACGGGCGGGCACGCGTCCTGGCAAAAATACCATAACCGCAAAGACATTACGCTCGAGGATTATTACAGATTAAAGAATATGTTGACCCAGGCTAAATACGTGGGCGCCGAGCAATGGCAGATGGGAGCGGTCCTGAAATACGGTAACATAGAATCAAATCCGAATATAGCTCTTGCGGGAATTACGGCTGAAGCTATGAATACCAATAATTGGACTGTTGCTTACGGAAGGGATATTAGAGCGCCGGACGTTAAATATTCCAACGATATATGCGTAATAGGCCAGGATATAGTTAATCTCTTTTTTCCTAACATAAATCCGGTGGGTCAGGTTATCAGGATTAATAAAAAACCTTTTAAAGTGGTAGGGGTAATGGAAAAACAGCCCCAAATTTTCGGACAGAGTATGGATAATTATGCACTGATCCCTATTTCGACTTTCCAGTCTATGTACGGAAGGTATTCCAGAAGCGTCAATATTACCGTTATGGCCGGAAGCTCCGAAGCCTATTCAGGCTTAATTGAAACGACAATCGGGTACTTCAGAACTATCCGTAAGGTTGAGCCCGGTAAAGAGAATGATTTTGAAATTTTCAGCAATGAGTCTCTGTTAGGGCAAGTAAACGACATTACGGGCGGGGTTAAAATCGGCGCAATGATTATTTCGGTAATTGCCCTGCTTGCCGCCGGCGTCGGCATAATGAACATCATGCTGGTTTCGGTTACAGAAAGGACCCATGAAATCGGCATAAGGAAAGCGGTCGGCGCAAAGAGGTCGAATATATTAATTCAATTTCTTGCCGAGGCAGTTACTTTATGCTGCATAGGCGGCTTTATGGGAATAATTCTGGGTATCGGGATAGGAAACCTGGCCGGAAGTTTTTTAAATGCTT
>JBJKOY010000187.1:0-24795 GCA_046706945.1 Ignavibacteriaceae bacterium | reverse complement strand
CTTATGCTTCTGAAATGATAATTAAATTGTTGAATTGTTTAATTGCTTAATTGATTCGAGCCGGACTAGGAATTTAGGATATTGAAAACATGGCTGCATGAGTGCATGTAATTGTTAATGTGGTTTTGGATTCTCTTTGTATGGTTTTAGAATATATGCATACATGCAGCCTTTACTGCTTTCCTGAAGACTCATATTATTTTCAATGATCGGAATAAAAAATCATCCAACCACAAACCACAAACAACAAACCACAAACCACAAACAACAAACCAATTCTTTCCAATTATTCCATACAGTTGCATTTATTAATTTTTATCTTCAAATTAAAATCGAAATAATAGTCTACACGAGGGAGAGGTTGTAGAGCGGATTATTGTACATTCCGGATTATTCATACCATATTCAGTTTTCCTGAGGTTGTTTAAAAACCTTACCTGGTACGGGAGGAGAAGTTATAAGCCATAATTTAATACGGATTTTTATCCGGACAATGCTGTAACTTTAAATATCTTGGGAGGCCGACATGAAAAAGTTTTCCTTATTAACAATCTTTTTATTCCTTCTGACGGTTCGAATTAACGCTCAAAACGGCTGGCGATGGCAGCACCCTTTACCGAGCGGGAACTCGCTTAATGCAATTATAATGAACGGGGTGCAGGGGTGGGCTGTGGGAGATTTGGGTACGGTAATACATACATCAAACGAAGGTTACAGCTGGGAAACGATCGATATAGGAACTAAGGTTGATCTAAACGGGGTCGAAATGAACGTTATTACAAATAAGGGCTGGATTGTAGGCGAGGACGGGAAAATATTTTACACCGGCGACGGAGGCGAAACATGGACCGAACAGAACAGCAATACCTCCGAACGGCTGTTTGCCGTATCGAGTGTGTCCGGGGCGTGCACATGGATATCGGCAAGCAACGGAACTTTTTTAAAAACCACGGACGACGGCGAAACTTGGAATGTTTATAACACAAGGTATACTCTTAATTTCTATTCCATCGATCATTTTGACTGCAACGAAGCCTGGGCTGTCGGCGAGGACGGGGTAATTATCAGTACAACGGACGGAGGTCAAACTTGGGATAGTCATGATTCAAGGACTTCATGGGACCTTTACAGCATAGACTTGGTAGAACTTGGCTATTACCGCGCGTGCGGACAGTCAAGCATTATTATACATTCCACCGATAAGGGAAATACATGGGAGAAAGAACATGAGGAACTCGGTTATACTTTATTAAACATTGATACCAAAGGTATAGAATCATACGCATATGCTGTCGGTTCAAACGGAACAATTATGGAAACAACCGATTTCGGCGCAACCTGGAAGCATTGGGAAACGGGTTTCCAGTATTCTATTTTCGATGTTACATGGCAGGCGCTGTTTCATAATATTTATGCTGTCGCTCATTACGGAATAATATTTAAGAACTCCGGGATCGGCACCGAATTCGAAATTCAGAATAAGGGGACCAGGCAATGGATCCAGTCGGTCGATTTTATAAACAAAGACACGGGATGGGCCGTGGGCGGAGATTTGATGCTCGGTACCAATACGGGAGTTATCTTAAGTACAACCGACGGAGGTATTACTTGGGAAGAACGGGATAAGCCGGCTTTGTTAAACGACGTCGATTTGGTTGACGGTTCCTCCGGCTGGGCGGTAGGCGAGGACGGAACTATATTGCACATGAGCAACGGTGAAAATTGGAATATTCAAACCTGCCCGATAAGTTCGGATTTAAATTCCGTCAGCTTTACGGATAAAAACAACGGCTGGGCGGCAGGCGATCTCGGTAAAATAATTCATACAACCAACGGCGGAAAGGATTGGGTATCGCAGGCAAGTCCGACGCAAAGCTGGCTGTACGGGATATATTTCGTCAACGGGACAAACGGATATGCCGTGGGAGAATTTTCTACGATACTTTATACTACAAACCGGGGAGAAACATGGCTTGAACAGAATGTAAATGCATCGCAAAATTTCCGGTTTACTTCCGTATATTTTGTTGATAAGACGCACGGTTGGATATCATCTGCCGGGGGAAAGATATTTTTAACAACTGACGGCGGAGATAACTGGAAACAGATCGATTCTCCTAATTTGCTGGGAATCGGATTAATGTCAGTTTATTTCACGGATAGGAATAACGGCTGGGCCGCAGGCGGCAAAGGTTTAGTAGCGCGGAGCAGGGACGGCGGTCTCACTTGGGATTACCAGTTCAGCAGGGTTGCCTCGAATACGCTTACGGCCGTACGGTTTATCGATACGACGACCGGCTGGGCGGTGGGCGAGGGCGGAACAATTCTGCGTACAACAGACGGAGGCGGAAATGTTGTTTCGGTTAAGCCATCAAAACAAGTTAATACGGAACCGGAGAGTTTTTATTTATCACAGAATTACCCTAACCCGTTTAACTCGGCTACCCGTATACGGTATGAAATTAGTGATAGGCAATATGTCAGGATGAATGTATACGACTTATTGGGAAATGAAATAACAGTTCTTGTAAACGGAGTTAAACAGCCCGGTATTTATGAAGTTGAATTCAATGCAGAAGATTTAACCAGCGGGATTTATTTTTACGAAATTAAGACGGAAGATTATTCCAAAACGATGAAGATGATATTGCTGAAGTAGTATTTATGAATAATTAGAATTCGTTAACCGGTAGTTAGTAGTAAGTAGCCGGTAGCTTTACAAAAAAACCGTCATTCGGTTCTAATTAACGGATCGATTGAATTTTTTTCAGCAAGAATTTTTTTTGCTGTGTCGGCTATTATGTATTGAGATCCGTAATGCCCGAGCATTTTAATTAATCCGAGTTCGTCGCTGAATAAATGTTTGTGCTGAAGTTCTCTTAATATATGATGAGCGCCTTCTCTTAAATATTTGGAATTTTGATTTCCTTCAAGCGCTTCCAGTACTGCCGGAATAGACGGTTTGCCGATTTGAACCAATCCGTGCGCTGCCAGCCATCGAACATCCATATCTTCGTTCTCAAGTGCATTAATCAATATAGGTATTGCTTCCGGCACGGCGAGCTGGCTTAAAGTTTTTACGGCCTCCCATCTTACCTGATGAATTGGAACATATTGCAAACCGATAAAGAAATCTATTATCGGTTTTCCTATCTGTAACAGTTCAAACCTGGCTCTTGCCCGCTTAATCCCGTTATCGCTGTAAAAGTCGCGAATTAAGTTGTTTATACTGCTTTCCATATAAATTCCCAGATTTATAAAAGCCATAAATCCTCGTCTAATAATTTTCCAATTCTAATAAAATTTAATTACTAAATGTTTGACGGTTATCAATTATACATAAATTTTAAGAAAGATGTAATTTCGTAGTTTACTTTTTATGATTATATTTTGGTTCCCCTATTTGATAATTTATTCATCAAAAGGTTCAAAAATGAATGAGAAAAGATTTAACGGCGGACCTGAAAGACTCCGTTCCCCGGAAAGAATCGCACTGCTTGAGATCGAAAGAGTTGTAAAGTTAGCTACCGCAGAAAATGAGATTAAAAATATGCTGGATGTCGGAACCGGGACCGGATTATTTGCTGAAGCATTTGCCGGCAGCGGATCGGATGTAACGGGCATTGACGTATCCGAGACTATGCTTTCAGTTGCAGGTAAATACGTACCATCGGGAAAATTTAAAAAATCTCCGGCAGAAAATATTCCTTTCCCTGACAAATCATTTGACTTAACTTTTTTCGGATTAGTTCTTCACGAGACGGACGATCCGGTTGCCGCCTTAAAAGAAGCCAAGAGGGTAACGAACAAAAGGATTGCCGTACTTGAATGGCCGTATAAAATAAGCGAATCCGGACCACCTATTGAGCATAGGATTAAACCTGATTATTTCGAGAAAATAATTGAGGAGGCAGGTTTTAAGAATTACGAAAAAATTATTCTTAATCACCTTGAGCTGTTTATATTAACACCGTAAATTAACCCTGACATTCCCGTAAAAACCTTCTTAAATCGTCCGTCGCGTTGCTTTATGCAGCATATCACTTAACAAAGAGCAAATATTTTCGATTACAAGAAAAGGGGCGACATTTATTAATAAACTAAAAGATTTAAAGGAGGTGATCAGGCTATGACGGTAGGAGCAGTAAGTCAATCGTTTATCGGCTCTTCGGTATCGTACTCGGCATCATCCGGACAGTCTCAAAAGAGTGCTTCGGCATCGACTGCGAATTCACAATCAAAAAAGGATTCCGCTACAATTTCACAGGCGGCGAGAGAATTGGCTGCATTAAAAACCCAAACATCCTCGCAGGAGGAAGCAACCGAATCGGCAAGTCAAAAGATACAGGAGCAATCTTCTGGTCTTAGTTAATCTGCTCTGTGTACTTGATTTACTTGTTGAGGAGAAATACCAAAAGTTTTTCTCCTCTTTTATTTTTTGAATAAATATTCAAAATTAAAAAAAAATCTTTTCTATATTTAAAAATTGTTTTATATTGGTGCATTATTGACATAAGATTATTTCGGACGGTAGATACCAGCCGGATAAAAGAAGGGGAAGCATCGATTTATTAAACAAAATTAGCAGTTGATGTCTTTCATTTCTATTATACAGAGAGAGTTTGTAATGTCGCCTTTAATTAATAATAATCTTAAAAATTTTTAATACAAAATTATTTGCTTCCGTTTTTTAATTTATAATATTGTCGAATTATTGCGATAGAAAATGAACAAAATAACGGATAATAAAAATGAAGTGCCTTATCGCGGTTATATGGATCTCTTCGATACGGTAACAGAATCAATTTATATAATTGAAAAAAACAGAAAGATAACCGACGTTAATTTGGGAACCGTAAAAATGTACGGTTACAAAAAACATGAAATAATAGGGAATTCGCCGGAAAGTCTTCTTGTATCGAATAAAAAATATCTTGATAAATTTAGCGAAAGGATTGAAAGAGCAAATAAAGGCGAAATTCAGAGATTTAGGTCGAAAGGAAGAAGGAAAGACGGGGATGTTTTTCCGAAAGATATGATTGTCAGCAAGATTGAACATTTAGGCAAAGAGGTTATTATAGTTACAGAAAGGGATATAAGCAAAAGGATAGAGACGGAAAAAAGATTAAATAACGCTTTGAAAAGAGCTGAAGATTCGGAAAAAATTAAATCGGAATTTTTAGCTCATATTTCTCATGAAATAAGGAACCCGTTAAATGTTATCTTCAGTTATACAGGCTTTTTAAAGGAGCTTATAGGCGAACAAAAGAAAGAAGAGTATAAAGATATTTTCAGGGGAATTAAATCTGCCTCCGATAGGCTGTCGCGGACGATTAATTCGATCCTCGATATGGTCGCTATTCAGACTGATATGCTGGAGGTGGAATTTAACATTATTAATCTGGCGGATATTCTGCAAAATATTACCCGCAGTTTCAGCAGTATTTCTCATTTTAAACGTTTGAATTTCACGCTGATTAATGAAATAGGAAATGCATATGTGGAAGGTGACGAATACACATTATATAAGTTATTCGAAAATCTCGTAGATAATGCTTTCAAATATACCGACAGGGGAGGAATTCAGATTCGTCTTTATAAAAACGGTGTTAATCAAATATGCGTCGATATAAATGATTCCGGAATAGGTATCTCCGAAAAATATTTCCCGGACATATTCAAACCCTTTACACAGGAGTCAACAGGCTATTCCAGAAAATATGAAGGAAACGGTCTGGGGCTTGCGCTTGTTAAGAATTATGCTGATTTGAGCAAGGCCGCAATTACCGTTTCGAGCAAAATAAACGTCGGGTCTACTTTTACAGTTACTTTCAGAGAAGCAAAAACAGCCCAGCCGGTTCCGTTAAATAAAGATAACTGAATACATTCCGTTTCGGGGAACGGCTAGATAAAAATCTTTAGCCTGTACTGTAAATTCAATTAACTGATTAAAATTATTTAATGAAGGGTTAAGAGTTCTGATCTTAACCCTTCATGACAAGCTCAATTATTTGCCTGAGTCGGCTTTTGCTTTTATGGCTTTTATCCTATCTATTTCCGGCTGGATTCCGCCGGCATTCGGGAGCATCTCCTGAAGCTTTTGCAATATTCCTATCGCTTTATCATACTCTTTTAAATTCAAATATGTCCGCTCGAGAATGCTGAATGAATTATACGGCGACTGAATATTCGAAACGCTTTCATTAAGATGCTGCATCGCGTCTTTTTCTATTCCTTTGGCCAGCGTTTTGTATTGATCGATTGCTCCCGCACTATAATATAAATTGCCTACGTCATATAAGAATCTGTAATCCATTGGTACAACGTCGGAAGGCATTTTCTCTCTCATAATATCCAGGGTTTTGATGCATAATGCATTGTCTTTTTCGTCGTTCAGGAAGTGATAAGCAAGTCTGATGTAAGTATTGCGGTAGTTTTGAACCATTCTGCTTTCGTCGTCGTCGAAAAATATTTTCGGGTTGTTTAAACCTCTGAATTTGAAGCCGGGTTTGTAAGTCTTGGAAAAAGCCGGGTACTCATTGAAAAGATCCTTCTGGGTTGTTTTAACGTCTATATTTTCCACCCATTTCCCTTTAGTAGGAACAAGCTGGGAAGCCAGCCCCTGCATCTGCAGGTAATCGTCCATTCCTATATACGAATCGTTTGAACATGTCGAAGCGAAATATATAGGTCTGTCCCACGTATTATTTTCAACTATGTCCCTCACTACAATGTCCTGCACCCTTATTCCTTTGATTTGTCCGAATTGTATCGAATTCGGCATAGTAAAGGTTATGGCCTTATCTTTAATAACGGACGGATCGGTGACCCCGAATTTCTTTATATCATTTTCCGATACCGGTATGGATATTTTCTGAGGCTGCCATTCTATTGGAGAAAGATGTTCTATTTGATAGTCGGACATGCTGAACTTTACTTTTAGCGCTCCGTATGGGGACTGGTTCTTTAATTGCTCAACATACCAGTCCGTATTGGCCAAGCTTAAACAAACAACTCTCACGTCCCGTCTTATACCTTCCACATCCTGTAAAAACCAGAGCGGGAAGGTATCGTTATCCCCGTTGGTAAATAAAATTGCGTTGGGCTTGCAGCTTTGAAGAAGGTTGTAAGAAAAGTCCCATGGAAGCCAGTTATGGGACCTGTCGTGAGTAAAATAATTCGTCCTCAACATGTTTCCGGGAATAAAGATCAAACCTACTCCAAGACAAAGGAAAGCAAGATTCTTGGACAGCTTGGCACTTTTAATCTTTTCCCTAATTAATCCGATAATCCCCCGCATGCCGACTGTTATCCACACGGCAAAGGCGAACCAGGCTCCAGGATAAAAATAAAATCTTTCCCTTGGCTGGGGCTGCTGCTGATTCTGGTAAAATGCGATCAGGTATCCCATAAAAATGAATAAGATCAGCCAGGCGGAAGCTATCTTCCAATCCTTTTTAAACAAATAATAAATCCCGAATAGTCCGACCAGGAACGGGATCGCGTATAATTGACTCCATTTGACGCCGGTATCCTGAACAGTCGATATCCTGCCGACAAAATTCCAGAGCAGGTATCGGTTAAACATATGATTTATTTGATACGTCCACAGGAAATCCAAATCGCTCTTATAATTTGTATAGATACCCTGCTGGTTGGTTTCCTGTGAAAACCTTCTTTTAAATATGGGGAAATCGCCGTACTGCTGTCTGTCCAGGTAATACATTAATTTTTGAAAATTATCCGGCGAGTTTTCGTCCATTGGAGTATGCTGACTGGACCGGATAATAATCATAGAATATGTTGTAAATCCGAGCAATGCAAAGAGCAGTCCCATGGCGGCAAGATGAAGGAGCGTCTTTTTATTTTTTGCCGTCCAGAAAATTGCATAGATGATCAATGCGAAAATTGCCAGAACAATTATAATGTTGGTAGAAATCGCAGGTCCGCCTAATGCCAGCAGAAGTCCGGGAAACCACTTGACTATGCCGGGATAGGTAATTAAAAGAATTACTCCCGCCAAAGCCAGAGGCAAATAAAAAGAATTTTTGTGAACAATTTTTTTCCAGAATGCCCCGATATACAGAGCCGAAACGCCGGCCATTATCCACACGAATTTAGAATCGAACGCCTGGTATTGTTCCTGGGTAGGAGGCCGCGATCCTGTCTGCGAAGCCCATAATCCTACCGCAACGATCAATAAAACCGCAAGATGTCCGAGAAAAATAAAAGCGCTTTTTTTGAAGGACTCGTCGTCCGTAACATATTTTTTCATTATGATTACGAACATGAAAGTGTAGATTGCCAGTACGCTCATTAAGTGTACGCCGAAAGATATACCGATTAAGTACGTCATCAGGACAATGTATTTCTCGTTGCCTTTTTCATCGGATTTCGTATACCAAACCATCATTAACCAGATAATAAGAGAGAATAAAAGAGTACTTAAGGCAAAATAATTCGCTTCCACCGCATTAAACCAGAACGTATCGCAGAATGCGAATGCCAACGCGCCTACTGCCGCGGAACCGTAATCAAATACCGCTTCCGTAAAATCCTTTGCTTTTCCCCTGTAAATCTCAATAAGCTTAATTCCTATTAAATAAAGCAGAAAGATGGAAAAAGCACCGGATACTACAGAAACAAGATTTATCCTGTAACCTATATCGTGGCCGAAAGGTATCATTGAAAAAACTCTGCCCATAATTAACCAGAAAGGACCCCCGGGCGGATGAGGCACCATTAATGAATAGGATGCCGCAGCTATTTCACCCGGATCCCAGAACGATACGGACGGTTGTACGGTCATTAAAAGAATTATTAGAGTTAATAGGAAAACCGCTGCTCCTATTATTCTACGAAGAAGTTTTTCATTCATTCTTTTACCTTAAGTGTTTGAAATTAAAAGGAAAACTCGAATCAAAATTATTCAATTTAACAGAATTATGCATCATCGGGCTGGTCAAAAAGTAATTTTTAAAATTCAAAATGAAAAAATAAGCATTTGATCTCAATCTGCCAATTCAAAAATGATTTAATACGAGATATGTTCGGATAAAATTTACGTTTTTGAACCTATTTATGTATCTTTGCAGAGTTGTTTTTTAAATTCGGAGTATTGATGAGATCAGGATATTTATTTGCGGTAGTTTTCCTGGCCGTTGCGGCTGTATCGGCTCAAACCGTTACGAAGAACGACACCGTTACTACCGCCGACGGACTGAAGTATATTGTATTGAAAAAAGGAAACGGCATTAAAGCGGAAAACGGCAAGGAGGTTTCCGTAAATTACGCAGGCTATTTAACCGACGGGAAAGAATTTGATTCTTCGTACAAACGCGGACGTCCGATAAAATTTGTTCTCGGACAGGGCCAGGTTATCAAAGGATGGGATGAAGCCGTTGCCCTTATGCATGTGGGCGATAAGTTCAGATTGATTATTCCTCCCGACCTGGCCTACGGATCCAGAAAAGCGGGTTTAATCCCCCCGAATTCTACTCTCATATTCGATACGGAGCTTATGGGCGTAAGCGTTCCCAAATTATCTCTTGCCGATACGCTTTTAATGGCTATGTTCAGCAAAGGAATTGACTCCGCGGTAAGCAGGTTCCGCAAAATTATGAGGACGGATAAGGATAAATATGACCTGGACGAAGACGGGCTAAATAATCTAGGATACAGGCTGTTGAGCTCGCATTATTCGGAACAGGCGATAAAATTACTTAATTTAAACCTGGAACTTCACCCCGATTCCTATAACATCCGCGATCTTTTGGCCGAAGCTTATATGATGGAAGGGAAAAAAGATCAGGCAGTGAAGAATCTCCAAGAAGCCTTAAAACTTAATCCCAAAGATCAAAGAGCGGCTGAAATAATGAATAGAATTAATGGACAAAAATAATAAGACCATAAATTCCAGAATCAAATATTTTATAAACAAAGTTCGGTATAAATTTGGTACGCAGACTGCTACAACTCGTTAAAAATAAATTAATCGGCGCTAAAAAAACCGTCAACCAAGAATCACAGGAGGAGAATAAAGAACAGGACTGGGAAAAAAGAAAAGCCGAGTTAATGACTAAGGCAAGGCGAAGAACCGCCGGTAATAAACCTAAAAGTCAAAATAAAAACCGGAAAGAAACCGGAGCTGCCGAAGAAATTAAGCATAGAGAAGTTCTGCCGAAGGCAAAGGTGAATCAAACTAAAAATACAAGGGGAAAGAAAGAAAATTCTGCCCGTCCCGGCGGCTCGGGCAATAGAAAGAGAAAATATCCCCGTAAAAAGGATAATGCACCTAAAGGATATCCGGAAAAAGAAAAGATAAAAAAACCTCACGATTGGAATATTGATAATTTTAAAGTGGAGCCCGTTGAGGGAAAGCTCCGTTTCCACGATTTGAATTTGCGTCTGGAATTAATGCATGCTATTTTCGAAGCCGGATTTCAATACTGCACGCCTATTCAGGAAGCGATCTTAAAATCGACCCTGGAAGGTAAAGATGCAACCGGCAAGGCCCAGACAGGTACGGGGAAAACCGCCGCGTTTCTTATTACGATAATTAATAAATTCCTTTTGAATCCTCCTGCGGGAGTTAGAAGACCGGGCGCGCCAAGGGCATTAATACTGGCCCCGACAAGAGAATTGGTCATGCAGATAGCGGCCGATGCAAAGTTGTTAACGAAATTTACGGACATATCCGTTGTTGAAATATACGGAGGAATGGATTATCATAAACAGCAGAGAAGACTTAGAAGCAATCCTATAGATATACTTGCCGCTACTCCGGGGCGATTATTGGATTTTCAGCATAAAAGGGACGTGTTTCTGGGCAGCGTTGAAACCCTGGTTATCGACGAAGCAGACAGGATGCTCGATATGGGTTTTATTCCCGACGTGAGAAAAATTATTAACAGCACTCCTTCAAAAAGTAAAAGGCAGACAATGTTTTTCAGCGCTACGTTAAGCGGCGAGGTTATCAGGCTTGCCGGTTTATGGACCAAGGATGCCGTTAACGTTGAGATTGAACCCGAGAACGTTGCCGGGACTTCTGTAAATCAAATAGTCTATATAGTTACAGGCAATGAAAAATTTTCGCTTCTATTCAACATTATTCAAAAACAGAAACTGGAAAAGGTTATTGTCTTCGCAAACCGAAAAGACGAGGCTCATCCTCTTCAGGAACAATTAAAAAAGTACGGGATAAGCTGCGAAGTCCTGTCCGGAGATGTCGACCAGAAAAAAAGGATTAAGACTTTAAATAATTTCAAAGACGGAAGCATTAGAGTCCTTGTTGCCACCGATGTGGCCAGCAGGGGCATCCACGTGGACGATATCAGCCACGTAATAAATTATACTTTGCCGCAGGATCCCGAAGATTACGTTCATAGGATAGGCAGGACCGGGAGAGCGGGTGCGTTAGGTACATCGATAAGTTTTGCTTCGGAAGACGATTCCTTTTATATACCTGCTATAGAAAATTTTATCGGCAACAAATTAAATTGCGTTTACCCCGAAGACGAATTGCTGGCCCCGCCACAACCGGATAAAACCGGCACTCAAAACGAATCCAAAAGACGCGAAGAACATGAGGGAAATATTAATCCTTCGCAGGAAGAAAATTCCTGAATATTTTGAACCTTTTTATTTTTATTCTGATTTTTTTATCTATCATATGTAAATTTACCGTTATCTATACGACGAATTCTTACGGCAGTTGCATTTAAGGTAACATAAAATGACGGACAATGAAATATTTGCTAAAGAGGGAGTGAACAATCCAAAAGAACTTGATATTCAGAAATTAATTTCGGCGATAGAAAATAGAATAAAAAGACTCGAGTTGAAAAGTAAAAAATATTCAAACTTCAGATTATTGCTTTTTCTTTTGGGTGTTGTAGATTTTAGTATATACTTTTTTTTGATAACCAATTTTATTTTACTGGTTTTTCTTGCTCTTTTAATAATTACATTTTCGATTGCCGCCAATTTTCATAATAAAATAGATATTGCCGCGGACAGAACAAAACTTTGGAAAGAAATCAAATCGGTTCACCTGTCAAGAATTCGTCTGGATTGGAAGAATATCCTCGTTACGGGATTTGAAGGAGAGTTGCTGGAACCTGCCGAATCGGACCTTAATATTACGGGTCTTAATTCGCTTCATCAGCTCATTAATACCGCCGTAACAAAACAGGGGAAAGATATCCTGCGCAAATATTTATTCGACAAAGAACCCCGCCTTGAAGATATTCTCCGCAGGCAGCGGCTGGTAAAAGAATTACTACCGTTTCAAAGATTCAGGGATAAAATTCAACTTATATCTCTTTTCCCTTCAAGAAAAGAACTTGACGGTTCGGTTATTTTAAACTGGGTGAATTCAGATATGGTTGAAAAACTGGATAAAAAATATCTATACGGACTGGGCGTAATGTCCCCGGTTAATATAATTTTATTTTTACTGTCTTATTTCACCGGGATATATCCGTATTGGATTTTTACACTATCACTATATGCTGTTTTATATTACTTCGGCAACAGGGAGAAAAATAGAACCTTTTACCAATTTGAATTCATGAAAGATGAGCTGGGAAAATTCAGTTCCGTTTTTGAGTTCATCGAAAAATATTCATTCCCGGAAAACTCCGGCGTCAAAAGATTGTGCGAATGTTATACTGGTGTTGAAGTTAGCCCTGCCGTATTATTTAAGAAAATTACGCATGCTTTTTATGTCCTGAGCCTGAGGAAGGGAAATCCTTTTATTTGGCTGATCTTTAGAATATTATTCCCGATAGATTTTTATTACAACAATAAATTATTGTATTATAAAAAAATTATTAGGGCGTATTTTTCAACCTGGCTGGATACCTTTTACGAAATTGAAGCAATTAATTCACTGGCGAATTTTGCCTGGCTGAATCCCGGTTATACTTTCCCCGAAATTGGGGTAGGGATAAAACCTGTTTTAAAAGCATCGAGCCTTGGTCATCCGCTTATTAAATACGACAGGAAAATCTGCAACGATTTTGAAATAAATACCGTCGGCGAAATAAATCTCATAACTGGTTCTAATATGTCCGGCAAGAGTACATTTTTAAGGACCATGGGAATAAATTTATGTCTGGCTTATGCCGGCGCTCCGGTTAATGCAGATAATCTGAAGTGCTCTTTGCTGAGGATCTTTACGTGTATTAGAGTAAGCGACTCCGTTATTGACGGGATCTCGTACTTTTATGCGGAGGTTAAAAGATTAAAGTTATTGCTTGATGAAGCAAAAAAAACGGATCCCCGTCCTTTATTTTTCCTGATCGACGAAATTTTCAGAGGAACAAACAATATTGAGAGACTGAAGGGGAGTGCGGCTTATATAAAAACTCTGTCCGGTATGAACGCTGCCGGAGCTTTGGCCACGCATGATCTGGAATTGGTTAAACTGGAATCGGAAATCGAAAGGCTGAAAAATTATCACTTTAAAGAAAACGTTGCGGACGGGAGAATGACTTTCGATTATAAAATACAGCCGGGACCGTGTCCCACCACTAATGCGTTAAAAATTATGGCGCTGGAAGGACTTCCTACTTAGTGACTAATAAAAGCGCACCAAGGAATCTGTTGCACCGGTTGGTTTTTCGACCTTTTAATTTCTCTTAAGAGCGAACAACATTTTAGGAGGATTTATGATCGGTAAAAATGTACTGAGATTCGGAGTCCTTTTATGTTTCGTACTTATTAATCTTTCATGTTCCTCCTCTTATTATCATCAGCGGCCGCGGGAAGCAAACAACGGCGAATACGATTCCGGATTTCCCGGTCAAAATACTTCCGATAAACTGGAAGAGATCAGCAACTCGATTTTCAGGGTGAGCAGTATAGCTTTTTACCGTACTTATACGTTCGGCGATACGAGCAGAATAAAAAAATCGGATTTGTCAGAGAGCCTTGTTAAACAAAATTCGATAAAATCTACCGTAACCGATAAGCCGATCCTCGGAACCGGCACTTTAATTTATCTGAATTCGGGCGCTGCGGGTATTTTAACCTGTGCGCATGTCGTCAGCTTTCCGGATACAATAATTACTTACTTTGTAGACAGCGCGGGCATATTCTCGGATTACATACAGAGTATTTCTTTTAAAATGAAACAGGATATTTATGTCGCTGGTTTTCCCGAAGGCAGTGAGGTCAATATAATTTTGAAGGACGATGCGCTCGACGTAGCTTTCCTCGGCCGGCAGTTCGAGGCGACTTCCGTTTCGAAATTTCAGGTATTTAATTATCCTTTCGGACACTCCAAAGAATTGAAGTGGGGTACTTTCGTCTATCTTATGGGGTTTCCGCTTAATTATAAAATGGTTTCCAGAGCCGTTGTCGGCAATCCGGGAAACGATAAAAGCGGCACTTTTTTGATCGATGCCCCGGTCAACAGCGGTTTTAGCGGGGGTATTATTTTAGCCCTTAGAGACGGGGTTCCTAATTTTGAACTGGTCGGATTAATTCAGTCCGTACCCGAAGAAGATGAAAACGTTCTCGAACCTGCTGCGATCGATAAAAAATACAGGTACAGCCCCTCGGTTCCCTATAAGGGATTGAGTTATGTCAATCAGTTAAAACTGTTCAATTACGGGATTGCAAAAGCCGTTCCCATAGATCTGATTGTAAATTACCTGAAGAAAAACAAGGAATTATTAATCAGCAAAGGATATGATCTGAGTATTTTCAGACAGTAATAACTGCCGTGATATTACTTTAAAAAAAAAGCATTATTTATATTTTAAAAGATCAAATTGAAAAAGTTTAATTAATCGGAAATATAATTATGGCGGGAATACAGGAGATTCATACGATAGAAGAGTGGAATGCCCGTAAAAAAGAATCGGCGGGAGAAATTATAATTTTCAAATTCAGTCCTATATGCGCTATCAGCGAATCGGTTGAAAAAGATTTTGATTCGTGGATTTTACGGCAGCCGGACGATAAAATAACCTGCTTCAAGGTGAATGTTATCGATTCCAAACCCCTGAGCCGCAAGCTGTCCGACGAAGCGGGAGTTTTCCATCAGTCGCCCCAAGTGATCTGGCTAACAGATAAACGTGAAGTAAAATGGCATGCAAGTCATTATGATATTACTCCCGCTAATCTATCGGAAAGGATTAATCAATAAAATCCGGGGATTATTAAAATTTTTCGCAATATTTATCCTCTTATAATTATGCTGTGTTAGGCGGCAGAAAAAATTTTTACGGTATGAAAATCTGCCGGAACTTTTTTTATTTTCTATTCGTCTAAAAAATTCTATTAAAATCATATTAACTGTCTTGCTGCAGTGAAGATCAACTTCAAATTTAAATATCATTTGCATATATGAATATAAACGTAGAAAACCTTACCAAACAATACGGCGTGCAGAAAGCTGTCGACGACATTTCCTTTCAGGTTAAAGCCGGAGAGATACTGGGCTTTTTAGGGCCGAATGGGGCCGGTAAAACCACTACTATGAAAATTATTACATGTTTTATGGCGCCGTCGTCGGGTGATGTAAAGGTAAACGATCTTTCCATTCATTCCGATCCCGAAAACATAAAGAAAAAAATAGGTTACCTCCCGGAAAGCAATCCGCTTTACAACGAAATGCCCGTCCTTGAATATCTGTCTTTTATGGCAAAACTTCAGGGAGTCCGGAAAGAGGCAATAAAAGATAAGATCGTTGAAATGGTTAATGTCTGCGGGTTGAACGAAGAGAAGCACAAAAAAATCGGAGAGCTTTCAAAAGGTTATAAACAGAGGGTCGGACTGGCGCAGGCAATGATTCACGATCCCGAAATCCTTATCCTGGACGAACCGACGACCGGACTGGATCCCAATCAGATTATTGAAATAAGGAAATTAATACGCCAGCTGGGTAAAGCCAAAACAGTAATATTAAGTACTCACATTTTACCGGAAGTGGAAGCTACGTGCGACAGGATTTTAATTATAAATAAAGGTAAAATAGTGGCCGACGGAACGCCGGTAACGCTGCGGAAGCAGGCGCAGGGAAATGAAGTCCTTAGGATTCAAATATCGGATGCGGAAAATAACGATTTTATATTCGAAAGCTTAAAATCGGCTCCGAGCGTGGGTGTAGTCGACCCGGTAAAAGAAACACCGGGTTCTTTTATCGTACAAAGCAAACCCGGCGTAACTTCAAGAAGAGAAATTTTTAATTTGTGCGTTCAAAAAAAATGGGTGCTCACGGAAATGACGCCTATCGAAACTAAACTGGAAGATATTTTTAGAGAATTAACAACCGAACAAATAAAATGAGTAAAATTTGGACAATTACCCTTAGGGAACTGCAGACATTCTTCGATTCGCTTACAGCCTATATTCTCATAATCCTGTTTCTCGGCCTAAGCGGATTTTTTACGTGGCTGTACGGCTCCGATATTTTCTTTATAGGTCAGGCCACTCTGCAGCCTTTCTTTTCCATCGCGTACTGGACTTTATTTTTCTTTACGCCTGCCCTTACTATGAGGATGCTTGCGGAAGAAAATAAGACCGGAACTATCGAATTATTGTTAACCAAGGCGGTATCCGACTGGCAGGTTTTGCTTGGAAAATTTCTTGCCTGCTTGATGCTTATAATAACGGCCCTGGTGTTAACGCTGCCCTACTACATAAGCGTGGCCGCTATGGGACCGATCGACAACGGCGCGGTTGTTTGCGGCTATCTCGGACTTATACTGCTGAGTATGGTTTATATCAGCATCGGTTTATTCACCAGCAGTATCTCAAATAACCAGATAGTAGCGTTTCTGCTGTCGCTATTTATAGGCGCTTTTTTCCTGATCATATTTGACGCTTTATCGGCGAATTTAACCGGGCTGCTGGGGGGCATTCTGAGCTATTTGAGCCTTTCGACCCATTTCGAATCTATCTCGCGGGGAGTGGTCGACAGTAAAGATGTAATATATTTCCTAAGCCTCACTCTGCTCGGATTAATATTAGCCGAATCGTCATTATCAAAAAGAAATATTATTGAATAAATAAAATGCTTACTAAAAACAAAGTTATTACCGGTTTAATTCTGATTTTCGGAATTGTTTTATTGATTAATATTGTTGCCGACAGATTCTTCATCAGACTCGATTTTACCCAAGGTCATCAGTATACTTTAAGCAAGGCAACCAAGGATATTCTGAATTCATTGGACGGAACGGTTACCGTAACGGCATATTTCTCGGAAAACCTGCCGCCTAATATTGCAACTGTCAGAAGCGATTTTAAAGATATGCTCATCGAATACAGCAGCGCTTCCGACGGAAAGGTAGTCTATGATTTTGTCAACCCCAATAAAGATACTCAAACGGAAGAAAAAGCCCAGGAAGCCGGCATTACGCCGATTATGATAAATGTCAGGGAACGCGATCAGATGAAACAGCAAAGGGCTTATCTGGGCGCCGTATTGCAGTATAACGGGAAAACGGAGGACATCCCTTTCATCCAGCCTGGTGCCGCAATGGAATACGATTTATCCTCGACAATAAAAAAACTATCGTTGAAAAAGAAAACAAAGATTGCGTTTCTTGAAGGGAACGGAGAGCCCCAGCTTTCGGAATTACCGCAATTGAATCAGCAGCTGAATATATTGTACGACGTAACTACCTATAAATTTAACGACACTACCGGGATTCCCTCCGATATTAAAACCCTGGTGATTATTGCTCCGAGCGATACGATCGCCCCTGCTTACAGAAAGCAGTTGGACGACTATCTTGGAAAAGGCGGAAGAATTTTGGTCGCGTTGAACAGGGTAAAGGGAGATTTAAGTAAGGCTACCGGATCCGTTGAATATACGGGATTAAACGACTGGTTGAAAGAGAAGGGAATTAACGTAGAAGGAGATTTTATTATCGACGCAAACTGCGGTAGCGTAATGGTGAGGCAGCAGCAGGGTATGTTCGAAATGAGCACTCCGGTCAGATTTCCCTATCTTCCGGTCATTCAGAATTTTGCGGATCACCCGATTACGCGGGGTCTGGAATCCGTCTTGATGCCTTTTGTCAGTCCCATTAAAATTTCTCCTGTCAACAAAACCGAGAAGTTTGTTACTCTTGCCACCACGTCGAAACACAGCAATACCGAAAAACCACCGGTTTATTTCCAGGTAATGAAACAATGGAGTTCCGCCGATTTCACTAAGTCCGAATTGCCGGTTGCCGTTGCGGTATCGGGCGATCTGGCGGATCATACATTTTCCAAAATGGTGGTTTTCGGCGACGGCGACTTCGTTGTTAACGGAAACGGACAGCGCGCGCAGAGGCAGCAGCCCGATAACATTAATTTAATGGCCAATGCCATCGATTGGCTTTCCGACGATACCGGGTTGATCGCGTTGAGAACTAAGAACGTTACTACAAGACCCTTGAACGCCGATATCCAGGAAAGTACGAAGACAATCGTAAAATATTTAAATTTTTTACTGCCCATCTTTCTTATTCTGGCATACGGACTGTTTCGGTACCAAAGAAGAAAAAGATTAAGAAACAAATGGATGAACGAGGATTATGTTCAATAAATTATCTATCAAATCGCTTGGAATCGTATTCGGGATCCTGCTGCTGATTGTTGTCGTATTCATGATTTATGATGCAAACCACGGCGAAAGATCCTTCCGGAAAAACCTTGTTGCTATAGACACTTCCAAAGTTACCCAAATAAATATTTATCCCAGATCAATTAATCACCGCGAGGTTAAATTATATAAAGACGGATCCGCCTGGAAGGTCGAAATAAATAAAAACCTATCCGCAAAAATTCCGGAGAATAAGATACAGGATCTGTTTTCCAATCTGCTGGAAATCAAACCCACAGGAGTCGCCGCAAGCGGCAGGGAATTCTGGAAGGATTACCAGGTCGATACATCGGGAACCGAAATAAAAGTATACCAGGGGAACGATAATGTCCTTGATATGATCATAGGTAAATTCGCGTTCGAACGGCCCAGAACGATGCTGTCTTATGTCAGAGTAAACGGCGACGACAATGTTTATATTACTGACGGGTTTTTAAGTTACACTTTCAATCACGATGCGAATTATTTCAGAAATAATTATGTAATTAATAGCGAATATTCGGACTGGAATAAGCTGACGTTTACGTACCCTGCCGATAGTTCCTTTTCGCTGGTAAAAGAAAAAAATAAATGGTATTTGAACGGCAAACCTGCGGATTCTGCGGAAACTGCAAATTATTTGCGGGGTATTTCCCAAAAAACAAATTCGAATTTTATCGACAATCCGAGCGAATCGCTGTTAAGCAGGGCCGAATGTACTTTAACGATTGAAAGCAGTAACGCTAGACCGATAATCATATCTGCATATGAAAACCCTTCACAGGTAGTCCTGAATTCATCACAAAATCCGGGCTCTTTTTTCGACGGGAAAAAGAATAATTTCTGGCATAGTATTTTTGTAGGTAAAGAGCATTTCTTCAAGAAGAAGAAACATAAGAAATAAGAAGAGCTAATCTAAAACGGAATTGAAAATGGATCCCAAATGGCTGGAGCTGGCTAAGGAATTGCAGGCCCTGTCGCAGGACGGCTTGTATTATACGGAGAACGAATTCGACAAACTGCGTTATAAACGAATAAGTGAAATTGCCGCGGAAATGATGTCGATGAATTCGGGTACCGATCTGAAATATATTAAAGACTTGTTCGGTTCCCAGGAAGGTCCTGCAACTCCTAAGGTAGATGTGAGGGGAGTTGTAATTAAAGGGAATAAAATTCTGCTGGTTAAAGAAAAATCGGACGGGGGATGGACGCTTCCGGGCGGATGGGCGGATCCCAATGAGACTCCCGGCGAAACAGTTGAACGCGAAGTATTTGAAGAATCCGGTTTTAAAGTTAAGGCGAGAAAAATATTAGCCGTGTTAGACAGGGTAAAACAGGGTCATACTCCTCCTTATCCATTTCATATCTATAAAATATTTTTTCAATGCGACCTGATCGGGGGCGAGAAAAAAATAAGTATTGAAACCGATGCCGTAGATTTCTTCGATGAAAATAATATACCGCCTTTGTCGAATGCTCGAACTTTAAAAAAACAAATTGCCCGGATGTTCTTTTTGCAAAGGAATCCGGAACAACCGGCCGATTTTGAGTAATTAGGCTAAGATATACGAGTGATAAGTTATTTCCAGGATTATCCGCTTAAAAATTTAACCCACCCAGTTTTCTGCAAAAGAGGATTTGTTGCTTCTGTTCTCTTTCTGCATCAGCATATTTGATTTTATGCATATCGTCGGTATATCCGAATAACGCATTACCTTATTTGCGACATTACCGGTGATGAGATGCGTCAAACCGGTCCAGCCGTGGGATGCTATTATAATAAGATCAATATTTTTTTTGTATGAATATTGTAAAATTTGTTCATGGGGTTTACCCGGATTGATAGACTCGATAATCTTTATATCTTTGATGGAAATATTGCTTAAAAATCTACGCATTTCTTCTTCGGCATCCAATAGCCGCGACTGATCGAATCTAGCTTGATGAAAACCATCTGCCGAACGGAATGATTGAAGAGCAGGCTCAATAACATGCATGATATGAAGAATGGAATTGCTTTGCCGTGCCACAATACACGCGAATTCAAGAGCTTGAATGGAATTATCCGAAAAATCCGTCGGCACCAAAATGTTTTTAAAACTATTCATTAGTGCCTCCTATTTTAGAAGTAATCTAAACAATAAGAGCAGATAGATGTTCCGTTACTTCTGTTAGGTCAAAAGGTTTATAGAAAATAGTATTGGTATATTTACGCATTTTATCGTCGAAATCCTTGGCGTTCTGCCGGTAAACATATGTCAATACCAACGGAATGTCAGGATTTTTTTCTCTAAGATCACGGCAAAAATTTTCCACCTCGATGCTGGGATCGGCATCCATAATAATCATGTCGAATTCGAGCTCAAATGCGACTTTCCTTAAAACTTCAAGACTTGTAGTCGTAGTTACATTATAATCGTTTTGCCAGTACATTAAAAGGCTAAGACAAATATTGGAATCCGAGCTGTATACTAGAATATTTTTCATCTTAACTAATTATGAATTGATAAAATTAGAGAATGACGCGCTTAAAGGGTTCTAATAGCGTGCCAACTTCATATTTAAAAAATGGATTTTAAGAAAGTTCGATTTTTACAAAATTTCGATGAAATGAGCTCAGATTTGCAATGATTGGTAGGGTTATAGAAAAAATACTTCCCGTATCTGAAAATGCCTTCGCATCAGATTATTCGAAATGAGAAAAGACTAGATGTAACAGGATTTAAATTAAATTATGCTTTTATGTCCAATTCCTTTAATTTTCTGTACAAAGTCGACAATCCGACTTTCAGCAATTCGGCTGTTTTTTCTTTGTCAAAATTATTGTTCTCGAGTACTTTGAAGATATAATCCCTTTCAAATTTTCTAACCGAATCCTCGAGGGAGCCCATCTTGGAAAAGTCGGAAATCCCTGTTTTCGAACTGAAAATTTGAGGGAGATCTTTTAATGTGATAAATTCGTCTTTATTAAATATAACTGCCCTTTCAATAATATTTTCCAATTCCCTTATTTCGCCCTTCCATTCATAAGACATTAATGCTCGCATGGCCTCCGGATCGATGCCCTTAATGTTCTTATTCATTTCGATTCTGTATTTGTTAAGAAAATGGTCAGCAAGCAGCGGGATATCCTCTTCCCGGTCTTTCAGGGAGGGGAGGTGTATTTCCACAATATTCAATCTGTAATATAGGTCTTCCCTGAATCTCCCGGCAGCGACTTCTTCCTTAAGCTCTCTGTTTGTAGAAGCTATAAACCGTACGTTGACCGAAATCGATACAGTGGATCCTACTGGTGTATATTCTTTTTCCTGAAGAACGCGCAGTAATTTTACCTGCAGTTGAAGGGGGAGTTCGCTTATCTCGTCCAGGAACAGCGTCCCGCCGTCGGCCGCCTTTACCAGTCCTTCTTTGTCCGAAATTGCGCCGGTGAAAGCACCTCGTTTATGTCCGAAGAGTTCGCTTTCGATTAAATTTTCGGTAATGGTTCCGCAGTTTACCGCGATTAAAGGTTTGCTTTTTCTTTTACTGTTGTAATGAAGAGCCCTGGCAACCAGTTCTTTCCCCGTACCGCTCTTTCCCGTTATAAGAACGGTTGTATCCGTTTCGGCAACCGTGGAAATAATTTCATAGATCTTCTTGATTGCCGGACTTTTACCCACAATATTTTCAAAATCGAAATTCCTTTGAACTTCTTTTCTTAAAAGCCTGTTCTCCAGCAGTAAGTTTTTAACCTCGAATAACCTCTTAATTTTAATCAGCAGTTCGTCGAATTCTACAGGTTTCAATAAATAATCGCTTGCACCTGTTCTTAAAGCGCAGATGGCCGTATCGAGGGAGCCGAAAGCCGTTATTATAATTACCGATGTCTGTATATTCAACTTCTTGATTTCATCTAAAAGTTCGATTCCCTTCATCTCCGGCATTTCAAGATCTGTTATAACAAGGTCGTATGTTTCCTCAAGGAGTTTATTGTATGCAACGCGGCCGTTTTCGGCCTCATCAACATAATACCCCTCCTTTTTAAGCACGAAGGTAAGCGATTCTCTTATTATATCTTCGTCGTCAACTACTAAAATTCTTTCAGGCATTTTATATCCTCTAAATTAAGGTTGTAGCGGTAAAGTGATTGTAAAAGTCGTTCCTTTCCTAACTGTGCTTTCTACCTTTATATCACCCTGGAAGCTTTTAACTATTCCGTAGCTAACCCATAAACCGAGTCCAGTACCTTTTCCTTCTTTTTTTGTTGTATAAAACGGTTCAAATACTTTGGACAAATTATCTTCAGGAATTCCTTTCCCGGAATCCGAAAAAATTATTATTACGTTATCCTCATTAATTTCGGATTTAACTTTAATCATGCTGGTTTTATTCACGCTATCCTTTTCCGAAATTGCATCAACAGCATTCAATAATATATTCACGAATATTTGTTGGATTTGATCCGATATTAACGGCAGCATCGGAATTTTATCGCTCAGATCTATGTCGAACAAAATATCTTTGGCTTTAGCGCCTACCTTTACTATTTCAACGGCCTCCACTATATTTTGGTTAATATCGGTTAACTGCAGTTCGTAATTTGAAGGCCTTGAAAAATCCACCAGGTCTCTGATTATTTTCGAAATACGCGTAACCTGTTTTTTTATTAGTTCCAGTTTTTCTTTCGCGAATTCGTCGGAGGTGGATCTCTGCACAACTTGTACCAATGCCGATATAGACGCCAGAGGATTTCCCACTTCATGAGCCACGCCTGCGGCCAGGGTGCCTATGCTTTCCATCTTTTGGGTATGAATTAACTGTTTTTCCAGTAATTTTTTTTCGGACAGGTCTCTGTGTATGCCGAAGAATCCGGTCACTTTTCCTTCGTGATCCAGAATGGGAGAGATCAATAATTGAGTATAAAACGGTTCCCCGTTCTTTCTTTTGTTTTCAACCTCTCCTACCCAAACCTTACCATTAATAATGGTATTCCACATTTTCGACCAGAACTTTTTGGAATGTTTGCCGCTGCTGAAAATATTCGGGTTCTTTCCGATCAAATCTTCTCTGCTGTACCCGCTGGTATCGACGAAGGCCGGATTTACATAAACCATCTTGCCCTGCAGATCCGTAATTTGCACCGGGTTTACCGTATTCTGTGCGACATAATAAAATCTCATCAGTTCGATCTCTTTTAGCCGCTGATCCGTAATATCCTTAGCCATTATAAAACAGAACATCGATTCCCGGTTTTCCTGAAAAGAATAGGGAATAATAAGCAGGTTAACGTCGAAAAATTTCTCCCCGGATTTAAATTTTGTGTAAAGGTTTTCGCTCTTTCCTTCTTCTATACTGTTTGTAAAAGTCAATCTGGTTTTAGAGATAAAAGAAGGCTCCACAATGTCAAAGAAACTTTGTCCTATTAAATTGCCCGGCGTAACTTTTAACGTATCATATACTGCCTTGTTAAGAGACATAATTTCTCCTCCGGCAGATATGATAAAGCACATATCCTGAAAGTTTTCAAACAAATCAAAGTCGAACTTGAATTTTTTACTCATTTAATTTCTTTGCCCGTTTAATCTTTTTTATATAAAACACATGCAAAGATAACTAAACAAATAAAATAATGTAAAATCCGACGGTGCCTTTACAATTATTTTGTTTTGCATATAGAAAATAATGCCAAAAAAAATTAATAATAAAATAAATCAAATCTTACTTATTGAGAACAAATTGAAATAAAAAACAATTTTTCACCGGATAATTGCTGAAATTTTTTTCTAATTGATTCCCATATTTGAGAAGCAAAATACTTAGCTTCCAAGCCGTGAGAATAAAAAGCCGTTCTTTAATGATGATTTGAAGTAAAAACTTTAATTGTAGATCATTTTCAAAATAACCTTAATTGTTAATGGTTTGGAATGAAGATTGCTATTGTTTTTTTGAACAATCGCGGATAACGAACTGTTCATTAAACAAAAATTGGAAAACTTAGGAAGGATAAATACGTTAATATTTGGGTTAGGATAAAAAAATATTGATATAGAGTATTTTTTTATTCTAATCTACCTAGTAATGATTAAAATGTTACCTCTCTTCTTTTAGCCCACCTTGGGGCATGGTGAATGTTGATCCGCATGTAGGCCACCATGCCTCAAATGTTTATTGCCCGCGAAGTAATATTGTAAACTTGTCAACAATTAGCAATTAAAAAATTATGTTTA
>JBJKOY010000186.1:0-14215 GCA_046706945.1 Ignavibacteriaceae bacterium | reverse complement strand
CTCCTTAATCCTGTTTAAACGTTTTAATTTAGCGGACATTTTCTCACCATTATTTTGATAAAATATTTTATTTTTTCCTGACCGATATATCCGAGGCTACGCTCTTAAAAGTCAGCAGGAATTTCGAAATTTCTTTTTCGGTTATTATGAAAGGCGGCAAAAGCCTTACTACGGATTCTCCCGAAGTTCCCACCAGGATTCCCCGTTCCAGCAATCCGGCAGCAACCGCTTTTGATGAAATATTCTGCTGCATCTCTATACCTATAATTAATCCCCTGCCCCTAATCTCCTTAATTTCGTCCATATGGAGACCGTGCAGACCGTCCATTAAAACTTTTCCCGCGTCCTGAATGTAATTTAGAATCTTATCGTCAAGCATATCAACCACTTTGTTGGCAGCCGCTACGGCCAGGGGATTCCCTCCGAAAGTAGACCCGTGACTGCCCGGTTTAATATGCTTCGCAACCTCTTCCGTACAAATTGTTGCTCCCAGCGGTATTCCGTTCGCTATTCCTTTCGCGGCGGCGGTAATATCAGGTTTTATATCCTCGTGCAGATAAGAAAAGAATTTTCCGGTGCGGCCCATACCTGTTTGAACTTCGTCAATAATCAGCAGAACGTTGTTTTCGGAACATAAAGTTCTTAATTTTTTAATATAGCCGCCGGGTGCTACGTTTATGCCGCCTTCTCCCTGGATAGTCTCCACGAGTATTGCCGCCGTGTTTTCTGTTATAGAATTTTTTACCGCTTCTATGCTTCCGAAAGGCACATGTTTAAATCCGGGAACAAGGGGAGTAAAGCCTTCCCAAAACTTCGGCTGGCCGGTAGCAGAAAGGCTTCCGAAAGTTCTGCCGTGGAAACCGTTCAGAGCGGCAATTATTTCATATTTTTCACCGCTGCATTTCCTTGCGAATTTTATGGCCGCTTCAACCGCTTCGGTTCCCGAGTTGCTGAAAAATACGTAATCCAAACCCGATTTCTCGGCGAGTTTCCGGGCAAGTTCTTCCTGCAGAGGGGAGTTATAAAGATTGGATACATGCCAGTAACTGTCGAGCTGATTCTGCACGGCCGCTTTTATTTCGGGATGATTATGCCCGAACCCCGTAACCGCAATTCCGCATAAGAAATCAATATATACCTTCCCGTCGCCGTCGTAAAGGTACGCTCCTTCGCCTTTCACGAATTCAACGGGATATCTCGAATATGTATTAAGCAGTTTTGAGTAATTCATATTCGCTTTCGAATTTTGTTGTTATCCACGTTCCGTTTTTAACCCCGGATAACCCGGAAATGTCGTCTCCTATTTTTGAGCCGATCCAAATTTTATTAATGCCTTTTCTTAAAAGTCCGACGCAGCTGTTAAGCTTCGGGATCATTCCTTCAGTTATATGCCCGTTTTCAATGCCTTTCATTATCTCCTTTTCGGAAAGGGAGGGTTTTACTTCGCCGTCGATGATCACGCCGTCGACATCCGAAGCAAAAAAGACCGTATCCACGTTCAGAGTAAGCGCCAGAATTTCGGCGAATAAGTCGGCGTTGACGTTCATTAAGTTACCTTCGGAATCCATAGACACGCTGGAGAAAACCGGGATTACCTTCTTTTCCATGAGCTCGAAAATCCAATCGGCGGAATTTGTTTTTACGATTTTTCCCACATATCCCAGCTCCTTGTTCAGGTACTCGGCGGTAAAGGTTCCTCTGTCTATTCCGGAATGCCCGGCGGATTCTATTCCCGAGGAATTAAGCCTTGCTACTATTTTCGAGTTAAGAACGCCGGCCTGTACGGCTGCAACTACATCCATTTGTTCTTTTGTTGTTACCCTGTGGCCGTTGACAAATTGGTTCTTTAATCCCAGTTTGTCGGACCATTCCGAAATATCCTTGCCGGCCCCGTGCACTATAAGCAGGCCGTCGAATGCATTTTGTATTTGTTTGACGGAGTTCAGCCATTTATCGGTGGTCAGTAAATCATTCAGTGTTTTTCCGCTTAATTTTAATAATGCTGTTTTCATTTCATTGTCCGTATTTAAGTTCTGTAATCGGCATTGATTTTTACGTACTCTTCCGACAAGTCGCACGTCCACCATGTAGATTCTGCGGTACCTATTCCCAGGTCGACGTTTATGCAGAACTCATTTTTGGAAAGTATCTTCGATGCCGTTTCCTCATTTAATTTAAGCTCATAATTCGGCAGCAGAACGGATAGGTCGTCAAAGCTGATGGAAATCTTCGAAGGATCGATATCCGCTCCGCTCTGACCGGCAGCGCTCAGTATTCGGCCCCAATTCGCATCGCTCCCGTGAAGTGCCGTTTTTACAAGGGACGAATTTGCGATGGACTTTCCCACGAGATCCGCATCTTCCGAGGATTTGGCTTTCGTTACATTAATGGTTACAAGTTTTGTGGCGCCTTCGCCGTCGCTCACGATGGATTTCGCCATCTCTGTGCAAAGGGCCGTCAATGCATCAAGGAATACCGCGGCATCTTCCGAATTCTCTTTGACCTCAATACCTGCAGCGCCGTTTGCCATCAGGATTACCATATCGTTGGTGCTGGTCTCGCCGTCTACTGATATCTTGTTAAATGAAATTTTTACGGCTTCGTAAAGAAGTGACTGAAGAACTTTCTTTTCTACCGAGGCATCGGTGGAAATAAAAGCAAGCATCGTTGCCATATTCGGCGCGATCATACCGCTGCCCTTGCAAATACCGCCAAGCACGGCATCGCCTGAGGTAAGCCGCATTTTAACCGCGAAAGATTTGATCCGGGTATCCGTAGTCATAATTGCTTCCGCGGCGTCTATACCTCCGTTTCCGGATAATTGCGGTACAATATCGGCAATTCCTTTTTTTAAGATCTCCATGGGAAGTTTCTGACCGATGACTCCGGTTGAACTCACCAGGATGTCCTGCGCAGTTAAATTTAAATTTTCCGCGCAGTAAGCCTGCATCACCAAAGCATCTTTATAACCGCTCTCCCCGGTGCAAGCGTTTGCGTTTCCCGAATTTACTATTACGGCTCTGGCTGTTTTTTCTTTCATTACGATTTCTCTTGTTAAAAGAAGGGGAGCGGCTTTTACCTTATTTATTGTAAATGTTCCGGCGGTCGTAAACGGAATTTCGGAATAGATTAGAGCCAGGTCTTTTTTCTTTTTCTTTATGCCGCAGAATATGCCTGCCGCCGAAAAACCTTTGGGCGAAGTAACCGATCCGTTTTCAATAAACTGAAACATTTTTCGCTCCTTGATTTTTTAACCCCAGGCCTTCGTCCCATCCGTACAATTTATTCATGTTCTGAAATGCCTGTCCGGAAGCGCCTTTGATCAGGTTGTCTATAGCTGATGTAATGATTAAAACATTGTCCTTTAAAGACAGATTTATGTCGCAGTAATTTGTGTTTACAACCCAGCTTAAATTAGGAGGAACATTTCTCAACCTTACAAAACCGGATGAATGATAAACGGATTCATATAAACTAATTAAGTCTTTTTCATTTATCTTTTTCTTCAAATGTACCGAAGTAGTGGCATAAATTCCGACGGATACGGGCAGCAAATGAGTGGTGAAAGAAAAAGGAGAATCAAAGCCGTGTTTTTTCAGCACCTGCAAAATTTCCGGCTGATGCCTATGATTATTGACACTGTATGCCGAAACATTTCCGTCCATCTCGGACATCATAAGTTCCTGCTTGGGAGTCTTTCCCGCACCGCTTGTACCCGAATAGGCCGAGGTGCTGACGGATAAAATTTCACCGCCGAAATTTTCTACTACAGGAAGCAGCGACAGTAAAGTTGCCGTGGGGTAGCAGCCCGGATTGGCGACAAAAGTTTTGTTGGAATAATCGGTTGAATAATAATCAGCAAGGCCGTATACCTTTTCGGACAGAAGGGAAGTTGATTGATGCTCGATATGATACCATTTTTCGTACTCTTCTTTTGAATCCAGTCTGAAATCGCCGCCGAGATCGATAACGTTCTTGCCTGCGTAAAACAAAGCCGGGACAATATTTAAAGCTTCGCCGTGCGGCAACGCAACAAAATAAACATCATGTTCTGCGGATATATTTTCCGCGCTTTCTATTTTGGAATCTGATATCTGATTTAAAAGATCCGGGAAAAGCTGTATTAGGTTCTGCCCGGCCGATTTGCTGCCGTAAACCTTATAGTCGCTTATATAGGGATGATTCTCGCAAAATTGCAGTAATTTTTTCCCCGTATACCCGCTGCCGCCTATAATTCCTACTGAAATCATAGTAAAATTCCTTTTTTAATTGAAAAAATAGATTGTTTAATGTTTACTATTTGGAAAAGAATGTTTTACCCCAAAAGGGGGCGACGCGGACGTAATAGTTCGGCGGGTGAAATATCATAAAGTATCGTTAAATATCGCGAATAACTTATACTATTTTGAATCAGTTTTTTCATACGCGTAAACATAAGTATTCCCGGAGCGTTTGTCAATAGGAAAATGAATAAGAATACAGAATATTTTCTTAAATTGTTAATAAACACAAAAATATTAGCATATTTATTCATGAAATTGTGAAGTTCCGAAATCAATTTTGAAAATAAAGCGGAACAGGCCTTAATTAAGGACCGAATTGTTTTCTGTCGAAATATATTTAAAGCCGGCCTTTAAAATATGAGATCAAAAAAAACTGCTTTAAAAATAGGAAATAATATAAATAATAAAAGAATAAAATTTCTTTTTTTTATTTAATAAGGACTAAATATGAATAGAATTGAATAGATATGCATAATAATAAAAACTAATCCGGATGGTGAGTAATAACCGGCCTCAAATTGCAACGGTATCCGGTTATTTATAATTCCGTATGATCAATTCTGCTATTTCCCTGAAAGCTCCGTTGCCTCCTTTGTTAATGCAGATATAATCCGCAATTTCTTTTATTTCGTCGATTGCGTCGGAGGGACAGGCTTTAAGTCCGACTTGTTTCATAATTTCGAGGTCATTCACATCGTCGCCGATATATGCAATATTTTCCGGTTTCAGCCTGTTTTTATTCAGAATTTCGGGAAGTATTTTCCCTTTATTCTTTATTCCCAGGTAAATTTCATCCAGTTTCAATTTCTCGGCCCGTTTTTTTACGCTTCCGGAAAGTTCGCCGGTTACAATACTAGTCTTAATATTTAGTAATTGGAGAAGTCTCTCTACGCCCATGCCGTCTCGTATGGAAAATCTCTTCATTACTTCGCCTTTGGCCGAATAATATACCCCGGTATCCGTAAGAACGCCGTCATTGTCGGTCAATACCAGCTTTATTTTTCTTATTTTGGACTTTAACTTGTTCGATACCGGCTTCCGGTTCATAAAAAAACCCTAAGTTATTAGAAATAAATATTGTAATAGATAACTTGATTTCTTAAATTAATCCAATTTTTTATAAACTACCAACCATAAAAGAGAAAAATGAAAATTGTTAAACCGGGAAAACTTTTAAAAGGAGATGTAATCGGGATTATTTCTCCGGCTTCGTCGCCCGACGAATACTCAAAAATCGAAGCAGGCGTTAATTATCTCGAGAAGTTGGGATACAGGGTTGAATCGGGTAAAAACATCGGAAAGTCAACCGGCTACCTGGCCGGCACTAATGAAGAGAGACTTAAAGATCTGCACGATATGTTCAGGAATAAAAATGTCAAAGCAATCTTTTGTGCTAGGGGAGGCTACGGAAGTCCGAGATTGCTGGATAAAATAGATTATAAATTAATCGCTGCTAATCCTAAAATATTTGTCGGTTACAGCGATATTACGGCTTTGCAATTGGCTTTTATGGCAAAAACCGGACTGGCAACTTTTGCAGGTCCAATGTTAGCCGTTGATTTCGCGGATGAGATAAGTCCGTATACGGAAGAAATGTTCTGGGCTTTGCTAACCTCAAATAAAAAATTCGGAAAAATTATTCCGCCGAACGACGAAAAAATATTTCATTTAACGACGGGAAACATAAAAGGCAGGGTAATCGGCGGCAATCTATCTTTGATTAGTTCATTAATCGGGACCGAGTATCTACCTCCGTTCAAAGACAAAATATTATTCCTTGAAGAGATAGGGGAACTTCCGTATAGAATTGACAGGATGCTTAATCAATTAAGGCTTGCAGGTTTGCTCCGGAAAATTAACGGAGCAATCCTTGGCGCATTTGTTGACTGCAACGAAACAGACCCGTTAAAGAAATCACTGACCTTGGGTGAAGTAATAAGCGAATATTTCGGAACTCTTGATATCCCGGTTGTATATAACTTTAAACACGGTCATTTGAAGGAAAACATTACTGTCCCTTACGGGATAATGGTCAAGTTAAATGCGGTAAATAATTACGTCGAAATTACCGAAAGTGCGGTAGTGTAATTATTCCAATTACATGTAATTATATGCCAGATCATAATTATAAATATATAGTTCCTACCGAAGACGCGGATTAATATAAGTGAAGTATTTCCGGGGGAAATTAGATCTTGCTTTTTCGGCGAGCTTTAAATTTTCAAAGATTCCGAAAACGGTTGATCCGCTTCCCGTCATCAACGAAAACAATGCTCCGCTTTTATATAATATTTCTTTTATCGATTTAATCTCTGGAAACTTGCCGAAAACCGCCGGTTCAAAATCGTTAGTGACGGTGTTTATCAAAGAACGTAAATCTATTTCTTCTTTATCGAAAAAACTCATAAGATTTGTCCGGGAGGACATGGGCTTTATGGTTCCGTATGCCCATTTAGTTGAGACATGTATCCCCGGATTTATCAACAAAACCGGATAGGGGATTTTGAAGTTTAACGGTATTATTTTTTCGCCTCTCGAAAAAGCGTAAGCCGGACAGGGATTTATGAAAAACGGTACGTCGGAACCCAGTTGAAGTGCAAGTTCTAACAGATCTTCGGATTTTAATCCCATATTGAAAAATTCGTTAAGCGCCGTAAGCATTGTTCCTCCGTCTGAACTCCCGCCGCCGAGCCCGGCCCCGACCGGAATATTTTTTCCCAGCGATACTTTTATATTTAATTTAATTCCTGCTTTCTTTTCAATAAGTCTCACCGCATTTACCACCGAATTGTCCTCAGGGTCAACGGCTTTATTTTTTCCGCAATCAAAAGCAAACGAATCCGAAGATTCGATCGTTATAATGTCGGATAAATCCAGCGGGAAAAAAACCGTTTCGATGTTATGGTAGCCGTCGGTCCTTTTCCCTACGACGTTTAACCCGATATTTATTTTAGCCGGAGCCTTAATTTCCAGTTTTTTCATCCAGTATTTTCTTGATTATTTTAGTATGTTGGGGAGATGAACCGCAGCAGGACCCTATGAAAGAAGGTTTCTTATTCAGCAGTTCTGAAACAAGTTCGCCGTACTTTTCCGGACTTACTCCGCATGAAATATTTTCGTCCGTAAAATTACCGCTGCCGCAGTTCAAATATGTTCCCCATAAATATTTAAGCGAATTCTTACCGTAAAATTTTAGGAATGTAGCCGGCATAATACAATTTATTCCTATTGCCATCGGTCCGTAATCTTCAATAACCTTAATTGCGAGGCGAAGTGGCTCGCCGGAAAGTAGTTTTAAATTTTCGTCGGTATATAAACTCATAACGTAAGGGATGTTATTCCGGCTGCAAAACTCGGCAATTATCTTTATCTCGTCAAGATGGCTTTGCGTTTCGTTAAGTATGAAATGGGAACCGCTTTCCGCCAGGCTTTCTATATGCTTGGAGTGATTTTCTTTCAGCAGTTTTAACGATACATTTCTCCCGGCTTTATAACAATCCTCGGCAGGGGGATTGGAACCGGCCACAAAAACCGGATAACCTTCCGCCGCTCTCAAAGCTAATTCAACGCTTTTTTTTACCAGTGTTTTTTGATTGATGCGGAAACCGGAATTTTCCACTGCATGCGGGTTTGTCCTGAATGTATTTGTCGTTATAATATCCGCTCCGGCAAGGATATATCGACGGTGGATTTTAAAAACTATATCGGGATTTTCCAAATTGATTTTGGACATCCACATCGAGCCGCTGCTTTTTACGCCTTCGTGCTGAAGCATGCTTCCCATAGCTCCGTCAAGAATCAGCGGTCTGCCGATCCTTCTCCCGAAATCAAACGGATTTACATTAATAAATTTGCCGAACATATTTTAACGGATATATTTTTTTAAAAATGACCCCAGTTCGGAAGCGACTTCCTCGAAAGTTACGTTTTTAAGGTTCGGCTCCCGGGTAAGGACGTACTCAAAATCGGACCTGTACGGCGACCAAATCATTTCCTCGGTAGCGTACTGAACATAAATTCCGAATACCGGAATATAGAAAGCGGAAGCAAGGTGAACGGCGGCGGTATCGGGAGTAACAAGTAAATTGAGCATTGAAATCACACGGAAGCAAAATTGTCGTAACTTTCTGAAGATAACAACGGGTATTCGTCGCCGCAAATTATTTCCGCCTCCCGGAAATCTCCGGGTGCCGATAATACGAGAATATTGCAATTAAAGTCTTTCAGATAATCCAGGAGCTTCTTGTATCTTTCCTCGCCCCAGAACCTGGCGCCGCTGCCTGCGGATATATTGATCCCGATAAGAAATCTCTGAAGGGAAAACTTATCTTTCAAAAACGTTTTAGCATAATCCAGAGATTTTTCGGAGGGATAATAATGAATGTTGGCGTTTTTAATTTCCGGATTTATTGCAAACAGTTTTGCTATTTGTATCAGCCTTTCCACTACATGATATTCGACCGGATCCGGTCTAGGTATCGTTCGGGTAAAAATTTTTCGGTTCTTTTTTTCCAGTCCGAATTTGAAAGGTACCTTGGCCATTGCGACAATATAACTTACTGTTGTCGAAACATCATCGTGAAGATCGACTACCGTGTCGATCTTCTCCCGTTTTATATATTTCAGTACCTTAAATATCCCTTTCAATCCCTTGTCAAATATAATAACTTTATCGACGCTCGGGTTATTTTTAAACACAAAATAATTTTTTTTATCCGCCAGAAGATATAATTTTAAATTTCGGTCCCTGCGCAGTTCGCTTAAAAGAGGGGTGGTTACAAGACCGTCTCCAATTCTGTTCAATCTTATCAACAGTACCTTTGAAGGTCTTACGTCTTCGGTCTGTTTAACTTTCTTCGCCGTTTTCTGCATCAAAAGTAAGTTAAGAATTATATTTTTAAAGAATATTTCGACTTTTTTCATTCGGTTTAATGTGTATTTGGTTTTTATAGGCAAGCTCTTCCAATTTAGATATTACGGTTTTTACCGACAGGTCGCGGAAACATTCGTGGTTGTAGGGACATTCGGTTCTATTACAAATTATGCAGAAAAGGTCGTCCTTTAATACATAGCCTGAATTCGAAGAGTACGGTCCGTGGCTTATCGGGCTGGTCGGGCCGAAAATTCCAAGAGTAGGTTTTCCCATAGCGGCGGAAATATGCATAGGTCCCGAGTCGTTTGCCAAAATCAATGCACAGTTAAATATATAGCCGGCCGCTTCGTTCAACCCGGTGGGCGGAATTAAATAAGCATTTGCCGGCAGTTGATTTTTAATATAATGAGCATCGTTTTCATCACCCGGGCCCCAGATAATTAAAAATACGGAGTTGTATTTTTCCGCAATACGCGTGCAGATTTCAACCCATTTTTCTGCATCGCATCTCTTCGACGGCCAGCCTCCCGACGGTATTATGCCAATTATTGTTTTATCAGTAGGTACGTGCTTGTCAATAAAGTTTCTTGCTTTGAGATAATCTTCCCTCGTCAGGTAATAACTTATATTGCGCGATACGATAGGCACGTCGATTATTTTCAACAATTCGAGATTATGCTCAGCGGAATGATGTTTACCCCTGTGCGACGTTGCAAGAATGTTGTAAGCATATTTCCTTCCCCTGTAAGCAAAACCCACCCTGTATTTAACGCGGGATAAAAACGTAATTAGGGCGGTTCTCGGGTTCGACCAAAGATCAAGAATCATGTCGTATTTTTCTTTTCGTAATTTCCACGCCGCCTTCAAGGGGAATTCCTTATTTCCCATAGTCAATATCTTATGGATCATAGGATTATTTTCTAATGCAGGCGCCGCAAAGCTTTCGGTCAAATAATCTATCCGGGAATTTTTAAAATAATCCCGCAAGTTTTCTAAAATTACGGTGGACAGAACGACATCGCCGATTCCTCTGGGCTTTATGCACAAAATTTTTTTTATCTTTTCCGGTTTTATTTCCATAAATAATTATATGTTGCACAGAATTCAAAATTAAATCGTCAGTGAGCATCCAGCCAATTTTCGCCTATGCCGGTATCTACTACTATAGGGACATTCATCTTAAGCGCATTTTCCATGAGTTCCTTGATCATCGGTCTTAAATCTTTCACTTCATCTTTATGTGTATCGAAAAGCAATTCGTCGTGAACTTGAAGCACCATCTTGGTTTTGGTTTTTCTTTTTGCCATCTCATTTTGAATATTTATCATTGCAAGTTTGATCATGTCCGCCGCGGTGCCCTGAATGGGCATATTAATGGCGACTCTTTCTTCAAATTGTCTGACCACACGGTTGCTGCTGTTGATATTCCGTAAAAATCTTCTTCTGCCCAGCAAAGTTTCCGCGAATCCCTTCTCTTTAGCGGCTAAGACGGAATTATCCATGTAATTTTTAACTTTGCTAAAAGTGTTGAAATAAGTCTCGATAATTTCTTTAGCATGCGTCTGCGTTACCCCGAGACGTGTCTTTAATCCGAATGGACCTATCCCGTACAGTATTCCGAAATTAACTTCTTTAGCTCTCCGCCTCATTTCAGGGGTGACTTCTTCCGGTTTTACCATGAATACCAGTGCGGCCGTACTGCGGTGGATATCCTCGCCTTTTGTAAATGCTTTGGTCAGGCCTTCGTCGCCGCAAATGCTTGCGAGAATTCTCAGTTCGATTTGGCTGTAATCCGCGCTTAATATAACGTAATCCTTGTTCCTGGGAACGAATGCCTTTCTAATCTCTTTTCCCAGTTCTGTTCTAATAGGGATATTCTGCAGGTTGGGGTCGTTGCTTGAAAGTCTTCCCGTCGATGCGGCAGTCTGATTGAAACTGGTATGTATTCTGCCCGTAGCCGGGTTAATCAATCCCGGCAGCGAATCGGCGTAGGTTGACTTTAATTTTGAAACCTGCCTGTAATCCAGCAATACGCCTACAATATCGTGCTCTCCCCGAAGTTGTTCCAGGGATCTTGCGTCTGTTGAATAGCCTGTTTTTGTTTTTTTGCCCGTCTTCAGGCCCAGTTTATCGAAAAGAATTTTCTGAAGCTGCTGCGGCGAATTAATATTAAAATTTTCCCCGGCCAGTGTATATATTTTTTCCGTGTAGTTATCCAGCAGGATCTGCAGGTCTTTGCTTAAAGAATTGAGCGCTTCCTTATCTACTTTTACTCCTTCGCGCTCCATGTCTTCAAGTACGGGAGCCAGCGGGAACTCCACGTCATAAGCTACTTTATTGAGATTATTCCTATCAAGTTCTTTATTCAGGGTATCAAAGAGCCTGTATGTAATGTCTGCGTCTTCGGCGGAATAATTGGACAAAGTAGGTAAGTCCACCTCAAAGATTTTTGAAGGATCTTTTTTTGATCCGATCAAATCGGAAAGGGGAATAGGCTTATAGTTCAGATATTTTTGCGCAAGGTCGTCCATCCCGTGTTTTTGGTCGGGGTCTATTATATAGCTCGCAAGCATAGTGTCGAAATAAAAATTCTCCACGTTTATCCCTTTACTCCGGAGCACCGATATGTCGAACTTGCCGTTCTGGCAGACTTTCTTAATCTTTTTGTTTTCGAATACCGGCTTAAACAGCTTGACGAAATCATTCAATTCGATCCTGTCTTTTATCTCCTCCGCAAAGAGTTTTTTTTCGTTTTTAAACGGGTTAAGCGCGACAAAGAAGGCTTCTCCGGGAGTAATGCAGAACGAAACACCTGCCAGGGTAAGCGTAAAGGAGTCCAGGCTGTCCGTTTCGGTATCGAAGACGAACAACTTCTGCTTCTCCAGTTTCGAGGCCAGTTTTCCAGCTTCGCCGGCATCTTTAATTAATTTATAGTTTACTTTTTCCTTATCGAACACAGAAATATCCCCGGCGACAAATTCTTCTTCTTCCTTGTTCGAGTTTGATTTTTCGTACAGGCTTAAGAGTTTGCCGTACAACGCTTTAAACTCCAGTTCAACGAAAATTTCCCGCAGTTTATCATAATCCGGAGGCTTCAATTCGGCGTCGACGAAATTTATTTTCAACGGAACCTCGCAGTGAATTGTAGCAAGGTCTTTCGATATAAAAGCATTTTCTTTATTTTCAATTAATTTATTTCTGATCCCGGCCTTTTCAATTTCGTCCACGTGTTTATAAATTTCTTCGACCGATCCGTATTTTTGAATCAAAGGGATTGCTGATTTTGGTCCGATGCCGGCTACACCCGGAATATCGTCGGATTTATCGCCTATTAATGCCAGGTAATCTATCATTTGTTTCGGTTCGAAGCCGAACTCGTCTTTAACTTTTTTAACATCGTAAATGACGATATCGTCGGTGCTTTTCCCGGGTTTTATTATATTTACGGCCTTCGTCACGAGCTGGTTGAAATCTTTATCGGGCGTAAAAACCAGGGACTCCAGCCCTTCCTTCTCGGCCTTTTTGACTATAGTGCCTATAATATCGTCCGCTTCGTATTTTGGAAGTATATAAACAGGTATTTTCAAGCATTCAATAATTTGTTTTATGCGGCCGATCTGCGGTATCATATCCTCGGGCATTTCGGCTCTCGAAGATTTGTACAATGCGTATTTTTCGTGCCTGAATGTCTTATCTTTCGAATCGAATGCTACCGCTAAATAGTCCGGCTTGTTGTCCTCCATAATTTTAACAAGCTGGCTAATAAAGCCGTATACCGCGGAAGTAGGTTCGCCCTTGGAAGTAACTAGAGGCCTGTTTATAAACGCGAAATAGGCCTTGTAAGTTAATGCCATTGCGTCGATAATAACTATTCTTTTCGATTTCATTGACGGTCTTTTGTTGTAATTTAAAAATTATTGGTGAAAACGAAGAAGATAAATAAAGGAATAATACATTTGTAACGCAAAATAGTCTATTGAATCAACTTTTACAATTGTTATTGAGTTTAATTATATAGGCCATATCTAAATCACTTGGTTATAAAAACCGGGGGAATATATTTGTATTTGAAAATCCTGACAATTTTTGAAAATCAATTATATTAATTTTACTTAATGTATTTGTATAATTATCTTCGTAAAACCTCTATGAACTTCGTGAGGTTAATGTTATTCGCGGTCATTGCCGTGAATATAATATTAACCGGTTTTCAAAATTTTTCCGGAGCTAATGTCGACAATCCCGCCGAACAGGCTTTGTTATCGCAGGACGGAAGTCTGGTTCAGGTTTCGATCTTCCTAGCCTATTCGAAGATTGAGAACAGCATCATTTCTCAAGTCAACAGTCTTTCGCCGTTCTACAAATTACTGAACAAAAATTCAAACCTTGTTTATAAGCTTATAAATACGGCCGGTATTAAGAACTTCACCGGCTGCGTTAAATTCAGGATTTTCATAACTTCCCACTTTTCTACCAGCACCTAGCGTCCGTAAAGAACCCGAAAATTTTAATATAAAACATTTGAAAGGTTTTTTATGGAAACATTAAATGAAAAGAAGAAACCCGGGAGCATTGTTTTTTATTTGTTCTTGGGCACGCTGGCAGCCGGTTTTCTGGCCGGGATTATTTTCATATTGTATTCTATGTTTGCCCGATAAATTATTGCCCGGATAGATTCCTGCGGTAAAGTATAAGAGTGAATCGCATATTTATCCGGGCGCTTTCAGCGAAATGATAAACCCGGGTTATATCTTTCGCGGCATTTTCGTTTTGATTTGCGCCACAGTAGCGAATTCAGTTTTTGATATATTTAACAATCTTTATTTAACCGTTTGGCAGAACTCCTTAAATATTTTTTCAACAATTACAGCGATTGCTTTTCCGTTTCTTTTAATATAAATCAAGTTCACTTTTTTCATCAATAATTAATCATTACCATAAACGTTTATACAGGAAAACAAATGGCCGGACAGAACGAACGAGAACATTGGGGGAGTAAAATAGGCTTAATCCTGGCGGTAGCCGGAAATGCGGTCGGTCTCGGAAATTTTTTAAGGTT
>JBJKOY010000185.1:0-15209 GCA_046706945.1 Ignavibacteriaceae bacterium | reverse complement strand
AAATTTTGGTCCGCGCCGAATATTAATTCATTTTATGATGCCGGCAGGGACAGTATAAGCTTCCTGCCTGTATTTGCGGCTTTGGTCGGCAGCTCCGATGAAGTTAAAATAAGTAAAGAGCATACCGGGTTCAAGTGGGTTCGGCCCGGAGAAGCCAAAAGATTGTTGGCATGGACGGGGCAGAGGAAATCGGCCGATATAATAAACAACTATTTCAACAATGAAATTAACTTTTTGAATTTTGTTGAAATTAAAATAATATAATCAACCGGTTATTTGTCCTTTTTTTCATCCTTTTTTAAGAATTTCAGACATTCTTTTCCTGAGGATTTATAAACTTCGACGGAAGGCATTTGAGGGGTTTTAAAACCGAACGCTTTGCAGCCGTAAGGCTTTTTGGTATCCCATGTAATGAAAAAATATTTGCAGTTTCTGCAGTTTATAGCCATATCGGAAATTAATAAATTAAGTTATTTTATGAAAAATAATTTTTAAATATTATGGTTTAAAAATCGAATTCTTTATTTTTGAAATTGAATTTATAAATTTATCCCGGAGTAAAATTGGGCTTATTAGTAGTTGGTTCACTAGGTTTGGATACGGTAATTACGCCGTTTGACAGGGTGGAAGAGGCATTAGGGGGGTCGGCCGTTTATATTTCAATAGCGGCAGGTTATTTCAGCGGTCCGGTCTACCTGGTCGGAGTTGTCGGGGAGGATTTCCCCAAAAGTTATATCGCCTTGCTGGAAAACAACGATATTGATCTTGAAGGCCTTCAGATTATAGAAGGCGGGAAAACTTTTCGCTGGTCCGGGAAATACCATTATGATCTGAATGTAAGAGACACTTTATTTACCGAATTAAATGTATTCGAAAATTTCAATCCGGTAATTCCCGAAAAAGCCAGAAAAGCAAAATTCGTTTGTTTGGGCAATATCGATCCGGGACTGCAGATGAAAGTCCTTGATCAAATGGAAAATCCCAAATTCGTCGTATGCGACACGATGAATTACTGGATCGAAGGGAAAAAAGATACGCTGATGGAACTGCTCCCGAGGGTGAACGTATTGATAATCAACGATTCAGAAGCGAGACTTTTGGCAAAAGAACCCAACCTCATCAAGGCGGCGCGGAATATACGCGATATGGGTCCGGAGATTCTTATCATAAAAAAAGGAGAGCACGGAGCATTATTGTTTACCGAAGACGTAATTTTCTCCGCCCCTGCATATCCTCTCGAAATGATATATGATCCTACCGGTGCGGGAGATACCTTTGCCGGGGGTTTCATCGGCTACCTTCACAAAACTCAGGACCTTAGCGCGGAAAATATGAAGAGAGCGGTTATATACGGCAGCGCGATGGCATCCTTCTGCGTGGAGCAATTCAGCACCAAGGGATTCGACGACCTGGACTATTTAAGAGTACAGGACAGGTACAGGGAATTTTTGGACTTATCGAGATTTGATGAAAAATAATAAATACTATTCGATCGATTTTCGCGACGGGAAATTTCTTTTCCTCGATCAGACTAAATTGCCTCTCCGCGAAGAATATGTTGAAACAGATGATTACGAAAGGATAGCGGAAGCAATTGAGAGACTGGAGATCAGAGGCGCCCCCGCCATCGGCATAACAGCCGCTTACGGTCTTGCTGTGTCCTTAAAAGGTATTCCTGCTTCGGAAATTCAGCAGGCTTTTTACCGGGCATACGAAAGACTAAGGAAAACCCGACCGACGGCCGTGAATCTTTTCTTCGCCCTGGACGAAATGAAAAAAATATTCGAACGGATAAAACCGGGCGAGAATGCGTACGAAATACTTTTAAGAAAAGCGGCGGACTTTCACAAAGACGACATTGAAAAATGCGACCGGATAGGAATTAACGGACTTACGGTTTTCAAGAAGAAATCCAGGATACTTACGCACTGCAACACCGGTAAACTGGCTACCGGCGGAGACGGCACCGCCTTCAATGTAATAAAAAAGGGCTTCGAAAAAGGACTTGTCGAATTCGTATATGCGGATGAAACCAGGCCGCTTCTTCAAGGTTCCAGATTAACCGCGTTTGAGCTTGACAGGTCGGGTATCCCTTTTTCAATCCAGACGGATTCCGGCGCCGCGGTGCTGATGAATTCCGGCAGGGTGGATTTCGTCGTCGTCGGGGCCGACAGGATTGCCCTGAACGGCGATACGGCCAATAAGGTCGGTACATACAGCCTTGCAGTGCTTTGCAACTACCACAATATTCCTTTTTATATTGCCGCTCCCACAACCACAATCGACAGATCTATCGCAACTGGAGCCGAAATCGAAATAGAAATTAGAAACAAAAACGAGATAACCTCGGTCAACGGCAATAAAGTTGTCCCCGATCACTACGAGGTGTTTTCTCCTGCATTCGACGTAACCCCTTCGCATCTAATATCAGGAATAATTACCGAGGAAAAAGTATACTTTTTTCCTTATAATTTTATCCGATGAGTGAAATAATTAAAACCGAAGCCATAGTTCTCAGCAAATTGAACTACGGCGACACAAGCAGCATCGTATCTTTTTTTACGAAAGATTACGGCAGGATGAGCGCCATTATCAAGGGCGGCAGAAGCCCGAAATCGAAGATCGGACTTGTTGCCGATCCGATTAATCATCTTCAGATAATCCTTTATAAAAAAGATACACGGGAGCTGCAGTTTATTTCAGGCGCAGATCTTATTCATTATTTCCCGAAAATAAAAGAGGATTTGGATAAATTAAGATATTCGCAGGCCGTAACGGAACTGCTGAAAAAACTAACAGCCGAACACGAAACCAACACAAGGCTGTTTAACGGGTCGGTCAGAATCCTTTCACTAATGGAAACTTCCGCCGAACATCCTTCGCTGCTGTTCGGCAGATATTTTTTATTCTTCATTAAGGAAATAGGATACGAACTTCAGCTGGAAAGATGTTCCGTATGCGGTAAAACAAACCTGAAAGGAGGCGATTTGGGTTATAATTACGAAATGGGTATTTTATGCGATGATTGCAGGGCCGGACATCTTGAATCTTATACATTATCTGCGGAACTTTTTAATTATTTAATTTGTCTAAAAACCAGTAAAAGAATTGAAACTTTTAATACCGCAACAGCAGACAAAGCAATCACTTTTATGGAAATCTATTTGAAATATCAAATACCGGACTTTAGCGGTATTCAATCGCTTAAGCTGTTAAAATGACGATGAAATGATGGTTTGGGATTTGCGGTAATGTCAATAAAATATAAAAAGAAAATAATCGGAGGAATATAAAAATGAAATCTAAAGGTTTATGGGGTGCGATAGCACTAGTAATTATTGGGATTGTATTCGGTGCAGTTTTAGTATCCGGATTCGGTCTGGTAAGACCGAGTTTTGCCAGCATAAAAATGGGAGCTTCTTATCCGCCGGTAGACCTGAATGCTGACGCAACTTCATTCAGTAAAGCCTTTATTGAGGTAGCCAAATCCGTAACACCTGAAATAGTACAGATTACGGTCGTGGCAAAAACCGAAAACCCGCACGAGAATTTTTTCTTTTTCCCGTTCGAGAATATGCCTAAGGAAGAAGAAGGCTCGGGAAGCGGAATTATAATTTCACCTGACGGATACATCGTTACAAATTATCATGTTGTTAAAAACGCTACTTCGGTGAAGGTAGGTTTATACGATAAAAGAGTTTTCACGGCAAAGGTAATCGGTACCGATCCGCTTACCGATATAGCAGTTATTAAGATCGACGCCCATGATCTGCCGGCGGCTTTCTTGGGGAATTCGGACAGCGTAAAGGTAGGACAGTGGGTAATGGCAATAGGCAACCCGCTTTCATTAACCTCGACTGTAACCGCCGGAATAATAAGCGCGCGGGGAAGAGGACATCTCGGTTTAATTAATAGCCGTTACGGAATAGAAGACTACCTGCAGACCGATGCGGCGATAAATCCCGGAAACAGCGGAGGGGCTCTTGTAGATCTTTCCGGTGCGGTCATCGGTATAAATTCCGCAATAGCCGCATCCAGTTCGGGAAGCTTTATCGGCTACGGCTTTGCCATACCTATAAACCTGGTTAAATCGGTTGCCAAAGAATTAATCGCTTACGGCAAAGTTACAAGAGGTTATATCGGAGTGGAAATCGGCGAAGTGGATGACGCAATGGCAAAGTCTCTCGGTATGGATAAACCCGAAGGCGTGATCATCCAGGGCGTTGTACCCGGCGGCGCCGCTTCTAAAGAAGATATAAAACCCGGGGACGTAATACTCAAAGTTGACGGAAAAAACGTGAACAGGCCCAACGAGCTTCAAAGTATTATAGCCACCAAAACAGCGGGTAGCGTGGTTACTTTGACTTTGTTCAGAAACGGCAGGACGATAACCAGAAAAGTTACTCTTAAGGAAAGAAACGGTGAGAATAAGGCCGAACCTACTTCTAACAAAGAACAATCGGAAAACAACAATAATTCCGAAAACAATTCCCTTACTTTTAAAGGAATCGGAATGACTGTAAGGAATCTGACCTCGAAGGAGAAATCGGACTTCAAAGTAGATAACGGAGTTATGATTACGGACGTTCAAGCGTACGGGCCTGCACAAAACCAGAACCTGGGACGAGGAATGGTAATTACCGAGGCCGACAGAGAACCGGTTAAAAACGCAGAACAATTCAAAAAGATTATCGACAGCAAAAAGGGCTCAGCGGTTCTTCTTAAAGTAGTGGATTCGCAGGGGACAAAAGCGTTTGTCGGATTGGAAATACCTTCGGATTCCAAGTAAAATTTCGAATTTAAAATTATTTATAAAAACGCCCGGTTTTTCGGGCGTTTTTTTTATATTTGCTCCTAAACAATTTTCGGAGAAGTAATGATACGGTTTTTAACTGCCGGCGAATCGCACGGGAAATCTTTAATAGCTCTGGTCGAGGGATTTCCGTCGAATTTAAAAATTGAAAACGATTATATTAACTTTCATTTAAAAAGAAGACAGACCGGATACGGCAGGGGTTTGAGAATGAAGATAGAGACCGATACGGCGGAAATTCTATCCGGTATCCGTTTTCAAAAGACCCTGGGCTCGCCGATTGCTCTCATGGTCAAAAACAGGGACTGGGAAAATTGGATCGAGAAAATGACATCCGGCAAACAAAAGATTAAAACAGAAAAAATAACTATACCGCGGCCGGGTCATGCCGATCTGGTGGGAATTTCAAAATATAATTTTAACGATATCAGGAACTCTATAGAAAGATCAAGCGCGAGGGAAACGGCGGCAAGGGTAGCGGCCTGCTCCGTAGCAAGAAGATTCCTGGAAGAATTCGGTATATCTGTGGGAAGTTTTGTAGAGAGCATAGGCGGAATTTATCCGAAAGAAAATACGGCCGATAATCTTTTCAATAATAATATGCCTAAGCATTTTAAAGGGTGGTCGCTTTCGGAATCGGCGGATAAGAGCGACGTAAGAGTGCTTGATAAAGAGCACGAGGAAAAAATAATAAGTAAAATAAAAACAGCCAAGAAAAAAGGCGATACCCTGGGCGGGACTTTCTTCGTCGTCGCTACAGGAGTGCCTGTCGGTTTGGGCAGTTTTATACAATACGATACGAAACTGGATGCGGAAATAGCGCACTCCGTTATGTCCATTAATGCGGTAAAAGCGGTATCGATCGGGACCGGTTATAAATCGGCCGAGCGCTTCGGATCGGAATCTCACGACGAGATAATATACGGTAAAGCCGGGTTCGCCAGAAGAACGAACAGAGCCGGAGGGATCGAAGGCGGAATTTCCACCGGTCTGCCGATTATCGTACGCGCGGCTATGAAGCCGATTGCTACGCTGATGAGCCCTATTGAAAGCGTGGATCTAAAGACTTTGAAAAGAGTGGACGCAAGAAGGGAAAGAAGCGATTTTGTTGCCGTTCCAGCCTGCGCCGTAATCGCGGAATCCATGCTCGCATGGAGCCTGGCCAAATTTTTTATCGACAAATTCGGAGGAAATTCGATGGAAGAAACCAGGGACAACTTCAGGAATTACACAAAGAAATTAAATACCAGGATAAAAAATAATTTCAGAAAATAATTTTATGCTTGTTGTTAAGAAATTCGTTTTCAATATGTTTTCGGTAAATACCTACGTTATATGGGACGAAGGCACCAAAGAGAGTATTATAATCGATCCGGGCTGCTCAAACTCGAGCGAAGAAAAAGAATTAACGAAATATATCGACTCAAACGGACTTTGTCTCCTTTATTTGCTTAACACGCACTGCCACGTGGACCATTTGATGGGATCAAATTTTATAAAAAACTCTTTCGGTCCCCGGTACTTTGTCCCTGAAAAAGACGTCGAACTCCTCAAGCATGCTGTCGATCAGGCGGTCGTTTTCGGGCTTGAGATTAAACCTCCTCCATTACCTGACAAGCTTATTTCCCGAAATACGGATCTGACTATCGGAAATTCTCATGTAACTTTTCTTTTCACGCCGGGACATACCGCGGGGGAATACTGCTTTTATTTCTCAAAGGAATCTGTTTGTATAACGGGCGACGTACTTTTTAAAAACGGCATCGGAAGAACCGATTTATGGGGAGGGGACTATGAAACATTAATAACCTCGATAAGAACCGTGCTGCTTACCCTTCCGGATAATGTTATGATTTACCCCGGTCACGGCGAATCAAGCAAAATAGGTCTTGAAAAAAGAGAGAACCCTTTTCTTCACGAACCGAATAATAAGTATAATTAATAGCATGTTGATATAGATACCGGCATTCGATATATTCATTAAGACGATTTTCGTTTTTATTCGGAACCTTTACCCATAACCGCCGGTCGATTATGAATTTTAAAAAAAATTCCTCAAAACATCTGAAGTTTTTTATATTGACTTATTTCCTGCTTTGGGTTGTTTTGTTCGAATTTATTATCCCCCCTAACCAGTTTTTACCGAAACCGTCAATCGTAATCCTGTCTTTCTCCGCGCTTTGGAAGGTATATAATTTACCGGTTAATTTCGTTGTTACTATCAGCGCAATATACTTTTCCATGTTGTCGGCATATTGGGTTATTTATATTCTCAGGAATTTTTTAATTAAGCATAATCATATTCTAAGCGAATTTATTTTCTCATTGAATTTTTTCTCCGAATATATTCCGGGAATAATTATCGGCATGTTTTTGATCTTCTGGTTCCCTTTTTCGAATTACATAGAATTTTTATTTGCTTTCGGGACATCTTTTTTTTCGCTGCTGATAAAATTAAAGGAAGAAGTATCGAGCGTCGGGAAAGAATATATTGACTCCGCCAAATCTCTGGGAGCGGGAGACGATATCATAAGGAAAAAAATAATCTGGAATGCCGCGCAGCCGGGGCTGATCCGGCACTTGTTCGATCTCCATTTGTACTTATGGACGGTTATGATAGTTTTTGAATATATAAAAGGACGGTACGGATTGGGGAATATTTTCAGAACGGCGATGCGGTATGAGGATTTGTCCGCCCTCTTCACCGGGACTTTAATTGTGGGAGCAACTGTTTATCTTGGAATCCGAATAATTGTTTACATAAGAAATAAATTTTTCAGCTGGAGCGTCCTTTGAACGTAAAGTCGGCCCTTTTGGAGATTAAGGGAGTGGTGAAATATTTTCCCGGCAGGTCCGGATCCAAACTGCTTGTGCTTGACGGTATTAATTTAACCAATGATTTCAAAGGACAAAAAGGTTCGATAGTCTCAATCCTCGCTCCTTTTGCCTCCGGTAAGTCCACTTTATTAAAAATCATTTCGGCAATCGAAGAACCCAGCGCCGGGAAAATTATGTTGAACGGAACGGCCTATGATAAGCCTGACGGAAGGATCGCGTACATACCGGAAAAGCCGTCGTCATATCAGTGGCTGAGCGTAGAACAGAATATTATGTTTGCCGCGGCAGGGGCAAAAAACAAAAGTACGAATATCGAAGAACTGGTATCCGCAGTAGGTCTGACCGGGTACGGGAAACATAATCCCCATCCGAAAAGTACGGGTTTCAGGTTCCGAATAGCTTTGGCAAGGGCTCTTGCCGCAGATCCCGTACTTATTCTGCTGGACGATCCGTTTAAAAAGCTGCGCGGCGAAACCAAAAAAGAAATCTATGCTCTGCTGAAAAAATTAAGAGACGAATTGAACTTAAATTTTCTGCTTGGTACTACTAATATAACAGAAGCCGTCGGCCTGTCGGATAAAATTTATTTAATGAAAGGTCATCCCGGTCAAATATTCAAAGAAATTGAAATCGATTGCGAAGCTATGAGATTAGACATTTCGAAATATTCGGCTTCGGTAAGAGCTGAGATCGAAACTGCATATTCCGCGTTCGAGGGCACGCCATTAATTTCGGAGATTCAATATAAATAAATTTGTTCATGATGTTTAAGAAAATTAACCGGAGATTTAATATGATATCTATTTCCGAGGTGAAATTATGAATCGTTATTCGGATGAATTGTTGAATAGAAAAGAAGCTGCAAAACTCGGCGGCGGAAAAGATAAAATCGAAGCCCAGCATGCCAAAGGGAAATTAACGGCCAGGGAAAGAATTGAACTTCTTGTTGACGAAGGAAGCTTTGAAGAGACCGATATGTTTGTCGAGCATAGGGCTAAGGATTTCGGCCTGGAAAAGCAGCATTTTCCCGGCGACGGCGTGGTAACCGGATTTGCGAAGATCGACGGAAGGCCGGTCGCGGTTTTCAGCCAGGATTTTACCGTATTCGGCGGTTCTCTTTCGGAAACGCACGCAGAGAAAATTGTAAAGATTATAAAAATGGCTATGAAAGTTGGGATCCCGGTAATCGGGCTCAACGACTCCGGCGGTGCCAGAATACAGGAAGGGGTAGTAAGCCTCGGCGGATATGCCGATATTTTTCTGCTTAACACACTGGCCTCGGGCGTTGTTCCGCAGATTTCCGTAGTCCTCGGTCCGTGTGCGGGCGGTGCTGTTTATTCCCCGGCTATTACCGATTTCATTTTTATGGTTAGGAATACAAGCTACATGTTTGTCACCGGTCCCAACGTAGTTAAAACCGTAACTCACGAAGAAGTGAGTTTCGAAAACCTGGGAGGCGCCGAAACACATGCTTCCAAAAGCGGCGTTGCGCACTTTGTCTTCGATAATGAAATTGAAACATTGCTGAACGTTAGGAAATTGATGAATTTCCTGCCCCTTAATTTTATGGATAAAGCCGTTGAATATGATTTCGACTTTAATTCCGTCGAACCCGACGAAAGACTCGAAAAAATCATCCCTGATAATCCCAATAAACCTTATGATATGAAAGAAATAGTCAAATTACTGGTAGACGACGAGGTATTTTTTGAAGTCCAGGAGTATTATGCCGAAAATATTATAGTGGGATTCGGTAGAATCGGAGGAATTTCCGTCGGTATTGTCGCAAACCAGCCTTCCGTTCTGGCAGGAGTCCTCGATATCAATTCTTCGTCGAAAGGAGCAAGATTCGTAAGATTCTGTGACGCATTTAATATACCGCTCCTTGTGCTGGTAGACGTTCCCGGATTTCTTCCCGGAACCGAGCAGGAATGGAACGGAATCATCAGGCACGGTTCAAAATTATTGTACGCATTTTGCGAAGCAACGGTGCCTAAGGTAACCGTAATAACCAGAAAGGCTTACGGGGGAGCTTATGATGTAATGAACTCAAAGCATATCAGAGGAGACTTCAATTTTGCCTGGCCTTCGGCCGAGATAGCGGTTATGGGCCCTAAGGGGGCCGTGGAAATTATTTTTAAGAAAGAAATTTCGCAGGCAGACGATAAAGAAGCTAAAGTTGAAGAAAAATTATCCGAATATATAAATAAATTCGCCAATCCGTATATTGCTGCGGAAAGAGGTTATTTAGACGATATTATTTTACCGAAAGATACGAAAATAAAGTTAATTAACGCATTTAATCTATTGAAAAATAAGGTTGATAAGAATCCGAGAAAAAAACACGGCAATATTCCCCTTTAACCGCTTTGCCCTTTTTATAACTCTTTAAAAAACTATCAATTAAGTAATTTTATTTAATTTTTTACTTGATAAAAAAAAAATTACGTTTTATATTGAAATCAAAATATTTTAAAAATAGGAGCATGCATGAGTAATAAAATACTGATGTTCATTGCTATCTCTTTATTTTCTCTCCTTTTCTTTTCGTGCGGAGGAAACAAAGAAATAGCAAAGAATGAAAATTCCGGGAATTCCGATCTGAAAATTCAAAAGGGCGGTATTGTATCGGAAATGTTGGAGCAGGCGCGCCAATATTATGTGGAAGCCCTTACAAAACAGGAACAGAACAGTCCTACCGAAGCCGTAAATAACTATGAATCCGCACTGAGAATTATTAATAACCTGAGTTATTATCCCGGCATCGAGCAAAACGAAGCATACTCGGAACTTGAAAAATCAATAATTGACGATTATAAAAAATATGTAGACAGTCTGCCTGAATTGCCTTCAAATGTATCTTTTGCCGCTTTGGAAGAATGGATGGGTAAATCTCTGCCCGAAATAAAAGAAAATCTTTCCGATAAGCAAAAAACAACCAGGCAAGTTATTCCTTCTGAAATACCTTTGGAAGTAAATTCGTACGTAGATCAGTGGCTGGATTACTTTACCGGCAAAGGCAGGGATCACATGACGCTATGGCTGGAAAGATCCGGACGGTATTTTCCCATGATGACCAAAATATTTGCTCAGGAAGGTGTGCCGAAGCAGCTGGTTTATCTGAGCATGGTGGAAAGCGGACTAAATCCGCTAGCGCGGTCATGGGCAAGTGCGGTGGGAATTTGGCAGTTCATAAGATCTACCGGGCGATTGTACGGCCTGCACTCTGATTTCTACGTCGACGAACGCAGAAATCCCGAGAAAGCCACAATTGCCGCGGCCCGGCATCTGAAAGATCTCTACAACGATCTGGGAGATTGGTACCTTGTTCTGGCGGCTTATAATGCCGGCGAGGGAAGGATTATGAGAGCTGTAAGGAGAGCCGGTCAGAACGATTTCTGGGCCGCCAGGGATTATCTCCCCAGGGAAACTCGAAGCTACGTTCCGCAGTACATTGCGGTAACCTTGATTGCGATGGATCCGGCAAAATACGGTTTTACGAATTTGGATTACGAAAAGCCGTTCGACTTGACGACGTACAATGTTAAAGGTTCTATCGATTTGAACTTCCTAGCCCGTTGCGCGGGTATTGATGCGGGGACTCTGGAAGAAATGAATCCGGAGTTAACTCAAATGTGCACCCCGGCTGCTTATCCCAACGGCTACCCGTTAAAAATTCCCAAATCGTCGCTTCAAACCTTTGCGGCTAACATTGTCAACATTCCCAAGAGCGCAATGCGGAATTACGCCGTCCATACTGTTAGAAGAGGTGAGACGCTTTCCGGAATTGCATCGCGATACGGCGTAGGCCTTCATGACCTTGCAAGCGTAAACAATATCTCAATACGGTCAAGAATTTATCCGGGAGTCAGATTAAAAATACCGATTTCAACTTCCGAAGCTTATAACGACGTAGCTTATAATACCGATACCCAAAAAGCCCAGGATAATCAGACAGCGGTCAATTCGAACCCCATCAATACGGGCGTTTCCGAAGGCTATGTCTCTCCGTACCTCGCGCTTAACAGGGACAGCGGTTCGGTTTCGGGCGATTCGGCTTTAGGCGAGAATATAGCCGCCGCCGACGGAGATACAAGCGATTATAACACGACGGAAAATCCCGACGGCTCGTCAATTGCTTCTTCGGAGGTTACGCCGGTTGTACCAAAAGGCCTGGTTGCCGTTCAGTATAAAGTGAAAAAGAACGACAGCCTGCTGGGAATTGCGGATTTGTTTAATTCAAGAGTTATAGATATTAGGAACTGGAACAATATCCCGTACACAAAGAGCATTGTTGTCGGGCAGGAATTGACAATTTATGTGCCTTCCGATAAATTGGATTTTTATGCGAGCCTTGATAGCCAGTCATCGATGGAAAAATCTTCTACTATCGGCACGGTAAATAAAAATAGCGGATCCGAATGGATGTACCACCGGATAAGAAGGGGCGAAAGTTTGTTTACGATTGCCTCAAGGTACGGAGTATCAGTAAATTCCATCAGAGATTGGAATCATCTTAACGGCAATAGGATTTATGTAGGCAGAAAATTAAAGATATATACGGATGGAAATTCACGGTACCTGGCCTCTTCCGAAGGTTCGTCCGTTTATTCAAGCCATACAAGCGTGTTTAATTATAGGATTAAGAGAGGGGACAATTTAAGCGAGCTGTCCATTAAATTCGGTGTTCCCTCGGAAACAATTAAACGCTGGAACCGCCTGAACGGAAACAATCTTGTCGCGGGTCAAATTCTTAAAATATATTCCAATAACAACACGGAATCTTTGGGAGACAATGCTCCTAAAACTTCCGCGAACATAAATTATTATAAGGTAAAACCTAACGATACGATAGGCGAAATCGCTGAGCTTTATAAAGTGCGTGCTTCGAGCATTAGAAGGTGGAATCGTTTAAGAACCAACAAGATCATTATCGGTCAGACGCTGAAAATATATTCTGATGCGGATATAAACGATATCGAAAATTCCGTTCCTCCAGCGAACAATGAGAGCGAAGGTAATTCGTATACCGTAAAGAAAGGCGATACGATAATCGACATCGCGGCCAAATTCAACGTTTCCGTTGAAGATTTAAAAAAGTGGAATGACTTAAGCAGCAGCAGGATTGTCGCCGGGAATACACTGAAGATTAATCCCGAAAGCTCGGTTAAAACGGGAACCGCCGATGTGAGTGAAGCTGCAAATAATAATTCCGGCGGCAGCGTAAAAATGCACACTGTTACACGCGGCGAATCTTTATACAGTATCGCACACGATTATAAAATATCGGTATCCAGGCTGAAAGAACTTAACGATCTGAAATCAAATAGAATCAAAGCAGGTGACAAATTAAAAATAGAATAGTTACGCGGATTTAATCACTGTATTTAAATATTTTTTTAAGTATAATTGCTTAAACAGTTCTTAGAAATTTTTTGCACAATGGAGCCGTTAGGGGTGTTGACCCGCTAAAAGCGGGGATAACTGAGATTATACCCTTAAACCTGATCTGGATAATACCAGCGTAGGGAAACGGGCTGGAACATATAAAGAGTAATTAAGTTTTGGCCGTTTCTTGAAACGGCTTTTTCGTTTTAAACCGGAGTTAAAATGAAGTACTTAATTATTCTTTTATTGATGACGCCTTCATTAATTTTTGCTCAAATAGAAACCGTGAAAGGCAGGGTAATCGATTCACAGACGCGGAGCCCTCTTCCCGAGGCGAATATCCTGGTCCAGGGAACCGATATAGGCGCCGCGGCCGGCAGGGAAGGAAGATTTACCTTATCCGGAAAATTTTCGAGATCCGGTACTTTGATCGTCAGTTTTATCGGTTACGAAACAAAAAAAATCAAACTAGACGGGATTGATTTATCGAAAAGACTTTTAATTGAACTCGATCCCCAGATAATACCCGCGCAGACAGTTCTTGTTGAAGGCAGCGTGGGTAAGCAAGGCATAACCCCGCTGGCATTCAGCAAAATAACCCGGAAGCAGATTGAAGAAAATTATTCTGTTCAGGATGTTCCCGAATATCTGGGAAATCTTCCCTCGACAATTTTTTATTCCGAGAACGGTAACGGTATAGGCTACAATTACCTCACCATAAGAGGCTTCGATCAAAGAAGAATTTCAGTTTCGATTAACGGTATTCCCCAGAACGACCCGGAAGATCATAATGTATACTGGCTTGATTTCCCGGATTTGCTCGGCAGTACCAATCTGATCCAAGTGCAAAGAGGGGCTGGATCAGGAGTTTTCGGCTATCCTGCAATAGGCGGCTCCATCAACATTATAACTTCAACTATGTCCGATCAAAGATCGTTGAGCTTTTCCGCATCGGCGGGAAGTTATAATACCCGCAAGTACAGCGCGTCGCTTTCAAGCGGCTTGATGGGAAATAAATATTCGGTCTATGCGAAATTTTCTCAGATACTCAGCAGCGGGTACAGAAATTGGTCATGGGTTAAATTTAACGCATATTATTTGTCCGCCGTCAGGTACGACAAGAACTTAACAACGCAGATAGATTTTTACGGAGGCCCCATTTCCGACGGCCTGGCTTATACCGGTCTGCCGAAGTTTGCGGTAAAGGACAAGGGATTGAGGAAGGCCAACTATTCGTACTGGGAAGCGGAAAACAACCAATATACCTATACGCTTCAGAGAAGAACTTCGGAGATAGAAAATTTTTCGCAGCCGCATTACGAGCTTTTAAACGAATTAAAAATAAGCGACAACGTTACTCTTAATTCCGCTTTGTTTCTGGTAACGGGCGACGGCTTTTTCGATTACGACGGTACGGGGCTCGATACAACGGATCTTCATATCACATCGCAGTACGGCTTCCATCCCCTTGATAATCCTTCCGATATCCTGATCAGGGCGGAAGTGGATAATTCCCAGTACGGATGGATACCGAGGCTGAGTTATAAACATAAGAACGGGGAATTAATTATAGGCGCGGAGTTCAGGAAACACAAATCGGTACATTGGGGAAGCGTGCAGTACGCGTCGGGACTGCCGGCAGGTTTGCCCGAAGACTACAGGGTATATTATTTTAACGGCGGCAAGGATATTATAAACGGCTTTGTTCACGAATCTTATGAGTTGAACAGCCGTTGGAATTTCCTAGGTGAGATACAACTTGCATATCATAAATACAGATTTTATAACGAACGTTTTTACCATAACGACTTTTCGGTCAAGGGACTATATTTTAACCCGAGACTCGGAGTGAATTTTAAATTTAATCCGCGGCAGAATATTTATTTTTCTTATGCCAGAGTTACGAGAGAGCCGCGACTGAGCACCTATTATTCGGGCGAAGAAGCAATCTGGGGTTCGGTTCCCCAGTTTGAACAAAATCCCGACGGCACGTATAATTTCGGCAAGCCGTACGTTAATCCCGAAACTATGAATGATTTCGAGCTGGGCTCTTCCGTGATAGGCAAAAATTATAACATCACTTTGAATCTATATTACATGCTCTTCAGCGACGAAATTGTGCAGAACGGAAAGCTGGATATTTTCGGACAGCCGATTACCGGCAATTTTA
>JBJKOY010000184.1:0-6741 GCA_046706945.1 Ignavibacteriaceae bacterium | reverse complement strand
CTTGGGAGATCGTGATACAATGAAATGAACGTGTTCTGGGTTTGCATGAATTGCATATAATTTGCATTCATTATTTTGAATAATGCCAGTAATATATTTTTCTATGCGTTCTCTGTTTTCTTCCGGAATTGCATGTAATCTGTCTTTAGTAATAAATATAAAGTGGGTATAGAGATTATTATATCTTATTTCCATTTCAATCCCCTTTTTATGAAATGCAGATATTAGAAATGATAGGAAAAAACCATAATTCTTTAATTAATATTTAAAAAAGGAATTAAAGTAGATATATTACTAAGCTTCTTCCCAACACGCAATTTAAATATTCAATATGATTTGTATAAATCTAATTTGTGTTGATATCGGGATATAATTTATGACCTTAGCAACAACCCAATCAGTCCAAAGATTAACCTTATTCGCTTATAGGTGAAATAAGCGAATAAGGTTGTTCAATTATGACATAACGCAAGTTACTAATGTTTGTCTTTAGGTACTCTACCATCCGGGCGAATATCGATTGACATTCACGGACGATATACCCGATTTTAAGTTTATATAAATTTTACTTTTCGCCGAATCGAAATTGCCTGTAGTATAATACCCCGAGCTTATTTTCTTAAACCCGTTGAAGTGTTTCGAGGACAGGCTGATATCCTCGTGTATTCGGCATCCGGCCGACTCGGGTACCTCGATGTCTAGAGAAGAAACACCGGCGTCAACCCGTAAGTTTGTTTCCGGACTCTTATCTCCTAATCTTATTTTAACTTTTGCGGCACCGGTCTTTAAACGAATATTGTTCACGGCATAACGGGAAAGATCGAAGTTCATCGAAGCGGCACCTACCTTTAACACCATATCCCAGACAGGAATCGTATTTAACCTGATGTCCGCCTGATTTCCGTGATCTCCGTCGTTTAAAATAATTTTTTTCTTTAACATTCCGAATTTAACTATCTTTTTCCCGTCGGACTCATATGTCGATAAATCATAATTATCCGGTAATCCGCGGGTTACCGCTTCGAATAGTTTGGAAGTGGAATCCGTTATCCGGAACGTGCCTGCGCCGGCCTCAAAATCAAATTCAGCGCTTTTTATAGAATCCGAAAAAGGTTCGCTGTAATAATTCGTATCCAGGTCGCTGTTGTCGGCTTCAAAATGCACTCCGTTGTCGTTTATAACAAATCTGTTGTTTATAAAAGCAAATGTGTAGGAAAAGAAAGAAAACAACGCTACTGCCAGTATTATGCCGGATACCGCGGCAAAGAGACTTCTGATCCACTTATTGCTTAATAAAAACGAAACGCCCAGCAATACGAGGACCAGCGGCCAGTACTTCCAGTAATAATCTAAATTAATATACAGCGAGCCTATATTATTTAGTAAAATTAAAACGCCGATTGTTATAAAGAGGAATCCCCAAAAGATATGTTTTGGTTTCATGGCTATTCCGTTTATTGTTTGTTATCCTTTGCTTTTAATAGTAATGCGCCCCCTATTGCAATTAAGATCAACGGCCAGTAGCTGCCGATGCAAAAATGCGGTATAAAGTTCTGTGCCAAAAACAAGGCTCCTATAATAACAAGAATCCATCCGAACAGATTTCTTCTTCTTTGCCTGTGCATCTCTGCCGCTTCCTGATAAGCTTTAAAGGCATCTTCCTGAGAACCGCTTCCTTGGGGCTGTTCGCCCGGCTGTTGTCCCGCACCGGTATCCGCCGGCTGACCTTCCGGTTTAGGCTGTCCCGCGCCGTACCCGGGAGTCTGATAAAGATAAGGTTCTTCGGGAACGACAATCCATAATATCAAATAGGCAAGGACTCCGGTTCCGCCGAGAAACAGTGTAATGACAAATGCAATTCTTACGAGTGTAGGATCGATATCAAAATATTCCGCAAGTCCTGCAGCAACTCCTCCCAGCATTTTATCTTTCCGGGAACGGTATAACTTCTTATTCATTTTATACCTCCGCATATATATTGATGAACTACCGTACAATAATAATAAAACCAGCCGTTATGAAATTTATTTTTTTTATCAGTGGCTAATAGATTAGGAATACGGGAATTAGTTTACATCAACGGTATAAAATATTTAACTAAGATGCTGATTTTCAGGCAATTTATCCATTAAATAATTATATAAAGGACGAAAGATATGCCTGCGAATATTTGTTTAATCCTTTTCGCTTTTTATTTTTGTATAAAAATTTGAAAGCTGTTATGAAAATTGCCCTTTGCCAGATCAATACCGTAATAGGCGATATAGAAAACAATAAGAAGAAGATAATAGACGGCTATAAACAAGGCACGAAAGACGGTGCCGATCTGGTTATTTTTCCCGAGCTTGCACTTGTCGGTTATCCTCCGCTTGACCTCGTCGAGAAATCGGAATTCAGGAAAGCAGTGAATAAAGCCGCTGCCGAAATTGCAGGAATAACCGGGGATACGGGATTAATATTCGGAGCGGTTACGGAGGGTGATGATCTGGTAGGTACCGATATTCATAATTCAGCCCTTCTTTGCTATAACGGAAAATTGAGGTTTACCCAGCACAAATCTTTGATACCGAACTACGACGTATTCGACGAGATGCGTTATTTTGAACCTGCAGGGGATGTATTTGTGCATGACTTTAAAGGCGAAAAACTCGGTATTTCGATATGCGAAGATATCTGGAACGACGCAGATTATTGGTACAGACGGAGATACAGCGTCGATCCCGTTAAAAAGTTAATAGATAAGGGAACCACGCTGCTGATAAATATTTCCGCTAGCCCTTACTCCTACGGTAAAAGAAGGGATAGAGCGGAAATGTTGTCGGTTTTAACCGCTCATGACAAGATACCTCTTGCTTATGTCTGCTGCGTAGGCGCACAGACCGAGCTTATTTTCGACGGAGCAAGCATGTGCTTTGACTCCGCCGGCAAACTGACCTTAATGGGTAAGGCAAATAGGGAAGACTATTTTATATTCGACACAAAAAAAGAATACCCGGGCGTCGGGAAAACCGAAGGTGAATTCGAGCAGGAAGTATTGGAATCACTGATATTCGGCGTGAAAGATTACTGTGCGAAACTGGGATTCAGGAAAGCGCTTGTAGGTTTAAGCGGCGGCATCGACTCGGCGCTGGTTACCTACATAGCCGTTAAGGCACTGGGCAAAGAAAACGTACATGTCTTACTGATGCCTTCCGAGTTCTCTAGCGAGGGAAGTATTAAAGATTCACGGAAACTTATTTCCGGTCTCGGCATCTCATCAGATAAAATTTCTATACAGCCTGTTGCTGAAAAAATCAATGCAATGCTTAAAGATGCTTTTCAAAAAAGACCAAGCAATATAACCGAAGAAAATATCCAGGCGAGGATCCGCGGTCTTTATTTGATGGCCGTGTCCAATAAATTTAATTATCTGCTGCTTACGACGGGAAATAAATCGGAGATGGCCGTCGGCTATTGTACATTATACGGAGACATGAGCGGCGGGTTGGCAGTTATAGGCGACGTTTATAAGACCGATGTATATCGGATCTGCAACTATATTAATAGAGAGAAAGAAATAATCCCCGAGGAGATAATTACCAAAGCTCCTTCCGCGGAATTAAAACACGGGCAAAAAGACCAGGATACCCTACCCGAATACGGGCTGCTGGACAAGATACTTAGAATGTATCTTGAAGAAAACAAAGAATTTAAAGAGATTACCGATATAATAGGCGACGCCGTGGTGGTTAAAAAAGTGCTCAAGATGGTCGATATTAACGAGTTTAAACGAAAACAAGCTGCTCCGGCTTTGAGGGTTTCAAAAAAAGCATTCGGTTACGGACGCAGATACCCGATAGTGCAGGGCTGGAGATAACAATATAAAAACAAAACGTGTGTTCAAATGCTATACAAGAAAATCCTAGTTCTTACAACTATATTGGTTGCATTATATGCTACCGTAAGTTATTCGCAGTTCGGTCCAGAGAAAGATATCGTGGCGATGTCTTCCTATCTTTCTTTAAATAAAGTTTATCCCGGCACCTCGGTAAAAATCGCCGCCAAACTTTCTATAGAAAACGGATGGCATATAAATTCAAATAAGCCTCACGACGAGTCTTTAATTGCCACAAATTTTACGATAGATTCCGGTTCCGCCTTTACGCTGAATAATACCGTATATCCGGATGCTCAGGATATTAAACTAAGTTTTTCCGACGAGCCACTTTCAGTTTGGGAAGGCACTGTGTATATCGGCGGAATTTTGAATGTATCTAAAAATTTAAAACCCGGTTCATATCCTTTGATAGTAAACCTGGAATATCAGTCATGCAATAACATAAGCTGCATGCCGCCCAGGACAATCCGCGATACTTTGTCGGTAAACATCGCGGGAAATTCCGAAGCGTATTCGGAAATAAATCAGGATATATTCCGGAATATTAATTATGCTTCCGTCTCTCCTGCAGCAGCAGACGGCGGCGGTGAGAATTCGATAACCTCTACGCTGGAACACAGCGGTTTTATACTAAGCTTATTATTTGTTTTCATCGGCGGGCTTGCGCTGAACCTGACTCCGTGCGTATATCCGTTGATCCCGATAACCGTCGGATTTTTCGGAGGTCAAAGCGAAGGCAGCACAAAAAAACTCTTTTTTATGGGGTTATTCTTTGTGTTGGGGATGGCTTTAACTTATTCTGTCGTAGGCGTGGTTACCGCTTTAAGCGGAGCAGTATTCGGCTCTCTGCTCCAGAATACCTATGTAGTCATTTTCATTTCTTTGATTTTCGTTGTTTTGTCCCTCAGCATGTTCGGCGTATATGAATTTAATCTGCCTAGTTCGATAGTAACAAAAGCTGGAGGTGCTAAAAGCGGGTTCTACGGAGCATTCTTTATGGGACTTACGATGGGTATAGTCGCGGCGCCCTGCATCGGACCATTTGTACTCGGACTGGTTACTTATGTTGCAGCCAAGGCTGACCCGTATTACGGTTTTATGATGTTCTTCTTCCTGGCATTGGGACTCGGTTTCCCGTATCTTATTCTTGCAGTCTTTTCCGGAAAGATAAAAAAGCTTCCGAGAGCGGGCGAGTGGATGGAAGCTGTAAAACATATTTTCGGATTTATTCTGCTGGGCATGGCTTTATATTTCCTGCTTCCGCTTCTGCCCGAAGGCCCGGCAGGTTACGTCCTCCCGGTCTTTATGATTATAGCCGGCATATATATTGTTTTCGTAGACAAGTATGCGAATAAGATTAAAGGTTTCAGGATATTTAAAATAGCGTTTTCAACCTTACTGGTAGCCGCTGCGGTTTACCTCTTAATACCTTCGCAGAAAAATTCGATAGATTGGAAACCATACAACCAGGCCGCGTTACCGGTCAATGTTAAGGGGAGCAAAGGTACTATAATAGATTTCTATGCCGACTGGTGCATACCGTGTAAAGAACTAGATGCGAAGACATTCACCGATCCCAAAGTAATTGCGGCGGCTAAGGACTTCCGGGCTTACAAAGCCGATATGACAAAATCGCTGTCTCCTGACGTGGAATCACTCAGAAATAAATTCGATATAATCGGTGTGCCTACCGTATTAATACTAAATTCGCGTGGGCATGAAGTTAAAAGGATAACCGGATTTGTAGATGCAGACCAATTCTACAAGCTGCTGGAGAGCGTGGATTAGACATATTTAACAAATTAGTTTTTCGGATTGTAGAAGCATAGCAATTATGCCTGGCGAGAGTATTGCAGAACTTTTGAATTAATATTTTTACAGCGTATTCTTAATCTCGCAACTCAGAATTTCAGATTGTTTTTGAGGCTGACCAAAAAGTATTTCAAGAACCTTAGTGTCTTCGCGTCTTCGTGGCAATTGCTTGAATTTATTTGATATTCAAAGAAGCTATTTGCCACTATGTCACAAAAACACGGAGAGTAACAAAGTATATTACTTTTTGGTCAGCCCCACGCAATCTATAATATGAAGTTTCAATTTAAAATAATTAATTCTGCAATACTCTCTACCTGCAGGCTGGTGCGTCTGTTATGCAATACTATCTCCATATTACAATTTACAACGAATAGCCGCTTTCGCCGTGCTGGCTGATATCAAGTCCGTCGAGCTCGTCTTCGCCCTTTACTCTTAAGCCCATAATTTTATCAAGGACTTTTAGAATGATCCAGGTTACTGCAAAAGAATAAACTATTGCCGCCGCAACGCTTAGTGCCTGCACGCCGATAAGGTGGAGGTTCCCGTAAAACAAGCCGTTGGCGCCGGCCGGATTTACAGCCCTTGAAGCAAATAATCCGACCATCAAAGCACCGAACGATCCCCCGACACCGTGCACGCCTACGGCATCAAGCGAATCATCATAGCCCAATTTTGATTTTACCCCGACCGCGAAGTAACACAATACGCCGACGCCTATTCCGATTAAAAGGGCGGCCATCGGACCCACATACCCGGCAGCGGGAGTTATTGCGACCAACCCTGCTACCGCCCCGGAAGCCGCTCCCAGTACCGTAGGCTGACCGCGGTGCAGCCATTCCGTGATCAACCAGGATATGGTAGCCGAGGCTGCCGCGATATGAGTCGCGACGAAGGCCGAAGTTGAAAGCGTCCCGGACACCAATGCGCTGCCGGCGTTAAATCCGAACCAGCCGAACCACAACAGCGCCGCGCCGGTTAATGTCATTGTCAAATTATTGGGTTTCGTGATTTCATCTATATGTACTTTCCTTTTACCGACCAGCAATGCC
>JBJKOY010000183.1:0-11618 GCA_046706945.1 Ignavibacteriaceae bacterium | reverse complement strand
GTTGAGCACGACAACATGAACGTACTTTGCCTCGGTGCCAGGATAATCGGCAGCCAGCTTGCCAAAGAGCTTACGGATGCATTCCTTAAAGCGAAATTTATAAATGAAGGCAAGTATAAAAGGCGGCTTGATAAACTTAACGAACTGGATAAATAATAACCGGTTCACTAAAGCTTCATCTTTTCAAATGCAATAGTCCCTATAATTATAACCAAAACCGCAAAAACGATTATAATCGAAAGATCGAATATAAGACTGAATTGAGATGACCCGAATATAACCCTCCTCAGCGCGTCTACGGAATAAGTTAAAGGATCTGCAAGGGTAAGCGGCGCAAGCCATGCGGGAAGCTTATTAATCGGGAACAATGCACCGGAAAGGAAAAAAATGGGGAAAAGCAAAAAGCTTGTAATCAATTGAAATCCTTCGGGACTTTCCATACGGGAACCTATTATCAGACCTATGCTGACCATGGAAGTTGTGGTCATAAATAAAACAAAGAGCGACATTATAAACGAATAAGCGTTTATTTGAAGGCCCGGAATCGCCCCGGCGTATGCCAGCAGTATGCCGAGAAACAACAGGATCAGGGACTGGATTACCGAATCGGTAGCGCCGCCTATTATTTTTCCGATGAATATGGATGTCCTCGAAATAGGAGCGACCAGCACTTCTTTAAGAAAATCGATTTTCCTGTCCCACACTATATAAACGCCGAAAAAGATAGAAGAAAAAAGCACCGCCTGTATTAAAATGCCCGGGAAGATAAAAGTCTGGTAATTGATGCCGGCTATGGAAACGGTTGCGCCAAGGCCGCCGCCGAAGATCAGCAGCCAGAGAATGGGGTTGACTATAGAGGCTACGATCCTCGACTTTTCTCGTTGAAAGATCTTAAATTCCCTGTACCAGATCGCGAGTATCCCGTTTATTTCGTTCATCTGTTTGTCCTGAGATTCATAACCCTTTGTCCCCATCCGCCCTCGGCGGAAGCTTCTCTTATTTCCCTCCCGGTAAAGTGCAGGAAAACGTCGTTCAGCGTAGGCGAATGTATCTCCACCGAATCGACGCTGCCTATTGTCCGGAATATTTCCGGTAAATGCTCGCCGGCATTGGTCACCGTTAGGGTAACGATACCGTCGTTTACTTCCACAGTACGGACAAAACTTAATTTCTTAATTCCCTCTAAATCGGGATTGTTTATTCTCATCGCAACCACGTCGCCGCCGATTATTTTTTTCAAATTAGCCGGCGAATCGAGCGCAACTATTTTACCCCTGTCTATTATTGCAAGCCTGCCGCAGAGCCTGTCCACTTCCTCCATATAATGCGTTGTTATGATTAAAGTTAATTTTTCCCTGCGGGAAAGGTCCTCGATATATTTCCAGATATTCTCTCTCGACTGCGGGTCGAGCCCCAAAGTAGGTTCGTCGAGGAACAAAACCTTGGGATGATGCATTAAGCCGCGGGCTATTTCAAGCCTCCTCCTCATTCCCCCGGAATATTTTTTTACCTGTTCATCCTTTCTATCCGACAGCTCAACAAGCCGGAGAACTTCTTTTATCCTTTCTTCTCTTAAAGCCGGCGGCATGCCGTAGAGCTTCCCGTGCAGCTTCAGGTTTTCGTACCCGGTCAGCATATCGTCTGAACTCGGATCCTGAAAAACTATCCCGATGGATTTTCTTACCAGCGACGGCTGTTTAACTATATCGTACCCGTTCACTCTGGCCGTACCGCCGGAGGGCTTCAGAATTGTCGTGAGCATCATTAAAGTTGTGGTTTTACCCGCCCCGTTCGGGCCCAGCAGGCCGAAAAGCTCGCCTTCGCCTATTTCCAGGTTGAGCTTATCGACGGCGTGAAGCCGGTTGTATATTTTAGTAAGGTCGCTTGTTTCGATAATCGGCATATCTTCAGTTCATTTCCTTCTTTTCCTCAGATCCAGTATCAGCACGTATTCGCCCTTTAGGCCGTTCTTTTCCGCGGTTCTTAAAAGTTCCGATGTCGTGCCCCTGAAAAAATTTTCGTCAGGCATCGAAATCTGGAACGCCAAAACGGCCGGTAAACTTTCGCCCAGGATCTTTACGACATCGGTCAATAAGCTCTTAAGCCGGTAAGGTGTATCCAGAATAACCACCAGTTCGTTCCTCTTTTTAAGATCGAGCAATTCCTTCCTTCTTTCGTCCTTCTTCGGCGACAGCCACCCGTAATAAAAAAATTTTTCCGTATCCAGTCCCGATCCCACCAATGCGGGAAGCAGAGAATTCGCGCCGGTAACGGGAATAATCCCGATCTTCTGGGAAATTAAAAGTTCCACAAGAAGGTGCCCGGGGTCCGAGAACAGCGGGGTGCCGCAATCGGATATCAAAGCCGCGTTTTCGCCGTTAATAATGCGTAAAAGGATATCGTTTACGACATCCTTCTCATTATGCTCATTCAACGGGACCAGATCCTTTTCAATCTTAAAGTGCGAAAGCAGTCTTCTGGCATCCTTAAATTCCTCGCAGATTACGAAATTCACCTCCTTCAGGGTATCGAGTCCCCTGATGGTCATGTCGCCGTAATTTCCGATCGGCGTGGATACTATATATAATGATCCTTTCATAACGGCAAAAATAATTAAATGAAACCAAAATAACTTTGAATAAAATTAAAATTTTAATTGCTTTCTCATATTAATTATTCTTAATTTAGCAAAGCATTAAAGAAATAATGGGGATTCATGAAGAAATCCGGTCATCTCGGCCTTCAATTTCCTCAGCGGTATTTACAAATTTTAGTATCGAAATTATTAATGTTTTTCTTGCTTTATCCCATCGAATATTATCTGCCTAATTCAAAATTATAATAAGGTGTAGAATGAGACTTATAAGAATACTTTTCCTGCTGATACTGCCGGCGGCGGTATTATTTGCACAGGATTCTTCGCAGACCTTCCTCTCGGTGAAAGGAACCGGGGTAGAAGATTTTATAAATTCACATCCCAAATACGACGGCCGCGGCACAATTATTTTCATCCTGGATACCGGGGTAGACATGGGAATCGAAGGACTTGAAAAAACATCTAACGGAGAAGTTAAAGTTATTGATGTTCAGGATTTTTCGGGAGAGGGAGACATAAAATTATACGGCTGCGAAAAGGATGAAGAGAACGGCATCGAATACTTGATTAATAAAGATCATAACATTAAAATAGCCGGCGCCGATAAACTGCAGCTGAAACCTTTGGACGGTAAATATTATTTAGGCGCGCTTTCGGAAAAGAAGTTTAAGAATTCATCCTCCGGCGAGGAAGATTTAAACGGTAACGGTTCGGTCGACGACATATATGACGCGGTCGCATTCCGAACCGTTGAAGGCGGCGATACATGCTGGGTGGCATACTTCGACGTTGACTGCAACGGGGACATTTCGGACGACAAACCCCTGAGAGATTACAAAGATAAATTCGATTCTTTTAAAATCCCTAACAAAAAAGGACTTCCCGATTTTACCTTTGCGATAAATATTTTTCCCGAACAGAAAAAAATTTCCCTGCATTTCGACGACGGCGCCCACGGGACCCATGTATCGGGAATTGCTGCGGGATACCATATCGGCGGCACCTATCTTAACGGAGTTGCGCCGGGTGCGAAAATCATAAGCCTGAAAATCGGGAACAACAATTTTGCCGGCGGCGCAACGGTAACCGGCAGCATGAAGAACGCATTCCTCTATGCCGATAAGGTTTCCAAAGAAAAGAAGGAACCATGCGTTCTGAATATGAGTTTCGGCATAGGCTCCGAAATCGAAGGACAATCAGCTATGGAGTTATTCCTGGATACTTTGCTTGCCGATAATCCTTATTTGTACGTATGTATTTCCAACGGGAACGACGGGCCGGGCATTTCCACCGCCGGGCTTCCGGCTTCTTCCGGGTATGTACTGTCTTCAGGAGCCGTACTGCCGCACGAGGTTGCGAGGGACATATTCGGTTCGACTTTAAAAAAGAATGTCCTTTTCTTCTTCAGCTCCAGAGGCGGCGAAGTAAGCAAACCCGATATCTGCTCGCCGGGAGCTTGCACTTCAACGGTTCCGAACTGGCAAAGGCGCGACGTAATGGGAGGTACGAGCATGGCATCGCCTTATACTTCGGGGGTCGTCGCTCTTCTTTTAAGCGCAATGGAACAGGAGCACCCGGGTGTTAAAATTCCCTCCCCGCTTTTATTCAAGGCAATAAGGGAGAGCGCGGTTAAAATGGACGGTTATACACCGCTGGATCAGGGCGCGGGTTATATTAACGCGGTAAACGCTTATATGCTTCTCAATAAATACATAGCCGAGGGCGAATTAAAGAAATTCGAGACCTATACGGTTAGTTCGTTCGCGCCCAATATGCCTGAGAGAAATGCGCCCAACCTTTATATAAGAGACGGTAATTATCTTTCCGGCGGCGAAAGATACACTTATACAGTCAAGAGAAACAATTTTCAAAAAGAAGACAGATTTTACAGGATCTATAATATAAAAAGCGATGCGGATTGGCTGCTGCCCGTTCAGAAAAAAACCTACATAAGAAACAATCAAAGCGCTTTTATAAATGTAAGGTTTGATAAGAAAAAACTCGCGGAACCCGGGTTGTATGTCGGCAGGATCACCGCTTACAGAAACGATAAAACGAACATGCCGGAATTCAATATGCTTGCAACCTTAGTTATGCCCTACTCGTTTTCGGCGGCGGGAAATTATACGCGCGAGTGGCGCGGCGATTCCGTAAACCCGGGCTACATCAAAAGATATTTTATCGAGGTACCTCCCGGACAGACGTCTATGGGAGTTTCCATAACGTCGCCTGAAAACCGTTATTCGAGATGCAGGTTCTGGCTGTTCGATCCCGACGGAGCGGATTTATACACTTCGGAACAGCTAAACTCGGAGGAGAATAAATTAAATGCGGAAAAGAATTTTTTTAATCTCAATCCCGGCGTTTACGAATTGGATGTTGAAGGAAGTATTTATGCCGATACGACATCCTTCTACAACTTGACGGTTAAATTTTCCGGGATAAACGAGATAGGCAATGCCGTACTCGATTCCGTAAACAGCACCGTTAAAGTAGTTAATTCGTTCAGCGAAGCGGTCCCTTATAAAATAAGCGGCAAGATCCTCGGCTACGAAAAAGACCTCGCGGTAAAGGTTAAAAGCCCCGATCAATATACCATGCCTTTCACGATAACGAAGGACGATGCGTACAAGTTATTTACAATTGATCTCAGCAAGGAGGACTTCAACAAAGTAACGGATTTTTCGATGATCGTGTACGATAAAAACGGCAAAGCTTTGGATAAAGACGGGTTGAGCTATCGCGAGGGGAAATTAAAAATAGTCAAGAACTTCGAAACCGATGTCGACAGCCTGACTCTGGCATTGGTTCCCGCCTTTACAGACGGCGATGCGGATATTCTGATCCACATAAAAGAATCTACATACTTAAAGGATCCCGAAACCGTTTCGGTAACGGACGACGGAAGCAAATCAGCAACTTTATATCCGTCGATTCAAAGGAGCCTGGAATGTATTTACCGCAGACCGGAAATAATAAAGCCCGAAGGATCGAAATTTTTCGGAAAGATATATTTCGAATCCGAAGTATCCGGTAAAACGGAAGCGGAGTTACCTATTTATTTAAACTTTTAAAGGAATAATTACAAATGAGTGAAACACACATAAACGGAGAAAACCTGAAAGGTTTGCCGGAAAATGCATATACCGAATTGAAGCCGGGTGAAGAGTACGTTCCGGTAATGCCTCCGAAAGTAAAAGTTCCCGAAGTAAGTTTTTATTCCGTGGTTACCGGAGTAATAATGGCGGTAATATTTTCGGCGGCGGCGGCTTACCTCGGATTAAAAATAGGACAGGTATTCGAAGCGGCGATACCGATTGCTATCATAGCGGTCGGGCTGTCGGCTTCCATTAAAAGGAAGAATGCACTGGGCGAAAACGTCATTATACAATCGATAGGTTCCGCGTCCGGGGCCGTTGTTGCCGGGGCGATCTTTACGATTCCTGCATTGTACATTCTGCATCTTAACGCCGAGTTCTATAAGATATTTCTCGCGTCGCTGTTCGGCGGCGTTCTCGGTATTTTATTTCTCGTACCTTTCAGAAAATATTTTGTGAAGGATATGCACGGCAAGTATCCTTTCCCCGAAGCAACGGCTACAACCGAGATCCTTGTTGCCGGAGAAAAGGGAGGGAAGCAAGCTCTTGTACTGGTGGCAAGCGGGATCATAGGCGGGTTATACGATTTTATCGTGGCTTCCGTGGGATTGTGGAACGAAGTTTTCTCTTCCCGCGTTTTTCCGTTCGGCGAAAAGATTGCGGACAAAGCGAAAATTGTTTTCAGAATGGACGTCGGCGCGGCCATAATGGGACTCGGTTATATAATCGGATTAAGATACGCGGCCATAATCTGCGCAGGTTCTTTCGTCGCCTGGTACGTATTAATTCCGCTGGTGGCATATATAGGTCAGGGACTTGCGGTCCCGCTCGGATCAAATATTACGCTTTTGGTGAAAGATATGTCGGCAGAGCAAATTTTCGCTAATTACGTAAGGCACATCGGCATCGGCGGTATAGCGATGGCCGGCATTATAGGGATTATTAAGTCGTCTAAAATTATCGGATCGGCATTTACCCTGGCGGTAAAAGAAATAATAGGCGTAAAAGCGGCGGTAGAGGACAAATTAAGAACGCACCGCGATTTGACGATGAAGGTTATTGCATTCGCAATTATCGTGACCGCGGCGGTGATTTTTATATTCTTCCTGCTGGGAGTTGTAAACACCTGGTTCTTCGCACTGGTAGGACTGCTGATCGTTTTAATAATATCGTTCCTGTTCACTACTGTAGCCGCAACGGCAATTGCTATTGTCGGAACGAACCCTGTCTCAGGAATGACCTTGATGACGCTGATCTTGTCCTCGATTATCCTGGTGTCGATAGGGTTAAGCGGGACTTCCGGAATGATAGCGGCTTTGTTGATCGGCGGGGTTGTCTGCACGGCGCTTTCAATGTCGGGCAGTTTTATTACGGACTTAAAAATAGGCTACTGGCTGGGATCGTCTCCTTATAAACAGGAAACATGGAAATTCCTCGGCACGCTGGTATCGGCCGCCACCGTAGGATACGTTATATTGCTTCTTAATAATATATACGGATTTACGGGTCCCCAGGGATTGGTTGCGCCTCAGGCCAACGCTATGGCCGCGGTCATTCAGCCTTTAATGGCAAACCAGCCCGCGCCCTGGATCTTATATCTGGCAGGCGGTTTAATGGCTTTGATTTTAACAATGATCGGGGTTCCGGCACTGGCATTTGCACTCGGTATGTACATCCCCCTGCATTTGAATACTCCGCTTCTGGTAGGAGGCTTGATTGCTTACTTTGTTTCCACAAGAAGCAAGAACGAAAAATTAAACAAAGCCAGGGGCGACAGGGGTACCCTTATTGCTTCCGGGTTTATTGCAGGCGGTGCGCTTATGGGCGTGGTCAGCGCTCTGCTGAGGAAGTTCGACGTAAACATAATGCTCAGCGAGACCTGGGTCGATTCGCATTCCGCCGAGCTTGTCGGTTTAATAGCATTCGCAATTTTGTGCGCGTACGTAATTTGGGATGCAATGCGGGCAAAGGCGGAAGAATAAATTTATAATTAATTCTCGGCCGGAAGAAAAGAATAATTTTCAGCGTAATAAAGCATCTGGTCCGTAAAGCTTTCGGGATATTCTATCTTTACGTCCTTTATTTTTCCGTCTTCATAAACCGGTCTCAGTACCGGGTTAATAAATCCTTTATAGGGAGGTATATTCAGTTTATCGTATCTCTCTTTTACTTCCTTGTGAAGTTCGAAATCTATCTTTACGCCGTAAGTTTCGATAAGATGTTTTGCCGCTTCAAAATCCCCTTCGGAAGTAATGCGCTGGATTTCCTTCAGCAGTTCTCCGAATAATATTCTGAGTTTTTCGTAGTCGTTTATTACGAAATACGTCTTGCCGTCCTTAACCTTCTTATCGATAACGTTATCCGGCCTGCCTTTTTCATAAGCCCACAAACTTATAAGCTGCCTGTTGCGCATGTGCGATTCTTCAAGCTTATCGCCGAGCTCGATCCTTGCAAGCTGAACCATCAGGCCGTTGCGTATATATTTGTTGTAGCCTGCCTTCGCCGCGTCCGTACCGGGCATTACACCGATGTCAATAAGCTTTTTGTCGGGCAGATAATATAAAGCAACAAGGTCGGCCCTGGCCTCTTCGATTGCGGACGAATAATTTTTAAGCGTTTGATGCGGCATGCCGACGCCGGACAGGATTTGCCCCGACCCGTGACCGATGACCTCGTGCAGGTCTGTATGAAGGTCGTCCGAAAGCGGTCCGTATTTTTTATGCAGCGCTGCCTCTTCCGGAGAATAAGCAAACTCATTTAAGATGCTTTCCGATTCGACCGTGTTGTAGGCTTCAACGATATTGCTGAGGTTAACGGATTTCGATCCGTATTTTTCCCTTATCCATGTTGAGTTGGGAAGATTGATGCCGATCGGCGTTGAAGGCGAGTCGTCCCCCGCTTCAACGACAACGTTTATGGCTTTTGCGGATATTCCCTTCACGTTTTTTTTCTTAAATCTGTCGTCTATCGGGGAATGATCTTCGAACCATTGGGCCTCGCTGCTTACGGCGTTTATCCTTTTCGTTGCAATATTATCCGATATTGAAACCAGTCCTTCGTAAGAGCCTTTAAACCCCATCGCGTCGCCGTATACTTCGATGAAGCCGTTCACCGAATCCACAATCGAAGAAGTATCTTTAAGCCATTCGATATTATACTTATCGAAATATTTCAGATCGCCTGTTTCGTAATACTTTATTAGATTTTCCAGCGCCGCTTTCTGGTTCTGGTTCCCGGTTATTTCCGCTGCCTTTCGCAGCCAGTATATAATTTTCTCAATCGCGGCCGAATACATCCCCCCCGATTTCCATGTTTTTTCCTTTATCTCCCCGTTAACTTTGACAAGCTTCGAATTTAGTCCGAACGAAACCGGCTCCGGATCGTTTTTATCGTTCATCCGGGAATAAAAATCTTCCGCCTCCCGCTGAGTGACACCTTCGTAAAAATTATTAGAGGACGATGTTATTACGTCGGTCCCCGGTTCTAGATTAACTTTCTGCGGGGCGACCGCAGGATCGAATATTTTGGGAAGCAGATCATTTATAAAGTCTCCCTCCGATTGTCCCCCGGTCAAAGGAAGAAGAGAATGATCCGTACCAAGCAATAATTCTTTAAAATATTCCGGGGTGAATTCCGGCAGAATTTTCTTCGACGAATAATGGTGGTGAATGCCGTTGGAAAACCATACTCTCTTTGTATAAACCATAAACTTCTCGAACATGCCGTCATTTCTCTCGCCCTTGTACGACCCGACAATTGCTTCCAGGGTCCGTTTAATTTTTAAATTGTATTTATACTGCTGATCGAAAATTATTTCTCTTCCGGACAATGCCGCTTCATAGAAATAATAGGCGAGTTCTTTCTGCCGCAGCGGCAGCTCTTCGAAGCCCGGCACGCGGTATCGAAGTATCATTATATCGGCAAACTGCTCTGATTTATATTTGAAACCGTTATTATATTGTCCCATTGTTCGATCATCCGTTGTTAATATTAGTTCCTTTTATTCCCGGTTCGTTTGTAAAAGGTATAGGGTATAAGTTATATGGTATATGGCTCCTCTTCCGTATTCGCAGTTTAATTGTAACGTATTCCGAATTTCTTAATCGAGGATAATAAACAACTAAATGACACCAACGACCGACCACCAACAACCAACCACCTACCACCAACAACCAACCGTCCTACCGCCCACAGACTCCTCATCATTTTCAATCTTTTAAAATATTCCTCTTCCTCAATTCTTCCACCAGACTTTCATATCCCTTAAACTGAACGGCATCCCATCCGGCGTCCCGGGCTCCCTGAGCGTATTCGGCAATGTCGTCGATAAACAGATGCTCTTCGGGGGGTTTCCGGGTAAAGGCCTGCGCCGCTTTGTAAATTTCTTCCTCCGGTTTATAGGCGCCCACTTCATAAGATAAAATAAGCTTATCAAAATATTTTAGGAAGTCATAACCTTCCCATCCGTACTTCCTGTGTATCGGATTTGTGTTCGAAAGGAGGACCAGGATATGATTCTGCTTTAGTATGGGAAGCAGTCCGGTGACCTTTTGATCGACCGTAAAGACATTGGAATACACGTCGCAGAATGTCTCCCGGGATACTTTTTGTTCAAGAACATTAAGCATTAAATTTATAAATTCTTCTTCGCTTAATTCCCCGCGCTCGAACTGCCTGTGGATATGATAATTATTCATGTAGGCGTCCATAAATTTATCGCCAAGTCCGGCGCTTATAATATTAAATCTGTCTATAACAACCTTATAGTCGAACGGTATTAGCACGTTCCCGAGATCGAAAACGATAACTGAATATTTTTTATCCATTCTTGTAATCCTGCGATCTTGAAATCTTGTAATGAGGTTAATATTTTATTTCAAAAAGTTTGTCGTTTAAATTATCGTTGACCGAGATCATTGTTACCCTAAAACTCATCTTCTGGCGCCCGAGGGTCTGCCTTACGGAAAAAGGATATTTGATGCCGCCGATCTCCTGGTAATTGCTTAGATAAGTATCCTGGATATACGTTCCCTGGGCAGTCTTAACCGCTTTGGATTCCTTAACTTTCAGCCAAGTTTCCGGATCGTAATATTGCGTCCATTCCGCGCCCGACGGGAAAACCATATATATTTTATATGCCTGTTTTCCGTCCACGGAATCTATGCCTGCGTATTTAAGCTTGATCCCGAGCGAATCGATATCCGCCAGCAGGTGGAGGGAAGATTCGTATTTAAGGTTCTGAAGCTGCACGCCTTTAACGTCGAATGTTTTGCCGCCGACCTCCATTACTCCTTTTTCACCGTTGAAATAAATACTCTGAATAAACATACCCGTATTTATTATTTCTCTCATCTTATCCGGCATCTTCTGATATATCGTTATCTTGATCTCTCTTCCTTCGGCGGTGCCTTTCATTACGGTGGTTCTGTCCTTTACTTTTAAAATGTTCTCCCTTCCGCCTATGGCGTTAATATAATTATCCAGAATTTTTCCGGCGGTGATCCCCTTTTCGATCTTCATGTGCGCTGCGTCCTTTTTAACCTGGGCATCGATATTCAACCGCATAACAGCCGCACAAATTAAGGTTGCAATTAATATTCTTTTCATATTAGTCCGTAAACTTTAAAAAAATAAATTTTGACAGAAGAAAAACAAACGGTATTCAAATATATAAAATTATCAATATTCCGCGACTTATCGAAAGGTAATTATCGGTAGCGTGCGAAATGCGGGCTGCGACACGCTTTTAGGACGGGAAGGCAGGCTTTCCGCCGGGCTCACGCCGAAGTCTCAATGTTCGGATTCACGAGCTTTTTCGACAGTCCCGGTTAGAGACATAGGCGTCAACTTAATTGAGTTAAAAATTAATTCTTATTATAAATAAAATCATATAATAAATTAAAATGACTTAAAAAGTATTATTG
>JBJKOY010000182.1:0-3460 GCA_046706945.1 Ignavibacteriaceae bacterium | reverse complement strand
ACTTTCTTTATCTCGGGATAAACTCCTTCGGGCCGAAGATCGTGTACCCAGTTCCGGTAATAGGGAACCGGCACATCGTAATGCGAACGGCACGCCACTTCGCAGGCATGGCATGCTACGCACCGGTCCATATCGATTACCATCGCATATTTACTCATCTTTTTCCTCCTAGCATCCTTCTCTTATTGCCTGTTCTTTTTTCTTCGGTTGAACATGAAACGTCCTTTGTTCTTTTTCCTGCTTCACCCCGGAAACCTTTTCCGCGTTTACGCCGGTCAAACTGACCTTAACGGTGGGGGCTAAAACCGCCCCGTTAAATAATACCCTCACGAAATTCACGCGGAGACCGGTGCCACCGCTTATCGGGTCGACGTTGTATTTCGTTATCAAATTGGTATCCGAAATATTTCTTTTGGTATAATTTAAAAGGCCCCTGTCGTTCCCCCCGAATCCGTGCGGTAGAAAAACCGCGTCGGCTCTTATGCCGGGCGTCGTAAGAATTTTAATCTTACCCGATTTAATGCCGTCCTGGTTTTCAAGAATAACTTCGTCATCGTTCTTTAGTCCCATGCTCATTGCCGAAGTTTCATTTATCCAAAGGTGCGGTTCGGAAATTAAGGTGTTCAGCCAAGGATTGCTTTCGGTTTTACCGTGCGAATGGACGGGCATCATTCCGTAAACCAGTCTGAAATAACCTTCGGGAGGATCGTTAACCGGCTGATACACCGGGAGCGGATCAAAGCCTAATTCTTTTAATTCTTTGGAATACAGTTGAACTTTTTTATCGGGTGTTTTAAATGAATAACGTTCACCCGGATTCAAATAAGGCTTGGCCGGAAACGTGACAACCCCGTCTTTCTTCAGCTTTTCGTAGGAGACCCCGGAATTCTTCAGCTGGTATTTTATAACTTCTTCATAATCGTCGTAGGGGTAATAAGCGGACAAGCCGAGGCGCTTGCCGAGTTCCATGGCAATCCACCATCCCGGCCTGGTATTTAATTGTCTTTTGACGACGGGCTGCCTCAAAGAAACATACTGTTCACGCCATCCGGGGACCGTCATTACGGCATCGAATCTTTCGAGATATATATCTTCCGGCATTACAACGTCGGCATACCAAGTCGGTTCGGTAGGCCTAACGTCGACCACCGCATAAAAATCAAGATTGTCAATCGCTTTTCTGGTAGCGGTCTTATCGGGTATGCTGTCGAATATATTCTGTCCGAACACCATCCATGATTTGATAGGATATGGTTTTTGGCTGAGAGTAGCTTTCACCAGTTCCTGTGTTAATCCTTCGTCCGTACTTGCAAAAGGGAAGCGGTAGCCGGCGCCGTCGACTCTCTCCCTTTTAGGTTTCGGCGGATCCGGAATGTTTAGCGCATTATAACTCCCGGGGAAAACCGACCGCAGAAACAATCCGCCTTTTTGACCCCAGATGCCTAGGATTGCGGAAAGGATTGCCATAGACCTGGCGCGCTGAACGTCGTTGCCGTACCATGCAACGTGACGGCCGGGATGAATAAGAACGGCGGGCTTAGCTTCAATCATTGCCCGGGCTGTTTCCCTGATAATATTTGCGGGTATCTCGGTTATTTTCTCCGCCCACTCCGGCGTAAATTCCTTTACATGATCAGCAAGTTCGGAAAAACCCGTAGCCGAGCTGCGGATAAACTCTTTATCATAGCCGCCCGTTTTTATTACAAAATTTATCCACGCTAGAACCAACGCAGTATCCGTTCCCGGTTTTATGGGAAGCCACCATTCGGCTTTACCCGCAGCCGTGGAAAAGCGCGGATCTACGGCAATTACTTTAGCGCCTTTCGCCAGTCCGTTCGTAAAATCTATAATCTGACCCGTGTGTATGTTTTCGCCCAGGGCGCTTCCGATTAATGTAATTACTTTTGCGTTTTCAAGATCTATTCTTTCGGGCGATCCCAAAGCTTCGCCGAATGTTAATTCGTAACCAACATCCCTCGAACCCCGGCATTGCGCGAAGGAGGGCGCGGCATTGTTCGGGGAACCCCAGTACCTGTACATGTCGTTTATAAATTCGGCCGAAGCGCCGTGAGAAAAAAGCGCGTTCGATTCAATTCCGTATTTTTTCGCGACCGTTAACAATTTGCCGGCGGTGTAATCCAGCGCATCGTCCCAGCTTACATTTTTCCATTCGCCGCTTCCTCTTTCCCCGGAAAGTATCATCGGCCCCTTAAGGCGGTCGGTCTCGTACAACAGCGCTACGCCCGCATTTCCTCTAGCGCATATTTTGCCTCTGTTGTTCGGATGGAGCGGATTGCCTTCTATGTTGGTTAATCGTCCGTCTACAACCGTAGCAATTATTCCGCACCTCCAGAAGCACTGTTCGCAGACACTCGGAATTCTTTGTATCCTGCGAGGTTTTTCCCTATCCGCCGCTTTGGTTTTGGAAGTTGACGCAGATAGGCCGACGGCTGCTCCGGAACCAAGCGTCCCGCCGATTTTTAAGAAGGACCTGCGAGTTATTTTATTGGCCAATTAATTCCTCCAATTCTGCTTTCTAACCGGAATATTTAAACTTTAATTTTCTTTATTTAATGGTTGATTTTATTTTCTCTTTAAGGTTTCCGCATTCCGCGAAATTTTTATAGACGCCGCATTCTCTGCAATCGAGATTTGCGCAGATGTTGTTTTTATGTTTAAACGTCCAGCATGGTTTGGAGTGAGAATTATAGGAGTCGCAATTTCCCCTGTCTTTTAGAGAGCAATGTACAATATCCCAGCAAGGAATAAGCGAATAAATTGTCTTAATACCGTTGATACTTATTTTATTTTGGTTTATTGATTTCCTGATACAGTTAAGTCGTTCTATATCAGATTTTGAGTACAGCCTGTGATTGGACTCTTTTTTGAAAGGGACAATCAGCCCTTCTCTTTCGTACATCCTTAAAGTATGAACCGATATATTAAGTATTCTTGCTGCTACACTAATCGGAAACAGCGGCATATCCATATTGTCCAGATTCTCCATACCGTAAATCTATTTGATCCGTATTAATTTTTAGTATTTATAAATAACAAATTCTTTGCCACTTTTGAATATTAAGAATAAATGAATAGCTGAATAAAATTTTTTAATTTTTTTTCATAAAAAAGAAATTTTATATGTGTATTTCTTTTCGACGGGAAAATGTTAACAATATTTATTCGCGGTCAAAAGTTTGCACGGGCAAGCATATCGCTTTATACCGGGGGAAGGAACGCTGAGCGAATATGTCTTCGGAAACAGTCGGGTGGAAAAGGGGGCGGCTTGTCGGAGGTAGTTGGTTGTTTGTTGTCGCCTAGTAACAACCTTCCGGAAATAAGCTAATAAGGTTGACTAATTGTAATAAAACTAAAAACACTAAAAGATTAAACTTGTTGGCTAATTCGAAAAAATAAATTAATAAGGTTAACTAAATGTGTTATACCCGTAGTTGCCAAA
>JBJKOY010000181.1:0-2934 GCA_046706945.1 Ignavibacteriaceae bacterium | reverse complement strand
AGCTATTTAAATTCGTATAATTATAATAATGAGGACTACCCGGTAAATTGTTCTTCCGTTTATGAAATCAGCTGGAAAGGAGTTACAAGCAGGGATACCGTTGATTATCAATACGAGTATGATTGACATGCCTAAAGTAGCCGCCGTAGTAGTTTTGTACAACCCTGACGCTTCCGTAATAGAAAATATTAATACTTATGCGGATCAGGTTGAAAAATTGTATGTAGTAGATAATTCCGAAACTGCCGATAAAGAGTTTTGGGAGAATGAAATTTTACGGAATAAGAACACCGAATATTATTGCAACAACTCCAACATAGGCATTGCCGGGGCATTAAATATCGGCGCAAGAAAAGCAATAAGCGACGGCTATGAATATTTATTAACCATGGATCAGGACGGGAAAGCCGCTGCGGGTATGGTCGTTAAGCTTGCTGAATTAATGGATGCTTCGAGTAAAACGGGTATTGCGGTTCCCGAACACGTTGATGCCGATTTGCACGAAATACCGGCCGAAGAAATAAACAAAGAGATTCTTTATACAATGACAAACGGCAATATGTTAAGATTATCCGCATTTCAGAAAATCGGCGGGTTTCTCGAAGAATTGTTTATTGATCATATTGACCATGAATATTGCCTGAGGATGAATAAAAACGGTTATAAAGTAATAAAAACCAATAAAACATTTGTTTATCATAAGCTGGGCAAAGCAGCGAAAAAAAAAATCTTCGGTATTAATCTTTATCCGACTTACCATCCCCCGGTACGGCTGTATTACAGGACTAGAAACAGATTTTACGTGGACAGCATTTATAAAACAGTATTTCCCGGCTATGTAAGGGAGGACAGAAAACACATGCTGCGGGAACTCTTAGATATTATCCTTTGCGAAAAAGATTTACGGAATAAAATTAAAATGGTCTTTACCGGATATATCCATTATAAAAAGAAATTATTTGGTAAATTTGAGGATGCAAAAGGAAAAAAGTTTTAGATTTTCCGATAAAAATAATACGGCTGGAGTAGTTGTCTTATTTAACCCGGAACGGAATGTTGTGGAAAATATTTTATCGTATTTGGATCAGATTAAATTTTTATATATTGTCGATAATTCGGAAAAATCTGCGTCTTATATAACCGGTTTTATTAGTGAAAATGAGAATAAACTCGAATATATTTTTAACGGGGAGAATTTGGGAGTAGCCGCCGCGTTAAATATCGGCGCTCAAAAAGCCGTCAATGCAGGCTATTCTTTTCTGCTGACGATGGATCAGGACAGTAAAGTTCCTTCCGGGATGGTGGAGAGTCTGATTGAAGCAGCGCAAAAACACGATGATACCGGAATAGTATCTCCTTTACATGCAAATAAGTACGGGACGCATATTAAACAGGATATGCCGGATTTTTCCGAAGTAGTTAGCGTGATGACCTCAGGGAATCTGCTTTCCCTTGATGCTTATAAAACCGTCGGAGGTTTCCTGGAAGATTTTTTTATTGATTATATTGATATAGAATACTGCATCAGGCTTATTCATAATAATTACAAGGTTATAAGGCTTAATAATCTGGTTATGCAGCATAATGAAGCCGATTTATCTGAAAAAAAGTTTTTTTTCGTAAGATATTATCCGCAAAATCATGCTCCCTTCCGGATATACTATAAAACGAGGAACTTGCTGCTGTTGAGGAAAATATGTAAGACCGTTTACATGTTTCCTCTCAAAAGAGAATACGGCTTATATTTCAGAACTTTAATAAAAATTATTTTGTTCGAAAAACATAAATTCTTAAAATCCAAGATGGCAGTGCTCGGTATGCTGGATTATTTTAAAGGAAGAAAAGGTAAAAAATTCTGAAAATCCCCGAAAATATTTGTCTGTTATGGAATTATCTTTTGTTATTATAAATTATAACCTTGCCGATGAAATTCAGGATTGTATTAATACTATTTTGAATGAAGTTAACGGTATTCAATACGAAATAATTGTAGTCGATAACAATTCTCCGGATGCCCCTTCGGACAAGTTCGATAAAATATTTCCGCAGGAAAAATTTCCCAATATCCGTTTCTTTTACCTTTCCGAAAATAAGGGCTTCGGCAGCGGATGTAATTTCGGTGCTGCCAAATCGAATGCGGAAATTATTTGTTTTTTGAATCCGGATGTGGTAATAAAGAAAAATGTATTTAACGAACTCCTAAGATTTTTAAATTCCGATGAGCATATTGCCGCAGTAGGACCGAGAAGCACAGGAAAAAACTGCTTCGATTTTTCGGCCGGAGTGTTCCCGAATATTTTTTTTGAAGTATTAAATATATTTTTCTTAGGCAGACATATTGAAGCTTTATACATTAATTTAAAGCAAATATTTAAAGGCAAAACGCCTTTTTCCGTTGACTGGATACTGGGTGCGTCAATAATTATAAAAAAAAGAATTTTCGATTCAATAAAAGGCTTTGACGAAGATTATTTCCTGTATTTTGAAGAAATGGATTTGTTCTACCGGCTGAAAAAATCGAATTATAAAATATTCTATTGCCCTGCCGAAAAAATTGAACATATCGGCAGTGCAAGCACAAAGAAGGACTACTCTTTTTTTACTAGGACTTTTTACTTGAGCAAGCTCCTTTTCTTTGAGAAAAGATTTAATCCTTTTAAAGCTGGGCTATTTAAATATTTAACTTACATGCAAATGTTAACGCAGCTATTTTTATGGAGTCTTTTAATACCTTTTTCCAGAGAAAAATCGATGTTAAAAATTAGCGGTTTTTGGCAGGTTTTAACATCCGGTTCAAAAAATTATAATTCAAATACCAATAAAAACGGGATCTCATGAATATCGGTATAAATCTGCTTCCTTTTAGAGCCGAACTCGGCGGTGCCGGTAACTATGCTAAAAATATTGTGCGTGAACTTTCGGAAATCGACTCGG
>JBJKOY010000180.1:0-16663 GCA_046706945.1 Ignavibacteriaceae bacterium | reverse complement strand
ATCAGACCGGTACGGGTAGCCGCGTTCATCTCCACAAGTCCGGCGGCAATTTTCGGATTCATGCCCGAAGCCGTCAAACCTTTTAACAATTCTTCATCCGGAATAACGATCCATTTTAAATCGGGTTTACCGACGGCTCTTCCCAACAGCCCGGCTAAATCGTTACAGCTGATTTCGTCGCTGGCAACATAACGGATTTTTCTGCTCGCGGGCTTAAAGTCAACCAGCTCCTCGGCAACCGCGGAGGCAATATCGACCGGGGAAACCCACGGTTTGGGGTCGCCGCCGCCGTAATTTGTAGCGATAACACCCTGTGTTTTTATCGAGTTTATGAATCCCAGTAAATTATAATAGAAGCCGACAGGGCGCATAATCGTTATCGAAACATCGGGAGGCAATTCATTAAGAGTTTTCTCTATCCGATAATAAAAGGCAAGAAGTCCGTTGCCTCTATCCAAATGCGCCCCTATGCTGCTGAGAAAAACCATTCGCTTTACGCCTGATCTCTCTACGGCTAACTTATAATTATTACCAAGCTTGCCGGTATATTCCATTAGATCAAAATTTTGATCAAAATAGGCGCTGCCCGACGATATCATGCAGTACACCGCATCCGCGCCGGCAAATGCCTTTGTTAGAAATTTCACGTCTTCCATTGAGCCGATTGCGGCAGCAGCGCCTAAAGCTTCGATCTCTTTTTGTCTATCGGGATTATGACTTATGACGGTAACCGAATGACCTTTATTTATTAATTCTTTTGCAAGCGGTTTACTTATATGTCCCAGCGATCCCGTTACTACGATATTCATAACCATTTCCTTTCTTTATTTACGGTTAACAAATCTTGCGGTGTAAATGTAAACAGCCGGCGGTTTATCCGCGTAGCCGAATCTATTATTGTTGTAGCCGTTTCTTTGGCTGTGATCTTTTAGCTTAATTTAAATATGTTGTAGAGTGCCTTGAAAGGTAAATATTTGAGAAGGCTGCTTACAAATAAAAATACCCGGACACGCTCCGAATTTTTTGGGCTCTATGCTGAAAATTTTTACGCTATTTTAACAGCAAAAGTTTCTTAACTTCATGGTAATCTCCGGCCTCAATCCTATACAAATACACTCCGCTGGCAAACCTGTTTGCATTCCAGATAATCCGGTAGCTCCCGGCTTTCATTATCCCGTCAACGAGTGTCGCTACTTCTCTGCCGAGAATATCGTATACATCGATCTTTACCCTCGATTCCTTAGGTATATCGTACTTAATTGTCGTCGAAGGGTTAAACGGATTTGGATAGTTCTGATACAGCTCAAACCTATTAGGAATTGAACTATTTTGATCAGCAGCGCTTGTAACAATGTTTTGTATATCCACGAGTATATCGGATTTCCTCATATAATTTGTCCCGTTCGAGGTCCATGAAATCGTCGGTGAATAATCCGTCGATATATCCGTTGTCTGCTGTTTGCCTAAAAACGCGAGCCGGACAGGGACATGTACCGTATCATTAACGGCAACGGAATCAATCGTCCGGGATTGCGGCCCTATGTTCTTGAAATAAGATGTAGCCGGAAATGTTACGGCAACATTCCGTGCAGCATTATTCCCGTAATTGAAGTAGGATATCGTATAGTTAAGCGTATCGCCCACTTTCATATTTGCTGTATTAATATTATCTAGTGAATAAGTCGTCATCCTCAAAAGGGCATTTAATTTTATATTACCGGCATTGCCGCCGAAGTAAAATCCCGGACTGGCAGTTAGTTTACACCTGTTGCCTCCCGCGTCTTCAACTCTAGCCACTACATCAACAAATCCGTCGGTAATGCTGTCCGGAATATCGGCATCATATTCATTTGCGCCGGCGTAAGATACGGGCAAAGCAATTTCATTGCCGGACGCCGATAACAATGAAATCTTCGCCGAAGTAATGTTGCTGTTGGGATTATGAAGAACGAGACGAATCTTTCCGTTTTGACCTGGACTTACCGCATCAGCAGCCTTGCCGTTCACCGAAACCTGCAAAAGATTGAATGAAGGAAATTCGGCATAATATGAATTACCGGGTATTTTGTATTCAAAGTCGGCGGTACACTGTCCCGCCTGGCCTAAGATTGTATACGGATGCCCGGCACTTAATATCTGGAATATATCGATATTGTTTTTAGCATCTTCAAATTTATAATAAGCATGTTCGTTAACAAAAATAACCGACGAATTGCTCCAATATTCTCCCGGCATAAACGGCTGCATATTTGCCTGTGCTTGATTGTTTGCGAAAGCTTGTGCTTTAAATAAAGGCACATTCCAATACAAATTCCGGGTATCTCTAAGTTCGCCTACTCCGTTAGTTTGTTTTATTCCTCCGTAACTAAATATATCATAGAAATACCGGTCTTTATTATGACCCAGAAATATTGATCCCGAGTTAAGAGTTGTTGTGTAATCGGGGAAATTGACATGATGAAATTGTTCAACTTGAATCGTATCGCCGGGCTCTAATGTTTCAAAATTATAATCATTATATATTTCCAACTGAACAGATGACCCGGAGGGGGTAGAGCTAATATTCACTTGATCAAAGACCGCTTCATTTTTTTCATTGATGGTAAAATCAGGAGTGCGCAATATCGGAGGAGCCGCGCTGGACGTATCGTTAGCGCGCAGAGCGTAACTCATGCCGAAAAACATAGAGGAATAATGGTATTTATCGTTTCCGGAGAAATGACTTGCGACTTGGTTGTTAAAATAAAAATTGCCTTTGAAATTCGGGAAAAAATTAGTTGAATATCCGTAACCGTACCCGGAAAATTCCGGCATTACATCCAAGCTGCCTAAACCGAAAACGATGCCTTCTCTCCAATTTGAAGGATTAGGCAGATAAGGATCGCTGTATGAGCCTTTTATGTAATAACCGAATAAATTATTGGAACCGCTTGCGATAGAAATATCTTGCATGTTGTGAAGGCCTAAAACGGACTTACTAAGAAAATAATTATTAGAATCTTGTGATGCTGTTACGGTTTTTTCTATATAAAATGAAGTGTCCGACGGTGGGAAATATAACCGCAGCAAATTTGCGGGAAATCCGAAATTTAATCCGAAAATAAAATTTGCTTTTCCTGCTGCTTTTAATTCATACAATATCTGAACCAACATGTTTGAATCGGCAGGAATTATATTATTGTGAATATCGTAAAAAATTTCATTAGTCGCATTGATTGTTGCTTCATTATGGCTCATAGAAACATAGGTAAGCCCGGCCGGATTATCAATTCTATGATGGACAAGATAATAATTCCGCATACTTAGCGAATCTTGCGTCAATACCGCGAACAAATCGAGTGAATCCCCCTGAGGTACCGGTACAATATACTTGGCAACGCCTGTGTGTGTATAAACAAGTTTCGTGGTATTGGTTTTCCGGTTTACAATAAATAAAAAATCCGCCGGCGGCAAATCAAATGAAACTACGAGAGTCGTTGCTTTGACAAAGCTGAAAGGCACGTTTACGTTATCCGAATCGGAAGTAACCTTGATTTTACCTGTGTAAGCGAAAGGATCCGTTGAGAGAATTGGGACCGAAGACGGAACCGTCAGTATAGCGGAAACAGTTGTTGCCTCGCCGGGAGAAAGGGAGAACGATGTTTTGTCGAAAGTCAGCGTCGTTCCTCCGGGCGGTCCGTCGATGATGCTTATCCTTGTGTTTTGTACCGTAGAATGAAAATTCTCGATCTTTAATTTTACCGTGTCTGTCCAAACAGACCGCGCCAAATCATCGAAGCCGAAACTTATAACTCCCGGTTCGACTACTAACTTTGTTTCCGCCGCATTTAATGCATCAACACATCCTCTGCCCTGGGCAAAAACGGAGACACTGTCTCCAAGGTAACGGGCCGAATTTATAATTGCCGCTTTTATTTCTTCCGGCGTCCATAAAGGATGTTCCTGTTTTAGTAATGCGGCCGTCCCGGTAACATGCGGCGTGGCCATTGAAGTACCGGACTCGCTTGCGGTTTTATTATTCAGTACGGTTGAAAGAATATTTACCCCTGGAGCCACAACCTCAGGTTTTATTGAAAAATTAACCGGATCGGGGCCCAGGGAACTGAAACCGGCAATGTGAAAAACAGAATCGCATGCGCCGACGGTTAACGCACTCTTGCTGGTGCCGGGTGAGCCGATGGTTCCGTATCCTTCGTACCCCGAATTACCTGCGGCAACCACGCACAATATTCCGGCTTTATCGGCATTGTCCACAGCACTGTCAACAGGATTTTCGGGGAACGGAGCTCCGCCAAGGCTCATGTTGATAATACCGGCAGCGTCATTTGTTGCAGGATTACCGTCGGGATCCAAACAGTACTCAATTCCGGCGATGACATCCGAAGCAAGGCCCATTCCGTTTTCGTCTAAGACTTTTACCGCGAGGAATTTCACGCCGGGTGCTACGCCGCGCAGGGAATTACCGCCGTCTGCTCCTATTATGCCCGCAACGTGCGTACCGTGCCCGTTATCATCCATGGGGTCGTTATCGTTTTTCACAAAATTATAGCCGCCGGTAACCCTGTAGCCTGGACCGTATCCGTCTCCCAATGCAGGATTTTTATAGTCTATACCGGTATCGATTTCACCGACCAAAACGCCTTTGCCGGTTATCCCGAGACTGTCCTGAACGATGTCCGCACGGATTTGATGAACAGATTGAGTCAGGCTTGCTTCCACCTTTTCATCCGGACTGACGTACTCCACCATCGGCAATGCAAGGAGCCGGTCTATCATGCCGCGTTTGCACTGCATTGCCACTCCGTTTATTGCACTGTAATAATCGCGGGTAATTTTGTAGCCGTAATCGGATTTTAATTGCGCGGTCATTTGGCTGCTTACGGCATTGAGGGCCGTTCTAAAAGCTAAATGACTTGACTGCAAAGACGCATAGACGACCGCGATTGAAGTTTTTTGCAGCGAGTGTTTTTCAATCCGGTAATCTGCCAAAGGCCGGTCTTTGAACGTTACTATAATACGCACCTCCTCTTCCGGATTTTTCATCTGCACGGATTGAAGCCTGCCGTTATTTGAAAATACCGAATAGGTTCCGCCTTTTGTATTATCTATCCTAACGTGCCGGCCGTTGGAAAGATATATTTCGGAATAATGCTGGGCAAAAATATCGGATGGAAGGAAAATTAAGGATAGAGCTATAACCAGGGTTACGGTACTGATATGCCTCAAATGTATATAATTCATAATAATCCCCTAATCCCGAATATTATTATTAAGTAATTTTAATTTCTATCCGGTAAAAGTTTGTTTATATATTCAGCCTTATTATTTTATAATGAATGTTCTTAAAAGAATTGAGAAAAAAAATTTAAGTATTGATGATGTGAAGTTTATACGGTGCAATTAATATTCCCTGATTTATTCGTGAGTATTACGGGAAATAACTTCTTAAGAGATTGGAATTTATTCAAGGGAATTTTTCGTGGGTATCATTTTTATCCCCTTTTTACATCAAGCATACAAGCGGTAAAACATTTTACGGCGATATAATTTTATCTTATGCATTCAGATTTATAGGAGTATTTATGGATAATTCAATAATCTATAAAGTGAGAAATTTAGAAGTGTTCTAATTTGCAGACTAAGTATTACGGTTCGACCATGACTGCAGCACATAGGTGTCAATTTAATTATAAATTTTACGCTATAAGTTGTTATAAAATAATCAGATGACAGAATGAAAAAATAAATGTTAATTCTACCAATAAGCCCTTCTCTTTTCAAGGGAAGGGTGGGGATGGGTTCAGGATTTATGAACAACCTCTGACCCTCTCTAATCTCTCCCTTACGAAGGGCGAGACTTATTATCAATAATATCCTCACATTTTTTAATTCTATCAAAATAATTTTTATTAAATTTTTAATAGTTTCTAAACAATTCTTACATTGTTAGATATATTTTGTCTATCCTTAAATTGACGCCTATGCGTGTTTGCCGTAAACCAGCCGGCGGTATTTTTCCATGCCTAAATGAGTTTATCCGGATTCATTGCATACACTGATTATACGCCTGGCTTTCGGGAGGTTTTCACGGATTTTGATTTTTCCGTGCTTATCTGTATAATCCGCGTCGTCAGTGTTCTTTTGCCTGTAATTATAATAACTCATTTAAAAGCGTAACGCCATACCGGAACTTAATATCTATAATCAAAAACCGAGTATCGAGCCTCATGCTTCCGACATGCACACGATGCAGGCAAAAAAAATTAGATTTAAGCGTTCGATTTACCCGCCTTTATTCCACTCGGGAAATCTTCCGGGAGTATAAGGCGCGCCGTATTTATTAAGTGAGGATTCCACCCTTTTAACCTGATCGTTAATTAATTTTAGTTTATTTAATAAGCCGCCGAATTGATCAGCCGCAGCGTTATAAGATCTTATATATGTTTCCGTCGGCGCCGAAGTTGTCACCCACAGAGATGAAGTAATTAATTCAATCCTGTCTTTAACGGAAGTAGGAACGGCGCCCTCGTATTTAGCTAAAAGAGGATCGCCGTTAAGCTTCCTGTTAAAGCCGTCAAGTTCGTGCTTTATAGAAATTATTGTATTGTAAGTACTATCCGGAACATCGGCACCATCGATTACTGCCTTTTCCATGTAAGAAATCTTATTTACTAAAGATTTTCCGAAAGCATCGGCTGCGGAAATTGCCAATGTTAAACTTGCTACTTTCTTATCGAATTTATCAAGTGCAAGCTTATCTTTTGCGGGCAGAACAGTATTGTGTAATTGTTTGCACAAAAATTCCTGCGGCTTAACCAGCTCGGTAAATTTACCGTCTGCATACTCTGAAAGAGACACTTTGTATTTACCAGGCACAACCATGTAACCTAGATCGGGCTGGTTCCACGGTATGCTGTTGTCTGGCTTCTTTAAAGATACCGGTACAAAAGGCGCATACCGGAAATTCCATATTATCCTGTTTACACCTTTACGGGCCTCGGTTTTTAATTTTCTAATTACATGACCCTGTTCATCTGTTACGGTGAATAACAGGTATGATTTCGGTTCTTCTTTTTCACTTAATAATCTTTGATATGAAGGATACTTGATATCCTTACCCTTCTTCTGCTCATTCTTTTCATTATCTCTTCTTTGTTCTTTAAGAGATTTAATGTCATTTTTTAAATAATAAGTAAACACCGCCCCGAACGGAGGATTTGGAGCGGAATAAAAACTTGCTCCCTGGAACCCGACTCCTTTAAAGCCAAAAGGGGTAGATTGAATATACATAAGGGCATCCTTAATTGGGAAAATAGCCGCATCTTCATCTTTGTCTTTCTTTAGATATCTCAGCGGTGTATAATTGTCGAGGATATAAATTCCTCTTCCGAAAGTTGATACAACCAGATCGTGCTCTCTTCTCTGGATTGTAAGACTCATTACACATTCGGTAGGAATTCCGTTTTTCAGTTGAATCCATTCTTTACCGCCGTCAACCGTAAAATAGACCCCGAATTGGGTTCCGGCAAACAGTAAATTTTTATCAACATCATCCTGGGCAATTGTATAGGTACTTCCTTTTTCGGGAAGATTTCCGTTGTATAAAAACCATGAACGACCGCCGTCGGTAGTTTTATACAAATAAGGTTTGTAATCTCCGTCCGTAAAATTTTCGCAGGCGGCATAAGCCACTTTTTTATTGAAGTGCGAAGCAATTATTTGTGAAATTCTTGCGTATTCGGGAAGACCGGGAGCGGAAGATTTAATCCAAGTCTTTCCGCCGTCGGTTGTAACGTGTATTAGTCCGTCTCCCGAACCCGCAAACAATAAATTTTCATCCAGCGGGGATTCGGCAATAGTAGAAATTTGAGCCATTGTTCCTTTGAGCGCTAGATCGTCAATACTCCAGCTCCTGTCCATCAACTTTTGCATTTCTTTGGGAACCCCTCTTGTTAGGTCGGGGCTTATAACTTTCCAACTGTCGCCCCGGTCATCCGTACGAAATAATTTATTGCCGCCTAAGTACAGTCGTTTGTTATCGAATTTTGAAATCAGCAAAGCTGCATCCCAATCAAATCGGTAAGCAGTATCCGTATTAAACTCATAGGGTCTTATATACAATTGTTCGCCGCTTTTTTTATCGTATCTAACCAAGCCGGCATATTGTGATTCGGCATAAATGATGTTCGGGTTTTTCCAATCAACCTGTGTTTGAAAACCGTCTCCGCTTGTGGTAAAGAACCAATCGCGATTTGTAATTCCGCCCGTGCTTATAGTTCTTGAAGGACCGCCGAAACTGTTGTTGTCCTGCGAACCTGCATACACATTATAAAAAGGAGTGTCGTTATCCGTCGTTACCTTATAAATTTCCGCTATGGGAATATTTGATATAAATTCCCAATTATTTCCCTGGTCGTAAGTAACATAAACGCCGCCGTCGCAGCCGTCGATCATGTGCCTGTTATCGGCAGGATCAATCCACAATACATGATTGTCGACATGCTTTTTAGCTTCGCCTAATTTTTCCCATGTTTTACCTCCGTCTATGCTGACTTTCATAAAAACATCCATGCTGTATATTCTATTAATATCTTTAGTATCGCAGAAAAGCTTTTGAAAATAAAAAGGATAAGTTGAAACATAGCTGCTTTCCTTTGTCCAGCTTACGCCTCTGTCCGTACTTTTATAAACTCCGCCTCCCTTTTCTGCTTCAACAATTGCGAATAATACATCTGGATTAATCGGTGAAATCGCCATTCCGATTCTTCCTACGTCGCCCGAAGGCAAACCTTCCTTCATCTTATTCCATGTTTCCCCCCCGTCCGTACTGCGGTAGATCCCGCTTTCGGGTCCGCCGCTTACGCCTGTGTATAGTTTTCTCATACGCTGATGTGCAACGGCGTACAGCAAGTTATCGTACCTCGGGTCCATGTGTATTTCATAGCAGCCGGTATACTTACTTATAAATAAAACATTTTTCCATGTTTTTCCGCCGTCGGTTGTTTTGAATATTCCCCTGTCGCCGCCGCTTTTTCTCAGTGATCCGTAAGCGGCAACATAAACGGTATTCGGGTTCTTCGGATCAACTATAATTCCGCCTATTTGCTGAGAATTTTTTATTCCCATATTTTTCCATGTCTTTCCTCCGTCTTCGCTTTTATAAACACCGTCCCCGTAAATAACATTATTCTGATTATCGTTCTCACCCGTACCTACCCATACAACATTCGGGTTAGTAGGATCAATCGTTACGGCGCCTATTGCATACGCCGTCTGGTGGTCAAATACCGGCGTAAAAGTTACGCCGTTATTTACCGTCTTCCATAACGAACCGTGGCCGGAGCCGACGAAATATTCATCATGATCAAACGGGTTTACGGCCAACGCAACAACCCTGCCGCCGGTTATTGCCGGCCCGATGCTTCTAAACGATAAGCCGGTTAACGGAATATTCTTTATGGAATCGGGTTTTGATTCTTTAGCCGACTTGTTTTGAGCGGTTATTTTAATAGTAAAAAAAACCAGCAAAAAAATTACCAAACATTTGAAGAATTTTTTCATAGGAATACCGATGTTAGTCCTGGGAATGAATTTAATATGTCTTTTTCACAACTTTTGACTCTTAGAAAAAATAAGTAAAGAATGGGGCAAGAAATTTAAATTTTACAATGCCGACCCATTACACGAATATTTTTCCCAATACGGGTCTTTATAGCGGTGCAAACCTTAGCTAATTTGCATACCAAGATATTATTTAACTATCTTAAAAACGAATTATATTAACGGCAGTTAATTCCTAATCCGCAGTTGATATATTAAACGGAACTTTTAATTTTTCCCATCTTAAATAAGCCCTGCATGAAGTCCCAGCCAATTTATCAAACCCGTACGACAGCCATTCTTGAAAAGGAACTTCTACCGGTGTTACTTTTATTCTCAGAGCATCGTCTTTTTCATTGTACAGAAAACTTCCCCAAAGTTTAGTGTTTTTATTGAAGATTACTATCCACTGCTTAGTAGAGGGGATGAACTGCATACTGTATTTACCGGCAGGTAACTTATGACCGTCAACTTTGACGTCTTTACTAAAATCTATTGTTGTGCATTCATTTGCGCCTCCCCGCCAGGGGAACGGCTTTCCTTTGGACTCTTTATTTCCCGGCGCCAGCCCGTACGGAACCAATCCACCCCAAATTTTTCTTCCTTTAACCCCCGGCCTGCTGTAAGAAATATTAATATCCGTATTAAGACCGATCCTCTGAAATACTCCTGCCTTTAAACTGAGCCGCGGTTTCTTGGCTTCCTGGGCCTGCACCGTTGCTGTAAAAGAAATGAATAGAAGTACGGATAATGAAAAAATAAAGCTGGTGAATAGTTTGGTTTGTTTCATAAACTCCTCAATAGAAATTTGTGGTTTGAAATTTTTTGTCAGAAAGTTCGGATTTATAAAAGAGTAAATAAGAAATTTTTCATAATTAAGGAGTGATTTAAGTACAAATCCGGATAGGAAATTATGTGACGATATTTTTAATACAATTTAAAAAATCACCCTTTGAAAAATTATTTTGCATCTCTTATTCCAATTTTATTTTTCTTTAACACTCTTGGGTACTACATTCTTTTCCTTCTGTTTACCGTTCCCGATCTAAAAGCACAGGTATTAGTTACCGGGAATATTGTTGATAAACATACACTTAAACCCGTTGCGGGAGTTGCGATAATTATAAAAGGTACTTCAATAATAACTTCAACAGATGTTTAGGGCAAATTTAAATTTGTTAACTCAGCGTTCAAAATGCACCGCCGTGTCAGTCTCCGTTTGCGCTTTGGGCAGCCAGCGGGCGAATTCCGGGTAGTATAACGGCGCGCCTTCGAGAAAATGCAGCGTGGTCTCGGCCGCGCATTCCGTATCATAGTTTTTAGCAGGAGGATCCCGGGTAAGCTGCCGCTGGAATTTCCAAAGTGCCGGCGCAAATGGCCGGGCTTTGTCGCGCATATATTCGATGGTTTGAAGTGCAAGCAGACTTGCGTTGCGGTCGTCGTTTTGAATCCATCCTCGGAGCCGCCTGCGAGCTTCGTCATTCCCGAAAACTTTGCAGGCTATTCCTGCCGCTACAATTTGCACGCACGGACTTGAGTCATTAAGAGCCGCGGTAATTTCCTTTTCATACGGTTTTACCTCGCCGCCCTGGGCATCCAATCCCACTGCCGCCCAATAACGCACAGTAGCGTCTGAGTCTTGCAGCGCCCGCAGCTGATCGTCCATGACTGCCTCTCCGCCGCCCGAAAGGTTTGCCGTCTCCAGGATTTTTTCAAAGGGATAACTCTTGTCGTCGAGCCGGAAATTATACGGCGGATCGTTCTTTGCCCTCCGGGCCAATTCATATTCCGGCAGGAAATGAACGTCGCGGATTTCCCGCAGATGCGATTGCAGCGCGCCGCTCAAACGTTCCAAATCCGTCTTGTGCCCGGGGTCCTCAGCAAGGTTGCGGATTTGCCACGGGTCGTTTTGCAGATCGAAAAGATATTCCGACGGCTGCTCGGGTTTCACGAGAGCGGCCTGCACATCGTTCAAGTGCCCGGCGTTGTAATCCGCACGGATCACCCGCGTTATATCCCCTACGTCCATGTATTTGGCGTATTTCACCTGCGGCAGCTGCGGCATGAAAACGCGGCAATAAAAATAGCGGCCGTCGGTCACCGCCCGGGAAAGATCGGGACTTTCGTCAATCCGGTTCCGGGAGGCCCAGACATACGGCCTCGGCACGCGGCGGGCTTGGCCGAGCAGCGGCCGGCCGGTCATGTATTTAGGAATAGTTACTCCTGCCAGGCTCAACACCGTCGGGGCCGCATCGTCCGAACTGCTTACCAGCTCATCATTAGCTTCGCCCATCGGCCAGGGTGAGAGGTATTTAAACTTGGGCGGTATGTAAACAATAAACGGCACTTGAAATCCAGTACCCATCGCGCTCATTTTCGCCCGCGGAATTCCTTCGCCGTGATCTGCGAAACAAAAAATGACGGTGACCTCGGCGAGTCCGTCTTTTTCCAGCCGATCCAAAATTTTGCCGAATTCCCGGTCAGTCAATTGAAGCGAATTATAAACCCGGCACACATGGCGCCGCATTTCCGGAGTATCCCGGTAGAACGGCGGCATCTCAATATCCTCCGGCAGGATGCGGTCTTTTTCGGGAAGTTTATCGAGGATCTTTTCTACATACCATCGTTCCGGGAAAGTCATCGTCCGCGACTGGTGGCTGTTGAACAAGTTGAACACCGAGAAAAACGGCTGGCCCGGTTTACGGTGCCACCAGCCGGCCTCCCGCGATGTTTCATCGAAGGTGTCCTGATTATTTTGGTAGGAGGTTCCCCAACCGCCGCTGCCGAAACATTCATTCCAGGCTTCGCTCACGAAATGCTTTTCGCCGGCCAGGTTGTAATCGGTCTTGAGATTGTTTGAGGTGAAATATCCGGCCCGGCGGAGATAATACGGAAAGCCCTTGATCTGCTCTGGTATCGGGTACCGGCTCCGGTGGTTTCCGGAGCCCAAAACTTCCGGCAGACACCCGGTAATGATATTGCTGCGGCTGGGCGCGCAAACCGGCGCGGTGGAGAACGCGCTCTTGAATCGAATGCCGCGGGCGGCCAGCCTATCCATGTTCGGCGTACGGGCCGACTTGTTCCCGTAACAGCCGAAAAACTGCGGGCACGAGTCCTCCATGGTGATCCACAAAATATTCGGCCGCGTATCAGACTTCGGCTCCGCCGCCTTCAAATCCGGCAGTTTCAACGTTAAACCCATCGCTGCCCCGGCCGCGGTCTTGATAAAATTACGGCGGGAAAATAAATTGTTTGATTTTTTCATGATGCTGTCTCAAAAACCTCTTAACAATTAAAGAACGGTACGTTATGATTTTGCGAAGTCGGACGATAATTGCTGCCGGTACCGTATTGATCCAAATATTATTTACTTTAAGACTTTCACCGGTTAAAACCTGATATTTACCGATTATTCATTTTTAATTACATCTTCCTCATCTATAATTCGGCCGATAAAAATAATTTTGACGAAATCAGGTAAGAATATAATTATGAGAAAACAAAAAGCAAGTTCCACGGCACAGACAGTAGCATATAACCGTGCACTCGGAAACCTTTCTCCCACAGTCCCGGGTTTTTCGGATCCAACGGCGGAAAAATTCCTTACTCGGGGCTGGCAAAAGAGATATGAGAAAGGCCGCAATAAGCTGCCGAAATCGCCTTACCCGTTATGGTTCCGCGGGATGGGTATTTGCAATCAATTCAGGACAGTTATGCTCGACCGCGCGATACTTGAATCTCTTCCTTTCGAACAGGTGGTTATACTAGGCGCGGGCTTTGACGGGAGGTCCTGGCGGTTGAGTGAACTTGAAAATATTATTGTGTTCGAGGTTGATCATCCGGGTACACAGCGGCTGAAGAAAGAGAGAACTATCCGGTACAAACCGGCCGCGAAAGAAGTGCGTTTCGTAGGGATGGATTTTACGCGGGATAACCTGACGGCTAATCTTATTAAAGCCGGGTTCGACTTTAAGAAAAGGACATTCTGGCTTTGGGAAGCGGTTACAATGTATCTTACGCCTGATGAAGTAGCCGATACGTTAACTTCTATATCCGATTGTTCTACGGCCGGCAGCAGCATCGCTTTCACTTACATGGCAAAAAGGAGGGGAAAAATTCCGACGAGCTTCTTTCTTAAACTCTTGGGAGAACCCTTGCTCTCGGCTTATACGAGACATGAAATAAGTAACCTTATTAATAAAAGCGGCTGGGATTTAGTGAATGATACGGGTATTGAAGATTGGAAGCATGAGCTTATTCCGGGTTTAAATTTGACCAGGCGAAATGTAGGCATCCAGTGGTATGAGCGCATACTAACAGCCAAACGGTAGGAAGAGAAAAGCCTGAATGCGTAGATGTCATTTTACCAGGAGCATCTTTTTCGTTTGACGGAATCCGTCTGCAATAATTGAATAAAAATAGACGCCGCTCGACAGACCGTATTTCTGCGCATTGAAATTTACTTCGTGGATTCCCCGGTACATAAATTCATCAATAAGTCCTTTTACCTTCCTGCCGAGGACATTGTATACGGTTAGTTTCACATATCCGGCGCTGGGGAGATAGAATTTAATTATTGTGCTTGGATTAAAAGGATTAGGATAGTTTTGATATAAATAGAACCCGTCGGGGATCTAGTTTTTCTTAACGCTTAGAATTCGGGGAGCTCCGATTCCGAACAATTGAATATGACCGTTAAGGCTGTCCTCGTAAACAACATTTACAGTACCGGAATCGGCCGTTAAGTATCCGGCGGTTAAACCTGTATTTTTAACTTTAGTATATATTAAAGTATCCCCGATCCGGAAATCATAAAAAGGGTCATAAAATTTTTTTGTAAAAATAAACATGCTGTCATTTTTTAGATATCGATATGCGTATAAGTTCCTGACTTCATAATCTCTTTTTACGGTTTTGAAAAAATCCACAATTATATAAGCAGCCCAGGTATGTAAATCGCTTAGATCGCCTTTGACAGTATCCAGAATACTTTGCGTGACAATATTTGAACCCCAGTTAGGAAACAGTTCAATATTAGAATATTTCCCCGATAATTTTTCATAGCTTAAGCACGTTGAATAATTTAAATCTAAAAATTTCGGGTTACTGCACTCGGAGCTGTCGTCAATAATTTTCTCCTCGCCCCAGGATCCGGTGTTGTTATTTTTAGTCTTAAGAACAATAATCGATTTGCCGTCGTATTTTTTTGTCGCTGCCGCATCAATATAGGAATTATATTCATAAGGCGCCGAATATACATTATAAGGCGTACCGGTCGGCTGGGAATACTCTACGGAATCGTTTCCTTTGAATACTTCTTCTATGCGAAAAGCATTATCCTTGTACGTGGCCATGCATACCGAATGACCCTTTTGATATAATACCCGGGCCGAATCCGAATTAGAATAATATGGACCGATAAACATTAAGGAAGGATTCGTTTCGTCGGTTGTTGAGCTGTCCACGAATTTCAATTCGGACCAAACGCTGTCCTTTAGTATTTTATATGCTATTTCCCAGTTACCGTTTTTATTAGTCTGAAAGAACAGGAAATTATTATCGAGATAATTTTGGGTCTGCAGGAAGCGGGGATTTATATTCGAAAAAGAATCGTCGGTTAATTTAACAGGTTCTGGAAATTTACCGTTGTCGTTACTATAATATTTAATGAAAGCTATATTGCTTGCATTAATATTATGGATCTCAAAAAATAAATACATCGGGCCCTGCATATACGGATTTTGCGGTACGAAAGGATTTCTGGCGTCTCCCTTAATATCGGTTATTTGCCTAATCTTCAGGTATGAATACTGGGGAAAAACACTGCAAGCTGCAATAAGAAGAATAATGATTGTTTTCATATATGCTTTCTTAATTTTGGGAGTTAAGAGAACAATCCTAACAATCAAAATTATTTTGCATTTCGTAAATTTAAAGATCTGTAATATTCTGAATACTTACCGGACTCTGCAGGTTATGACTAAATTTTCAAACTCTCATGGAATATTCTTTTTGTCGGAAATTTCCCCGTATATTTTCGCAAGTATTAAGAAGTCGGTTATAATATAATTATTTTCTTTCAATTATCCCATTTTTGAATTTCCTCCTGTTTTTCAAGTATATCAATCCGGCTGCAGCGATGAGGACCGTGCTATATTCTGTTGCAAGCAAGCTTAAACAAAGAGAGGTTTCAGGGTTTGATTCGATTAGGCTTTGAAGGGATTTTTCTTTTTTAACGGATTTGCCTTCAAGCTCGTTTTTTTAATGCTCTGAGATTGTTTAATTTCCGACATATTTATTCTGTTAAGAATATATTTTTGATATTTTTTTTCTTTCCTGGTGAAAAATCATTTTTAGTTTTGAAATTATATTATCATGGCATTCTTTAAGTCTCGAGATAGTCGGATCATCGAACTTTTTACTGTTTACCAGACTTTTCATTTCAATAATATTATCCGAAATAATTTTCTGATCGGTTTTTTCAGAATCTAATAAAAGCTGAAGTTTTATAATTGAAGAATTAATCCCATTCATAATTCTATCAATTTCGGAATTAACCGATTCACCTGATACCGGGTTTTTTCTTACCTTATCTTCAAGTGCTCTATATTTTTCAATCCATTCCAGAGTAAAACTTAGAAAGGATACGGAAGTTTCCTCAAGTTTATCTATCCATCCCCCTTGAGTCATAGTTCGGAATTGAAATTCAAGATTCTTTTTTGTAATTCTATAGGTAATAATCGGGCCGGCAATTACCGCCAATAAAGCGATTATTAATGATATAATTTGTATAGTCATTTTATTTTTAATTCAAAATAATTAAAAATAGATTCAAATGCCCTAAATGATTTCGAAGGTCCAGCTGAGATAATCTTTTATGTAAAACTATTTTTATCCGCTTTAATGAAAACTATTTCAACTTCTTATGCACTCTTCGGTATATATTCATAATTAGTTGAAAATAAAAAAAGAGACTCCTAAAAAATTTAGTAATTTATAATTGTCCAAAAAACAAAAAACTAAATAAAGGAGTCTCGATATGCAAGATACAAATAGTAGAGAG
>JBJKOY010000179.1:0-32424 GCA_046706945.1 Ignavibacteriaceae bacterium | reverse complement strand
ATCCTGCGAATGCCGCCGGCGACACCTGGAAAACACTGAACTTTATGAAGCAAAATTACAAACAGGACGTAGATGTATTCAATACCGACTACCCGACCGTATCCATCGTCAGTCCCCGGAACAATTCTTCCATTACCGGCGGGACCCAAATTACTATATCGGCAGCCGTAAAAGATACCGGCGCGGCTATATCGTATGTCGAGTTCTTTTCTGCGGACAGCTCACTGGGTAAAATAATTACGCCTTCAGCTACCGTTTCGGATACAATGCTATATACATATGTTTGGAAAATCAGTACCCCGGGAAATTATACTTTGACTGCGGTCGCGGAAAACGATATGGGGCAGCAGGAAATTTCTTCTCCCGTTCAGGTAACTTTGGGCGTAGTGCAAATAACCAAGCTTGAAGCCGAAAACGCGGTTATTCACGGTACGGGAATAACTGTAAAAAAGGATCCCACTGCAAGCGGCGGTTCTTATTGCGACGCCCAAACAAACGATACCAGCGCTACGATTACCTGGAATTTTACGAATTATTCAGATGCGGGTACTTATCCTATTACCTTCGGATTTAAATTGAATTACGATTCTCCCAAGTCCCAGTACATCAATGTCAACGGAGTGCGAACGGATACGGTTGTCTTTTCCGGTTCAACAACTTCGTGGCTGGCAAAAACAGTAAATGTAAACCTGGTGAAAGGCGCCAATACCGTCCAGATGCAAATGTTCTGGGGATGGATGTACGTAGATTATCTCGGCGTCCCGACAAGCATCGTTACTTCTGTTGAATCAAAGGGAGCGCTGCCCGCCGCTTTTTCGCTTTCTCAAAATTACCCGAATCCCTTCAACCCAAACACGATGATAAATTACAGTATTTCAAACGAGAGCTACGTTACGCTGAAAATATACGACGTACTGGGGCGCGAGGTTAAAACTTTGGTCGATAAAGAACAAAAGTCCGGGAATTATTCGGTTGATTTTAACGCGGATAACCTGGCCAGCGGAATTTATTTATATGTTTTAAGGTCCGGCGCAAGCGTAGCGGCTAAGAAGATGATTCTCTTGAAATAGTTTGGGGTCTGTGGTGTGTTGTTTGTGGTAATGATTTGAGGAGGGCAGGTCATCCGGCGGTATTCGGTTAAATTGATTTTAAGGAGATAATTATGCGTAAGTTGTGTGCGGTTCTGTCTCTTTTGTTCCTTTCCTTCACTTTAAATTCATGTTCGACTTTCTTCTTAAAAGAGAGTCCTAAATTTATTAAGGTTATCGGCACTCAGTTTGAATTAAACGGCAGGCCTTATTATTTCACTGGTACGAATTTATGGTACGGCTGTTACATCGGATCTCCGGGAAAGACCGGCGACAGGCCGCGTTTAAAAAGGGAACTCGACGAATTAAAATCTCTCGGTATAACGAACTTAAGAATACTGGGCGCGTCGGAGGAATCGTATATTAAGAATTCACTTCGTCCCGCCATCCAGACTGCCCCGGGAATTTACGACAAGGATTTGCTTAACGGGCTGGATTATTTGCTCTACGAGATGGGCAAGAGAGGCATGCACGCTGTTATTTTCTTAAATAATTACTGGGAATGGACAGGAGGTATGGCTCAATATAACGATTGGGCAAACGGCGGGGGCGGGGTCGATCCCGCAAATAATAATTACGGGAATTTTATGGATTACTCCGCAACTTTTTATCAGAACGAAAAAGCACAGGACATGTATTTGAATTTTGTTTACATGCTTGTCACCCGGGAAAATAAATATACCGGCAAACAATATTACGAAGACCCGACGATAATGGCATGGCAGCTTGCAAACGAACCGCGGCCTGGAAGGAATGCGTACTGGGACGACGAATATTACCGCTGGCTTAACACAACGGCCCAATTTATCCATGACATCGATCCTAATCATCTTGTTTCCACCGGCAACGAAGGTCTTGCGGGAAGCCTGGATGATTCCGTAAACTACATTACGGCTCACAGATCAAAATACATAGATTACCTTACGATGCATTTGTGGCCAAAGAACTGGGGCTGGTTCAACGCAAAAAATATTGCCGGCACTTATCCGCGCACCGAAAGAAACGCCGTTAATTATATAGATACCCATATAAGATTCGCGAGGGAACTGGACAAGCCGCTGGTGATGGAGGAATTCGGGCTGCCGCGCGACAGCGAGAAATGCAAGCCCGGTACGCCTACCACCGCACGCGACAGGTATTTTAAAAAGATTCTCGGTCTTGTGTACGACAGCGCCGCCGCCGGCGCCCCTATTGCCGGAACAAACGTCTGGGCGTGGGGAGGCGAAGGCAGGGGTCGGCACCCCGACGATAAGTGGAGGCCGGGGGATCCTTTTACCGGCGACCCGCCGCAGGAGCCGCAGGGCTTGAATTCCATTTATAATACGGATACTACGACTCTTGCCGTCTTTAAAGTAAATTCCGAAAAAATGAGGGAACTACGGAACACAATGAAATCTATTTCCGGTAATAAAGTTATTGCCGAAACAAAATAATCGAAGTATGATTTCTCCTTAACTTCGGATAAATTTGCAGAAGACGTATTACCCGGCTTTGAAATTAATATAAGGAATTATGAAATGGATCATGAGAAATATATCCCGTCGGATGCGAGGTACTCCCAAATGGTATACAACAGATGCGGAAGAAGCGGCATAAAATTGCCTGCGATCTCTTTGGGTCTGTGGCATAATTTCGGCGGAGTGGACGTTTACGAAAATTTCAGGAAAGTTCTCCGTAAAGCCTTCGATTCCGGTATAACTCATTTCGATCTGGCGAACAATTACGGGCCCCCGCCGGGATCGGCCGAAGAAAATTTCGGACGGATACTTAAAGACGATTTTTCTTCCTACAGGGACGAAATGATAATCTCAACGAAAGCCGGATACTACATGTGGGAAGGACCTTACGGAGAGTGGGGATCGAAGAAAAACCTTATTGCCAGCCTCGATCAGAGCCTGAAAAGAATGGGATTGGAATATGTAGATATTTTTTATTCTCACAGGCCCGACCCGGATACCCCGCTTGAAGAGACAATGGGGGCGCTGGCGCATGCCGTACGCCAGGGAAAAGCTCTGTACGCCGGAATATCCAACTACCCGGAGGAATTAACCGAAAGGGCAGTTAAAATCCTCCGGGATATGGGAGTAAGGTGCCTGATTCACCAGCCTAAATACTCGATGTTCGTACGCTGGGTTGAAGAAAGCCTGCTGGATGTACTGGAAAATAACGGCGTAGGCTGCATTGCCTTTTCGCCTCTTGCACAGGGGATGCTGACGGACAAATATTTAAAAGGGATCCCGGAAGGATCGAGGGCATCGAAGCCGCACGGGTTCCTGAAGCCAAAAGATATAACAGAAGGCAGGATAAAGATTATAGACGAACTCAACCGGATCGCATCCGGAAGAGAACAGTCGCTTGCCCAAATGGCGCTCGCATGGCTTTTGAAAGACCGTAGGGTAACTTCGGTGCTGATCGGCGCAAGCAGCGTACCGCAGCTCGAAGATAATTTGAAGATGCTGAACAATATGAATTTTTCAGATCAAGAGCTGGAACGGATTGAAAATGTTTTGAAGAGCGAATAGCTGAATAAATTTTACTTACGGACAACTTCAATGATGCTTTGAATATGTTTTAAAAGCGGTAATACTGTAAATCAAAATATCTCTTGCTATAGGCTTAATATTATATTAGCTTATTATATTAAAAGGGCGCAATTCTAAAAATAGTTCAATCAAAACTTTTTAAAAGTTTCACACTGTTATCGGGGAGCCCAGTTCCGTTAGTTATTTCTTTCGAAAACAAAAAGAGGGGCCGGTATGAAATTATTTAAAATTTTCCTCCCGATTTTTATTATCGTCGTTTCAAATATTGCCAATTCCTATCAGAGACTTTACGTACAGGATCCGCGGAATCCGTGGAGAAGCGGTCCGGGTACAATTGAAGAGGCAACGATAGAGATAAATCCCTGCGGAATCTACATGGAATACGAACTGTCGCTTACATTCTCGGCAAAGAATTCGTACTTCTATCATTACGATACTCTTGAGGTTCAACTGGATTTCGATCTGCCCGAGAATTCAATCGTTCACGATTCCTGGCTATTAATCGGCAGCAAATGGAAAAGAGCGCTTCTGCTGGACAGATGGACAGCTTCCAATTTTTACGAAGAAACCGTAAACAGAAGGCGCGATCCTTCGATCCTTTATAAGATCCAGGACGGAAGTTATCAGCTTAGAGTCTACCCGATGGCCGGCGACGAAACAAGGAAAGTAAAAATAAATTATTTAGTCCCTGCCGAATGGAATTCGGCCGCAGTAACCGCTCCTTTGCCGTCCGGTTTGATCGGCCTATCGTATAATACTCCTCTGACCGTCAAACTTATCGTACGTCCTAACGAAAAATTTAAGAATCCCGGGATAGCGGAATTCCCTTACACGCATTTTACAAGTAAAACCGACTCGATGTCGTTGCCTTATCTTGAAGCGGATCTCCCGGGTGAATCGGTATACGGAACACTGAATTTAACGTTCGACACTCCGTTAAAGAACGGGATTTTCGTCAGCAGGTACAGCTCCGCGGAAGACGGCTACTACCAGATGGCTTTCCTGCCGTCGGAAGCACTGGACATTAAAGCCTCAAAAAAAGTGGCCGTGCTTATCGACTACGATGCTTCGAGAAGTACGTATTCCAAAAATGATTTATTAAGCAGCCTTAAATCCGCATTGATAGCCGGATTAACTAAAAGCGATTCGATAAACATCATCTTTTCAAATTTGAATATTACGAGGATCAGCGGGCACTGGCTGCCCGCGGATTCGGGAACGATCGAAAATATTTTTAATAATCTGGACGGCGGCCTCCCGTCGGACTACAGCAACATGCCGCCGCTTATCGCCGACGGAATAGACTTTATACGGAACAACGGCAACGACGGAAGTATTTTGCTTATTTCCAATTCCGATCAGGTGGGAGATTATAAATCGGCCAACCGCCTTATCAACGACCTCCTGGCCATAATGGAACCGAAGCTCCCTATAAACGTGGCGAATTATCAAAACCTCAATTTCAGCTACAACTCGTTCGGAGGTCGTACATATTTGGGAAACGAATATTTTTATTTGAATGTAACTAGGCTGACTTCCGCTAATTATTTTACCGTGAATACGCAGGGCGCAACTTTAGGCGGAATAATATCTTCAGCCGTGGAATCGCTGAACGGTTTTATAAAGTCCTTCGATCTCCACACAAAACTGGCGGACGGCTTTTGTTATGCGCGCTATAACCTTAACAGTAATGTCAGTTCCATTTACCTGAACCAGCCGATTCTGCAGGTGGGCAAGTACCAGGGCGATTTCCCGTTTGTAATCGAAGCGTCCGGCGTTTATCAGTCTTCCGCTTTCTCAAAGACGTATTCCCTGGATGACAGTACTTTCGCATTGACGGACAGTCTCAACCGGAATATGTGGGCCGGCAATTATATAAATTATCTGGAAGAGCAGTATCCTAATAACGACATCATTAACGAGATCCTTGCCCGGAGCATCGAGGAAAGGATACTCACGGTTTATACCGCGTTCCTTTGCCCGGAACCGGGTCAGGAAATTAAAATTTGCTATGATTGTCTAAATAATAACGACCAGGGCGGTCCCACAACCGGGATTAAAAAAGACAGCGCTCAAAAGAACGACAGCCTTTCCCTGGCGGCATACCCGAACCCGTTTAACAACTCTACGAAGATTATTATTAACCTGCCGGAAAAATTGATAGGTAAAAATATCACGACGAAAATATTCAACATCCTAGGTCAGGAGATAAGGAGGTTCGATGCTCCTCAATCCAGGAGCGGCGGCAGGATAAATTTGTTATGGGACGGTAAAAACAATTACGGAACGTCGGTTTCCTCGGGCGCCTATATTTTTGTCCTTAATACGGGAAGCAAAGTGTATTCGACAAAACTTCTGCTGATGAAATAACCCGGCACATTTTACCGGGAGAAGGAATACCGACTTCTCCCGGTAAAGATTTTGTTAAAAGAATTTCCCCTGTTCCGCGGAATGTAAAAAATTTCTGCCTGCATGCCCTTCAAATAACCTTTAATAAAGCAGGGTTTTTCACTTAAGCAGAATTAATTTCCTGGATGATAGAATTTTACCCGAGCTGCTGAGTACGGCGCAGTATACACCCGTTGCCGTCTTTTGATCGTTCCCGTTCGTCCCGTCCCAGTAAACGGAACCTGTGCTTGTCAACCGGCCGAAGCTTTTAATCAGCTCCCCGGTAATCGAGAAAATATCGATCCTTGACACCGAGTTAACCGGGCAATTGTAATCGATCTTGCAAACGGGGTTGAACGGATTGGGATAAGCCTGCATGTAATATTTAACCGGGAGCGCAATATTACTGAAAGCAACTTCCGTAGGAACATCCATTGTCCTTAAAACAAAATGGCATACCGAAGCCGCAGGCAGGACATAAGCGAAAGAATTATTGTTTATATTTCTTACCGAGTCGATTTCGTGAATTCGGGAACCGGTGCTGTCGAGTTCCCACACGCGTCCGCTTTCGATTATCTGCCGCGTGGAAATCTTAAAGCTTCCCGTAATATTTTTATTCAAATTTTTATTGATAACTATTAGGTGAATTTCATTAATCCCATTTGTTGCCGAGGCGTATATCGAGGTGTTTGCATAATCGGTTGAAGACGCGGGGATCGACAGGTTCCCGAAAGTCGAATCGAGTCCGTTATAGTTCCGGAAAATTTTATACGCCGCGGAAATATATTGAGTACTGCCGCTTAGAGGCCACACCGAGGCGAAATAAACGGCGTATTTTCCGAAAATGCCCAGGACATCTGATAATGCAATCGCCCCGGTAATATTATTTTCTCCCCCGTAGCTGAATTCTGTAAAAGCCAGCTTCGTGCCGGGATAATATTTATTGATCGAGCCGATCAATTTGGGTATAAGGGGAAGATAATTTTTCTCCCATTGACCTATCCAGCTGTTCTCGACATAATTATGAGTGGACACCCACAATGTTCCGGGCGCATGCACTCTTGCGGTATCGTCGGTGTATGAATCCGCGTTTGAGTTTGTTATTCTGTTGCCGTCGCTTCCCATAGCCTCCGAATACCAGTGGAGGTCGAGAACGTCGAGCAGCCTTGTTCCGGCGGTATCGCTTGCTTTTTTCATCTGATCGAGATAATAATCTATAAACCACGAATATCCCTTGCCGGAAGATACGGAGTTCCAGTCGGGAGAATTTTGAAAAGAATTGTAAGCGTTGAACCCATACAGCGCCGGGCCGAATATCTCGGCTGAAGGATCGATGCTTTTTACCGCTTTAGCGAGAGCAACCGACTTGCGGATAATTTCTTTGCATGTTGTCTGTGCCGGGTGTATTCTGGGATGCGTTGAACTCCACAATGACGGCTCGTTGTCAAGCGAGTAAGCTTTTACTCCGTGCGGCGAATCCGCAGCGCCGTATTTGCCGACAAGAAAATTTACGTACTCGTCCATGTAGACATAGCTGTCCGAGGTATCGGGCGGGTATGAGAAAGCGCTGCCTTTAACATCTCTCACCGCAACCCAGCGCGGCGAAGGGGCTGTCTGGGCTAAGGTAACAGAATCGGCGCTTTTGTCTTTTGCAACATATCCGGCCATTTGAAGGGTAACCAGGGAAAAAGCTCCCATCCGGACGGCTTGATCCTGAAACGCTGCGGTAACAATCCCTGGTACGTTTGCACTGTCTTTATTGTAAATTCCTATTTGATCTGTGAGATAACTGTCGTTAAAATTATACCAGTCTTCCCCCGCGCTCGATGCATTATTCTCCCAGTTATAACCGGTTAAACGGTTGCCTCCCTGCCGGATCGCGGACCAGTTTTCCTCGCCGGTCAAAATACTGTTTGTCCCGTATATATAGGGGCTGATCGGCTTCAACGAGTCCTGTACTGTTACTGTAAAATCGGCCGTCTGCGAAAATGCAAAGTTGGAAAAAATTAATAAACTCGTTAGAAAAGAGTAAAAGTATCTCATAATATTTTACCTGTTTATTAGAATTTAATATTGATCTCTCCCCCGACGTAAATTACAGATCTATCCGGTACAGCCGTATTTGTCTCTCCCGCTCCCCGGCTCTTTTTAACAACGACAATATTAAAAGTCCGTTCTTTCAGCATTCCCGGGAAGCTGCCTTCTCTGTTACCTATGGTTAAAGTTCTTTCATTGTCGCGCCATTTAAACGGTATTATTGAATAAATTCCCTTCTCGTAATTATAATTATCGTTCTCATCTTCATATAAATTAAATTGTCCGTCCTTTCCCGGATAGACGCGGAGTTCAACGGGATCGGCGGGCTTTTCCTCCGCATACTGCAATTCCGGTCCCAAAGGTATTATTGATCCGCCCGGAACATAAAGCGGCATTATATCTTCCGGTACTTTCAGCAGAACCGTTTGGCCTCCGTGAAGCGTATCGCCGGACCAGAAGTCGTACCAGATATTATCCTTAGGCAGATAAACCGGGATCATGCCAGGATGTTTGTGCGAACCCGGTTTGATCCAGTTGATTTTTAAGTAAGCGGTATTAGGTCTGAACTGTCTGTGATATAACTTAAAATTGTACTTTGTACGCGCCGACAAATTTATATCCGATTCGAACTCGGCGCTGTCTTTATTATTCCATTTATCTATGATCAGCTTATCGTTTATCCACAATTTAACGCCGGCGTCGGTAATTATTATAAATTTATAACCGCCTTTTTCTTCGGATTTAATTTGTCCTTCGATCTTCAGACTGTAGCTGGAGTCAACCGTTTCCGGAAGGCATCCGATCCAGCTGATCTGGCTCGCTTCAAATTTTCTGGAGAGCACTTCTTTATCAAACCGCATCCCTTTGTAAATAGTAAGCCGGGCGCCGTGATTTTTTCCACCGGGCGAATAAAAATGGTCCGGTGTTATGTCTATGCCTTTGTAATCCGGCATATGATATAAAGGTTTTAAAACGGGACAAACCAAAATAGAAGGGCCGAACATATATTGGGTGCCGATCGAATAAGTATTCGTATCCGACGCAAAGTCCATCGGAAGTCCCCGCATCATTGTATATCCCTTATCGGTAACCATCCGGGCTACGGAATAAATGTACGGCATCAACCGGTACCTTAAATTATCGAACCTGACCAGGGCATCGTAAGCAGTGTCGCCTTTAGAGCCGAACCTCCAGATCTCGCGCGGTATATTTGTGCCGTGCGATCTGAAGATCGGGCAGAACGCGCCGAACTCGAACCACCTGACGTACAATTCTTTGTATGCATCGTCTTTTAATCCTTTCGGGAAATTAAAGCTTGTAATAAAACCTCCTATATCGTCGGTCCAATAAGGGAGTCCGGACATGCAGAAATTTATTCCCGCGGCAACCTGAATTTTAAGTACGTTCCAGCCGGCAAAAGTATCGCCGGACCACGTAACGGCCGCGTTTCTCTGCTGACCCGCAAATGCCGATCTTGTTAAAATAAAAACTCTTTTTTTATCGGTTGTTTCTCTTTGATGTTCGTATACGCCGGTTGTAGTTGCCAGCGAATAAGAGTTTAAATATTCCGAGTTTGACCCGATATAATTATTGCCGGCATTTTTCAGGGAAAGCATGGTTATATACCTGTCGTCGGTGCATCTGAATTCGGGTTCCGTCCCGTCCATCCAAAGCGCGTCGACTCCCTTATCGAATAATCCTTTCTTTATATATTTCCAGTAAACTTCCCTTGCTCCGGGATCCCAGGCGTCGTATACTTTACCTCCGCACCAGTGCGGGGGGCTAAAGAGGAATTTATCTTTTTCCATTTCGCGGTATATCTTCGAATCTTTTCCGAAAGCCGGCCAGATCGAAACCATCAGGTGAGCATGCAATTTATGAAGGCTGTCGATCATCATTTCAGGATCGGGATATCCGGCCGAATCCCAGGTCATTCCGCTGAAATTGCCGTTGTCCCCCCAGTACCGCGAGTCCTGCACGATATTATCCAGCGGTATCCTTTTTTCACGATATTCTTTTACCACTTTTATTAATTCATCTGAGGACTTGTATCTTTCTTTCGACTGCCAGTATCCGTAGGCCCATTTCCCGAACAGCGGAGCCCGGCCGGTAAGGTATCTGTAACCGGCTATTTCATTATCAATCGAGGGACCGTATACAAAGTAGTAATCGATCCGGCGGGCGGTTTCGGACCGGAAATATGCAGACCTTTTACCGTCGTGAAATTCGGTCTGCGAGTCGTTGTTCCATAAAATCCCGTATCCGTTTGTTGAGACTAAAAAAGGATTGACGGCAGTCCTGTTTGCCTGAACGATGAGAATATCCTGCCCTCTGTAATTCATAAACGGGTCCTCAAACTGGCCCAATCCGTAGATCCCTTCTCCGGCAGTCAATTCAAACTTCTGCTTAATATGAAGTTCGCCTGCGGAAGAATCATTTATAAATGATTCCTTGTCGACCTTGCAGGACTTCAACAGGATTTTATTCACGGTGTTGTAAAAAATAATTGCCCCGTCGGACTTGTTCACCCTCAGGAGCAGACTGTCGGTTTTGATCAAGAATTCCCCGCTCCTATCTTCAGTTTTGAAATTTGTTTCGGGTTTTAACGGCAGTACGGCCAAATAATTTATCTTTGAAAAATCCCGGTCCTTTGTAACGGAAACGCGGATAATTGACGGCGTTATAATTTCGATCCGCATTTTGGAATTACTTAGCTTGATTATGATGCCGTCTTTATTCCGGTAACCGTACAGCAACGAGGCCGAGAGAAGAAGGAACAGCAAAAATAATTTTGACGATTTATTCGCAACTGCCTGCATGTGATCTTTTCCCTCGAGTTATTATCCGTTTAAAATTTTTGTCAATATAAAGCATCAAAAAATATACTAAGAGAAAATAAGACGAACCGGCGCGTAAATCTATATCCCGGTTATCAAATTCATAAACATTTATAATAATGATAACGCATCTTCGGATGAAATTTAAACAACCGATGTAATACGTTTCTTATATCGATTTAACTTGCTGGCACTATTTATGAGCGCTTAATCATGATTTTGTAAAATTATTTAGAGGCAATGAGTGTTATAATTAAAATAGGGTTTATAATAATTTATCTAATTGCATCGGTACTTATTATTTTTTTCATATCCAAAAGGGATTCAAAGGGTTCCAAAAATTTTTTTTCCAACAAGAAGAAATAAAATTCGGCAGAAAATCAAAAGAACGGGGAATATATAAATCGGAGGATCGCAATAATTTTAAGGAAAATTTATTTGCCGGCCGGTATTTATTCATATCAAAATCATAATGTATTATTATAATGATAAAAACGAGGTATATGCCCCGGAATAATAATTCAACTTATTAAAAAAAAACGATTGATTTCAACTGGCATTATTTATGTCTTATTATGATAAAAAATAAAGAAAAACCAATATGACATTAAGCATTCTCGATATATCCATTGTCGTAGGTTACTTAATACTCAGTATTTTTTTGGGGATATTCCTCAGCAAGAGGGCTTCCAAAAGCATAAATAATTATTTCCTCGGCGGTAATAAAATCCCCTGGTGGATATTGGGCATATCAAATGCTTCGGGCATGTTTGATATTACCGGTACAATCTGGCTGGTAATGCTTTTATTTATATACGGTTTAAAAAGTATGTTTATTCCGTGGGCATGGCCGATATTCAATCAAATATTTTTAATGGTTTTTCTTTCGGCATGGCTGAGAAGGTCCAACGTTATGACCGGTGCGGAATGGCTGAAGACGCGTTTCGGAAACGGAAGGGGAGCTTTTCTCTCCGAGATGGTGATTGTGCTCTTTGCGATCGTATCGGTTATAGGTTTTCTTGCGTACGCTTTCAAAGGTTCCGGTTTGTTCTTCAAGACGTTTTTGCCCTGGAATTTCTCGGCAAATACGTACGCATTAATTATCATGGGCATTACGGCCATTTATGTAATTAAAGGCGGAATGTACAGCGTCGTTCTGACGGAGATAATTCAATTTACCATAATGACGATTGCATCGATAGCAATCGGCATTATCGCTATGTATAAAGTCAGTCCCGAAATGTTAAATTCCGTACTCCCCGCGGGATGGGATCAGGTTTTTTTTCACTGGCATTTGAACATGGACTGGTCGCGCATTCTTCCCGACCTAAACGCGAAGATAGCGAGCGACGATTATTCGCTGTTCGGATTTTTCTTTATGATCGTATTATTTAAGGGAATTCTCGTCAGCCTGGCGGGCCCCGCACCAAATTACGATATGCAGAGAATTTTATCCACAAAGAATCCAGTCGAGGCCTCAAAAATGAGCGGAATGGTAAATGTCGCGTTATTCTTTCCGCGTTACATGATGATTGCCGGTCTGACTATACTTGCGCTGGGTTTTTATATCCCGCAGATAAGGGCAATGGGCGCAAATTTTAATTTCGAATCCATTCTTCCCATCGCGATTAAAGATTATGTACCGGACGGATTAAAAGGCGTGCTGATAGCGGGCCTTGTTGCGGCCTTTATGTCAACTTACGCCGCAACGGTAAATGCCGCGCCTGCTTACCTGGTAAACGACGTGTACAAGAAATACCTCAAGCCCGATGCAGGAGAAAAGACTTATGTCAGAATGAGCTATATAGTTTCGCTTGCGGTCGTAATTGTGGGATGTGTTTTCGGCTTTTTAACTACATCAGTCAACCAGGTAACATTGTGGATAGTGAATTCCTTATGGGGAGGCTATACCGCCGCGAACTTTTTGAAGTGGTACTGGTGGAGGTTTAACGGCTACGGCTATTTCTGGGGCATGGTTGCCGGATTGGCGTCGCTTTTTATAGTACCCGTAGTCCTCCCCGGTTTGAATACTCTGGAAGGCTTTCCGGTAGTGCTGGCGTTGTCTCTGATAGGCAGCATTGCGGGCACCTTCTTCACGAAACCGGACGACGAAGAAGTGCTGAAGAATTTTTATAAGAACGTAAGACCGTGGGGATTCTGGAAGCCGATACACGACAAAGTAGTGAAGGAGTATCCCGACTTTGAAAAGAATAAAGATTTTAAAAGAGATATGTTCAACGTAATTATAGGTATCGTGTGGCAGCTGTCTTTAATGTTGGTCCCTGTTTATATGATAATCCGTAAGTTCGAATTTATGGTTATAGGGATCGGCATTTTGATAATTACCACCGGGATTTTGAAATTTAACTGGTGGGATAAGCTTGAAAAAAGTTTCGGAGATAAAGAATATAAAAGAACCGAATCGAAAGAACTGGAATTTGCAAAGGAAGGAAAATGAACCGGGAGGAATTCCATAAAAAGGTTAAAGAATTATTTATAGACCATGAAAAACTGATCGCGAGAAAGAACGAAAAAATTAAAGGGGGCAACGGAATATTTACCCGCTATAAGTATCCCGTTGTAACCGCGGACCACGCACCGGTTTTCTGGCGCTACGATCTCAACTACGAAACAAACCCGCACCTTCTCGAAAGAATCGGCGTTAACGGCGCATTCAATGCCGGGGCAATGGAATTCGACGGTAAAATAGTTTTAATGCTTAGAACCGAAGGAGCGGACAGGAAATCCTTCTTTGCCGTTGCGGAATCCCCCGACGGTATTGATAATTTCAGGTTCTGGGATTATCCGGTGACTATGCCCGAATCAGCCGATAATCCGGATACGAATGTTTACGATATGAGGCTGGTTGCGCACGAGGACGGCTGGATATACGGCCTCTTCTGCACGGAAAGAAAAGACCCGGACGCTCCGGCAAGCGACACTTCCTCGGCAGTAGCACAGTGCGGAATCGCCAGGACAAAAGACCTTATTGACTGGGAAAGGCTGCCCGATCTGAAAACCGGTTCGCCGCAGCAGAGAAACGTCGTCCTTCACCCCGAGCTTGTCGACGGCAAGTATGCGTTTTATACCAGGCCGCAGGACGGATTTATATCCGCGGGAACCGGGGGAGGCATCGGCTGGGGGCTTGCCGATTCAATGGAAAATGCCGTGATCGACAAGGAAACGATAATCGACGACAGGCAGTATCATACGGTCAAGGAAGTTAAAAACGGGATGGGACCCGCGCCTATTAAAACAGAAAAAGGATGGCTGCAGCTTGCGCACGGCGTGAGAAATACCGCGGCCGGACTGCGCTATGTTTTATATCTGTTTCTTACCGATTTAAAACGGCCCGATAAAGTTATTGCCGAACCGGCCGGATATTTTATCGCGCCCCGGGGCGAAGAAAGAGTAGGGGATGTCTCGAACGTTGTCTTCAGCAACGGTTGGGTTAAAAAAGACAACGGCGAGGTTTTTATTTATTACGCGTCGGCGGATACCAGGATGCACGTAGCCGTCTCTACTGTGGATATTCTCCTCGATTACGTCCTGAATACGCCGCCGGATAAATTAAGAAGCGCCGAAAGCGTTATACAAAGAAATGCTTTGATAGATAAAAACCTGGCCATCATGAAAAAGTTAAAGTTGTAGATTTTTCGTTTCATTGCCTCCTCCTAGAATGCTACGTGTCGAAAGACATGTAGCATTCTTCGTTTAACGGAAGGCGAATGAAATTTTAAAATATCGCTTAAAAAACGGGAGAGGTTAAAAAGATGAACGCAAAAAAAATAATATGTTTGTTTACAGTCCTTCTCTCCTCAAGCTTTGTTGCCGCGCAAAGAAATTATAAAAATTTCGTTGTCTCCGTTTATGTGAGGGCTTACGAGGTAAAACAAATGAACAACCTGCATAAGCTGGATTCCGTTTGGAATCTGATTTCCGGACAATTAAAGGTTGATAAGGTATACCTGGAAACTCACAGAGATACGGTAACGGTAGACGGACGTACCATAGAAACGGCCAAAAAGTTTTTTAAGGATAAAGGAATAGCTACGGCCGGCGGCATTACTTACACTATTAACGAAGGCAACCGCTTTCAGACTTTCTGCTATACCGACCCTGCGGAAAGAAGCGAGGCAAAGAAAATAGCCGAATTTACCGCCAAACATTTCAACGAGTTTATTCTCGACGATTTTTTCTTCACCAACTGTAAAAACGAATCGTGCATAAAGGCAAAAGGTAAGATGAGCTGGACTGCCTTCCGGTTAAAACTTATGACACAAGCCGCCAAAGAGCTTGTTATAGGTCCGGCTAAAGCGGTTAATCCGAAAGTTAAAGTTATAATAAAATTCCCGAACTGGTACGACCATTTTCAGGCTCTCGGTTTCAACCTTAAGGATGAACCAAAATTATTCGACGGCATATATACCGGCGACGAAACCCGAGATCCCGAATATACCGATCAGCATCTGCAGCAGTACCAGAGCTATTTGATCTTCCGTTATTTCGAAAACGTAAAGCCCGGCGGCAACGGCGGCGGCTGGGTCGATCCGTTCGGAATTTATTACGCGGACAGGTACGCCGAACAGTTATGGCTGACGCTCTTCGCTAAGGCCCCGCAGGTTATGCTCTTTGATTACCGTTCGATCCAATTGCCCGTTTCGGAGAAGTTGCGCGCACCGTGGCAGTCGGATAATACAAGCTTTAATTTCGACGAAATGACGAAATCAGTTAAGGATAAAACCGGCAGCGCCTCCGGGACTGTATTGATAGCTGGAGCGGCAGGCTACACTTTAGATAAAGTCGATAAATTTCTCGGCAGGCTGGGCAGCCCGGTCGGAATTAAAAGTTATAAACCGTATAATTCAACCGGCGAAGATTACCTTCAAAACTTTATGGGGATGATAGGAATTCCGATGGATATCGTTCCGGAATTTCCTAAAGACGCGCGGATGGTTTTCCTGACGGAATCCGCTAAATACGACCCGGAGATAGTAAATAAAATTAAATCTCAGCTTACGGCGGGGAAAGATGTTATGATTACGTCCGGGCTGCTGAATGCGCTTCGGGGTAAGGGCATCGAAGACGTTGCGGAAATTAAAAATACGGACAGAAAATCTTTAGTAAAGGATTTTATGATAGGCCGGAGAGGAGATGAGCCATTCACATCGAAGGAAAAAATATTAATACCGCAGATACATTATTTTACAAACGATGCTTGGGCGGAAGTATCCGGCCTTGTCTCGGGTTTGGGCTGGCCGATGCTTATTTCCGCGGGTTATGCGAAAGGGACATTATACGTCTTAACAGTTCCCGATAACTTCGCCGATCTGTATAACCTTCCGCCGGAAGTACTGGATAGGATCAGGCAGATCATAACAGAAGGAATTAACCTCCGGCTGGAAGGAAGATCCAAGGTAAGCCTGTTTGTTTACGACAACGGAACGTTTATCGTTGAATCTTTTTTACCTGAGGAAACTGCGGTCAAAGTAATTGCCGGAAATAAAACATCCGAAATAACGGACCTGCTGACGGGTGATGAAATAATCGGGCAGCCGGTTAAAGAGCAGCGGATGTGGAGAAGAACAAACGAAATAGAAAAATCGTTTGAGATAAAAATAAAACCTCATTCGTACAGAGTTTTCAAATGCGAATAACCGGGCAGGGTTGAGGTTTATTTAATTGCCGCTAAGACAAAAAGGCACAAAGAATAATTGGGAGAATTGCTTTTTGTAGAACCGATATTTTTGATTTACAAAAATAATGTAATAAGGTTGTTTTATTTTAGGGTCACGATGTGTTACTAAGGTTTAATGTTATTGTAATAATTTTTGTTAAATAAAGAAATTAAAAAAATTACAAATCTTAAATAAACCTTATTCGCCATATTTTTAACCTTAGTAGCTGCAACCTAGACAGAAATGTTTACCTTATTACCTTATTTAAGTTTATAATATTTTTACATTAATGGTCTAAGCTAAAGCAATTATTATTTAAGTTCTTCGAAAGAAATATATGTTGTAAATAGGATTTTATGTAGAAGCATAATCCGGGATATTTTGGAAAAATAATAACTTACTTAACTTGACCGTTTAAGATTTGAAACTGTTAAAACAGTTAAAAAAGTAAGTCCTGGTTGTCATTAACCCCGGGATTAATTAAAAATGCTAAGTATATGAACCGTATTAACGGTTTATCCAAGGCGGCGGTTAACTAGAGTAATTTAAAAGGAGGTTTAGGATAATTAATCTTAAAACATTAAATTATAAAAAATAATGCAACCATTATTTTAAATTTTCCTTTATGCGGATCTTTATACGGGGGGCATGTTATGAAAATTAAAAATGGGGCATTTCTTATCTCTTTTATCTTAATCCATTTATCGGTTCTCGCGCAAAACAACCGTGTTAATTTATTTCTTAATACGAGAGAAATAATATTAACATTTATAGCTTTTATATTATTGAGCCCGGTTTATTTATTTCCGCAGGAAAAATATTATACTTTTTCTGAGTTAAGGGGGATGGAAGACAGTTCAGGCAATACCCATCTTTTTTACCGCCTTTATTACTATAAATATATCCCTAATTATGAAGAGTCGTCCAGCAATATGTATCACTGGGATCTTTCCGCCGATATCGACACTATATTTCTCTATAGCGGTTACTATTATAATCCGGCATGGCAAGGGGGGAGCGGGGTAGGTCAAGTTGAGTTTTGGAATAACGATCCGTCAAAGTATATTTATATCTATTCAGGTGGCGAAATAGATGCCGACGGCGGAATAGCAAGATACGACGGAAAGGGAATGCAATTCGGTATCGATATTCCCCAATTAATCGGAATTTCTCGGCAAAACGACAGTATAGTATTTACCGGGACGCAAACCTGGGAAACTTTTAAAAGTACGGCCGGGGGTAAAAACTTTTTTATAATAAACGACTCCGTTCAATTTTATTCGTTGGATCCGTATCAGGATAAGGTTTTATTCGGCGGATATGATTATGAACTTTTGGCCAAATCAACGGACGGGGGAATAACCTACAAGGTATTTGATAATTTCCACAATGTATTACCTGTCCCGGAAATTTTATATGATAAAGATACTTCGCATATTTATCTGCTTCACTGGGATACGTTGTATGTCTCCAGCGACCGCGGAAACACTTGGGAGGAAAAACTTCATGTTCAGCCTGTTGCAAACAAGACCGCTTATATTTGTATTGACGGATCGAAATCGGGAGTGATTTATTTTGCTTATATGAATAATATTTACTATTCGAAAAACTACGGCGAAAATTTTACTCTTTTTAAAACTATGAATCAAGATATTGTAGGTATTTACAAAAAATCAGGAACAGATATAATCTATGCCGCAACGGAATTTAAACTCATGGAAATTACAGGCGATTCCGTAAAAATTCTTAAGAGACTGCCTTTGAGCCCGTCAATGTTGAACTTTTTCCCGCTTGCAAAAGGAGATAAATGGATATACAAAGAAAGAAGTACGATTATTCCCGAAGTTAAATGGGACGGCAAAAATTTTTCAAGCGGAGTATATCTGTATAAAATTACTGCCGGTGATTTTATTGCGGTGAAGAAGATGCTGCTGATCAAGTAACCCTTTGCGGCCATTCGCGTCCTTGGCTTTTTTTTAACCGCAAAGAAATGCCGAGTAAATTAAAAACTTATCTTACTTCGAGTCTTCCGGCAATTGTCCGCCAGTGTTTTATAAATTTTTCTAAACCGGTTTTTGATTCCTTAAATCCGATGCTGTCTTTCATCAGGTAGAAATCGCTGCCGGCGAGAATTCTAATGCAGTTCATTAAAGCCCGGCCGGTGTGGTAATTGCATTTCCAGACGTGGCCTTTCGGACCGGTCTTAAAGTGAGGTTCTTTGTCTATTCCGCCTTCGTACCAGTCGCCGTAATCGTAATCAAGGAGGAAATTTTTTATGTACTTCCATTGACGGTCGAAATAACCGGGATAAATTTCGTTGTCCGGGAAGATCTCCGACATTAAAAGCAGAATATTTAAACCTTCCGCCTGAGCCCACCAGTTCTTGATTTTTTGTATTACCGAACATTTGTTATCGCCCGCAAAATAATAACCGGCGTCGAAGAATCCGCCGTTTTCGTCGTCCCACCCGTTTGCGATTGCATGATCGACCATCCTTTTTGCAACCCTAAGTGTTTCGGTATCATTTTTTAATCCTAATGTATAAGAAGCTTCAAGCATAAGGAAGGCTGTCTCGTAATCGTGTCCGAACGAAACATGGTCGAGCCTGTAGTTTTGTTCTCTAACTTCTTTCGAAGCGTTCTTGAAAGATACCGGCGTCCAGTCGTACTCAAAAAACAAGTTCAAATATCCTTTGGGAGTAGTAATCATATCCCTAATAAGCAGGAGCAGATCGTAAAGTTTTTTCTTAAGTTTTTCGTCGGGCCATACGTTGTATAATTCGGTATAGGCTTCGAGCAGGTGAATTGAAGAGTTTTGATCTTTGAAACCGAGTTCAACTTTGTCGTAAGCTTTAGTTTTAAGGATGCTGCCTTTATCCAACACATTGCCTTCCGGGGTTAAAAACTGGAAATACCCTCTATATTTTGGGTCGAAGGCGTGCTTTTCAATCCATTCGAATACTTCTTTCGAGAACTCCAGCACTTTATCGTCTTTCGTCAGGTCATACAAGGCGGCCAGTCCGTAAATTCCGAAAGCATTCCCGTAAGTTCTTTTTTCGTTATAAAAGCCCATGAAATCCGAAGCATTACCGGCCCCGTCTCTCATCTGGAAGAAACCGCCGTTTTTATCATCCCACATTTTTTTTCTCAGGAAATCGTAACCGTGCGCAGCGGCGTCACGATAGACCTTGCTGCCGAAAAACAGCGCCGCTTTCGAGGACGTCCATATGTGTCTTGCCTGCGTGACAATCATCTTATGCTGCACTTTTTCAATTTCCCAGTCGAACGTGATATCCGTATAATACCCGCCGTTTTCATAATCGACCGCCGCCGGGTACCACTTATCCAATAAATTTTTACTCAGGAATTCCGTCATCTCTTTCAACAAATAATTCCGGCTGTTTAACAGAACCGGACGCACTTTTTGATTAGACATAACTTTCCTTTCCAAATTATAAGGATATTTTTATGCCTCAAATTCCATACTAATAAATTTGAAATAATAAACATGATTTTCGGCCCGGTCTTTTTACAATTATGATATCCTTTTATAAAAATGATAAAAATTAAATCATTTTTATGTACGTAATTTTAAGAAGTTTCATTAACTTAAATACTTAAAAACCGGTTTTTTAAGTGAGTAAGATTCCGTACGTCGTTTTATCCAGGCTCCTTTGCGGGAACCCGGCGACGGCATAATCTTTGATTTTTCGTATTTATTGTTCCCGTTATGCACTAATGTTCTATACGGCAATTCATTAAAAATCTCGCGGTAATTAAATGAAAAAACTATTTGTCGGAGTACTTTCGGTCTTAAGCATTCTGCTGGTACAATGCGGAACCACAAGTCAATTTAATAATTTTGTCACGGCTAAGAGCGACAAACTGATGGAAGGCGGCAAGGAGCTGAGATTTGTCTCTTACGATATACCCAACCTTCTTTACATTGAGGACTATTTCCCGTTTTCCTCTTCGAACCCCTGGCGTCTCCCTACAGCATATGAGATCCGGGACGCTTTGAAGACAATAAAAATGGCCGGCGGCAGGGTAGCAAGAATATATACTTTATCAGTCCGCAGAAAAGGAGAATCAAAAAATATAATAAGATACGTGGAAGGACCGGGAAAATTCAACGAGAAAGCCTTCAGGACACTCGACAAAGTACTTCAGATTGCCAACGAAGAAGGCGTAAGATTGATAATACCTTTTGTCGATAACTGGTGGTGGTGGGGAGGAAGAGCCGAATACGCGGCCTTCAGAGGAAAAAAGCCGGACGATTTCTGGACCGATCCTCAGCTGATTTCCGACTTTGAAAAGACAATAAATTTCGTGCTTAACAGGAAAAATACATATACCGGAGTCTTGTACAAAGACGACAAAGCAGTACTGGGCTGGGAAACCGGGAACGAACTCGAAGCGCCTTATTCGTGGCAGAATACGATAGCGGCGTATATAAAAAGCATAGATAAAAATCACCTTGTCCTGGAGGGAACGCATGCCCAGGTACTGACCGAAAGGGAAGTAGATAATCCCAACTTCGATGCATTGTCTACTCATTATTATTCGTCCATAAGCCAAGCCGTTCCCGATCTATTGAAAAACAGGGAGCTGACTAAGAATAAAAAGCCCTATTTTATTGGCGAATTCGGGTACAGGAATTTTAAAGATACCAAGACAATAGTAGACACGGCCATAAACGACAGTCTTTCCGGGATAATGATCTGGAGTCTGCGCTTCCATGCGAGAAGCGGAGGCTTTTACCAGCACGGTGAAGCATACTCCGGTTCGTACAGGTTCCCGGGATTTCCGTCGGGTAAATTCTACCATGAGAAACAGGTAATAGATTTCCTGAGGGCAAGCGCGTACAAAATTAACGGCGAGCCGGAGCCGCCGCTTCCGGTACCCGAAGCTCCCGATCTTCTCAGCATAAAAGACGTTTACGACATCTCCTGGCGGGGCTCAACAGGCGCTTCTTACTATTCCGTTCAGAGGAAATTGAAAGGCCAGGATGTTTGGCAGACGATAGCCGACAGCGTCAGCGACGCCGACGCGGTTTTCCGTCCTTTGTTCGAGGATACAACTGCTGTGCTGGGTAATGGCTATACTTACAGAGTAACAGCCCACAACGTTTCGGGTGCGTCGCCGCCTTCCAACGAAGTAGGCCCGGTTGAAGTAAACTATAAAAAACTTGTGGACGAATTGAAGGATTCTACAAAAATATTTCAAAAATCGGACAGTCTTCAATTTATCCTGAATAAAGATAATTACAGAGCGAAAGAGGACAACAGCAGGCTGAGGGGAGTAAGGAATGCCTACGTAATTTATAAAGTGCCGGATGCTATCGATTCCGTCAGGATAGAAGTTTTTTTAGCTCCGCCAAATTCCGGCAATTCATCGGATCAATGCGGACTGGATTTTTATGCCTCGGATTCTTTGGATAATTTTAAACCGCTTGCCGCCAAGATCGAAACTTATCCGCCGTATAAAAACTTTTACAAATTCTATACGCCTGCTGTTTATACTTGCGGCGAGATTCCGCCGGAGAGCAAATATTTAAAAATTAAATTTAACGAAACGGCGCAGCTTAGCAGGGTGGAGATTATCTATTCGGAGCTGCAAAAGTACGGTCCCGATATCGTTACAATGCCGTGATAAAACGGCTTGAACCCGTAATACCTAAGATTAAAAAATTATTTTTTAAGGATAAAGCATGAAAATATTATTTCTATTTATTTTGATGACCGCTGTTATCATTCCGCAGAATAAGAAACAAAGCCTGCTTCTCCCGGCATTCTTTTCCGACAATATGGTGCTGCAGCAGAAGTCGGCGGTAAATTTTTGGGGGAAAGGAAATCCGGGAAGTGAAGTAACCGTTAATACCGGCTGGGGCGGAACCGCAAAGACGACGGTAAATCCGGACAGTTCATGGAAGCTAAGTATAAAAACGGTTAAAGCGGGAGGACCGTACGTCGTAAATATACTATCGGACAGTACGTATATTGTTTATAAGAACGTAATGCTCGGAGAGGTTTGGTTATGTTCCGGGCAATCCAACATGGAAGAGCCGCTTCAGGGCTGGCCTCCTCAAAATCCGATTAAAAATTCCGCGGAGGAAATAAAGAACGCAAACTATCCGGATATCAGGTTGTTTACTGTGGCGAGAGCGGTTTCCACGACGCCCGAATTTAACTGCACCGGAAGCTGGAGCGAATGCAGCCCGCATACCGCCGCGACTTTCAGCGCGGTAGCTTATTTCTTCGGAAGAAAATTATATAAAGAACTGGACGTCCCGATAGGATTAATTGTTTCAAGCTGGGGAGGGACAAAAATACAGCCGTGGATAAGCGCGAGATATCTCGATTCACTCTCGGCTTATAAGCAGGTTATAGATAAATTCCCGGAAGCGGAAAAAGAAATAACCAGGCAGAAGGATTGGATTTTTAAACATCGCGTGATAGACGTGAGCGGAAAATCTCCGGAGAACCAATGGAAGAACCTGGATTTCGGGGACGGAAATTGCGCCAAACCGGACTTTGACGACAGCAAATGGCATACGATGAAGCTTCCTACATACTGGGAATCTACCGAAGTCGGAACCTTCGACGGAGCAGTCTGGTTCAGGAAAAAAATAGATATCCCTCAAAGCTGGGTCAAAAAGGATCTGGTGCTTGAACTCGGACCCGTCGACGATATGGATATGTCGTATGTGAACGGAACCCTGGTGGGAGCTGTTCAGGAGGCGGGGTTTTACGACAAACCGAGAATATATAATGTACCGGCTGATATCGTTAAAGGTACCGTCCTGACGATTGCGGTGAGGGTCCTGGATATAATGGGCGGAGGCGGAATCTGGGGGAACAACGTTAAAATGCGCATTCATCCGAAAGGCAGCGACGATAATATCGCCCTGTCGGGAGAATGGAAATACCTCCCGGTTGCCGAACTGCTGGACGGAAAATTTTACGTGTACAATATAAAAGACATGGAATTTTATTCCCGCCCCAAGACTACGATGGACCTCGGCCCGAATACTCCCACTATGCTTTACAACGGAATGATCGCCCCTCTTATTCCCTACAGCATTAAAGGGACAATCTGGTACCAGGGGGAATCTAATTCGGACGAACCGCAGGATTACAACAACTATCATATGCTGTTTTCGATGATGATAAACAATTGGAGAGCCGACTGGGGCGAGGGGAACTTCCCGTTTTATTTCGTACAGATAGCTCCCTGGTCTTACGGCGACAATTCAAAATCATACGTAGTCCGCAACGCCCAGTTCGAAACCCTTTCCGTTCCCAATACAGGGATAGCGGTAACGCTCGATATAGCGAGCCTTGCTACCATCCATCCGCCCGACAAACAGGATACAGGAAAGAGACTGGCTTTATGGGCACTCGCAAAAGATTACAATAAAGATGTTTTTTACTCCGGACCGCTTTATAAATCGATGGAAATAAAAGGCGGCAGGATAATCCTTTCCTTCGAGCATGCGGGCAAAGGACTGGTGATGAAGGATATTAACGGGAAGACCAATTTTATTATTGCCGGGCCCGATCAGAAATTCGTCGATGCGCAGGCAGAGGTCGACGGGGATAAACTTATCGTCTACAGCAGCGAAGTTAAAGACCCCGTTGCGGTCAGATATACCTGGGGCAACAAAGAAGAAGCTACGCTGTTCAATAAAGAAGGACTTCCGTCGCCGACTTTTAAAACGGATAACTGGAGCGATAAATAATTAACCGGTTTTATAAGTAAAGTATAAAGGAAAAACATGACCACCTTTAAAAATATTTTCTTTATTTTTTTACTTTTTACCGCCGCCGCAATTTGCTCGGATAATAATGACGGGTCTAAAATTTCCGTTAAGGAATCGCACAATAAACTGAACGTTTATTTCGAAGGAAAACTCAGACTGGAAGGCGGCCGCTTCATCCTTCAATCGAAGAAAATTCGCGTTGAAAAGGTGACCGGAGAAAACGGCGTATTCACGTTTCAAACGGATAAGGAACCGGTAAAGATTTCTGTGAAATCGGAAGAGGGATCACCGGTCGCCTGTCTTTTCCTTTCACCCGGCGGAAACGAATCCGGTAGCGGCGAAGATTTTTCGGGGATTTTTTTCGACAGGATTCCGGGATATCAAAAAGGAACGATGCTGTGGAGGTACGGCCCGTGGTATTCATGGTCGGAGCCTCTTCCTGTAAAAAATGTTTCACTCCTGAAAAGCAGCGACATACAATTCTTCTACTGGCAGTATGCTGACGGCCTGTACGGTGCCGCGATGCCGCTTTCCGGGCAGGGATACCGAACGACGTTGGGCAGGGAAAGCACCCGCTTCGGCTCCAAGTCTGTGAGCTATTTTAACAATACGGATAGAGAAGACATACCGCAGATGGCGGTCGGATTCGGGAAAGATCCTTACCGTCTTTTTGCGGCGCTTTACAAAGAAGGACTTGCAGCGATAGGCAAGGAAGCGGATTTTATAAGTAATAAAACCTTCCCGGAAATTTTTAAAGGCATGGGATGGTGCAGCTGGAATGCTTCCGAAGAAGGTAAAAACTTAAACGACAGCCTTTTAATTAACTCCGCGAAAAGTTTTGCCGAAGCAAAATTCCCTGTAAAATGGTTTATTATAGACGACGGCTGGTTCAACGAAACGGATTCGAAATTAAATTCCTTCCGGCCGGATAAGAAAAAGTTCCCGGACGGTTTTGCGCCGGTCATAGAAAAATTAAAAAAGGACTACGGAATAAATGATGTGGGCATCTGGAGCACACTTGACGGATATTGGAACGGGATAAACCCGGGATCGGAACTCGGCAGGGAATTTAAAGACAGGCTGTTCTCGTGGAAACATAAGATTAGACCGGATATCCCCGGATCTAAATCCGTAACGTGTTATTTTATCCGGCCGGGCTCCGCTTCGTTAAACAAATTTTACGATGATTTTTACGGCTACCTGAAAGACCAGGGGTGTTCGTTCGTAAAAATCGACAACCAGCTCGTAACCGAGCGTATGGCCGTAAACAATTTCCCGATCTTTTACGGAGCGGAGAAATATCACGAAGCGATAAATTCAGCCGTCGCGAAATATTTCAACAATACGATTATCAACTGCATGGACATGACCCCCGAAGCCTACCTGAATTTCGGCAGTACTTCGGTAGCCAGGGCGGAAGACGATTATTATCCGGCTTACAGCAAAGATCAATCCTACGAATTTGTAATGGGAAGGGCGGTCGTTCATATTAAGCAGGCCGCTTTCAATTCCCTTTATTTTTCGCAAATGGTATACCCCGATTTCGATATGTTCGAATCGATAAGTCCGAGCGCAGCCCTGCAGGCCGCCGCAAGAGCGCTAAGCAACGGGCCTATATACATAACCGACAAAGTGAACGAACACAATTTCAAGGTGCTTGAACCCCTGGTTTACAGCGACGGGAAAGTACTCAGGGCGGACGCTCCTCTGCTTCCCCTTAAAAAATGTTTATTTATGCCGGACGATTCCGTACCGTTTCAAGCATTCTCAAACGACGGCAAGACCGGCCTGGTGCTGACGTTTTACCACTCAAAGCAGGACAGCGTTGCAGGCTACTTCAAGCCGAACGAAATTCCCGCGCTTACCGCCGAACAATACGCGGTATACGAATATTCCGGAAAGCATTTTTATCTAGTCCACAGGGATGAAACCGTTCCTTACAAGCTGTATACCAAAAAACCTTATAAGCTTTTTTATCTTGCGCCGGCGTCGCACGGTTGCGCCGTGATCGGATTGATTAATAAATACAACGCTCCGGCTGCCGTCTTAAAATATAATATTACTTCCGGCGATGTCGCCGCAACGATATACGAGGGAGGAAAGTTCCTTGCTTTCGTGCGAAAGAAACCGGCTTCGGTAAAAGTCAACGGCAAAGAATTTCCGTACGATTTCAACGCGGGCTTGCTGACTATAGAAATTCCTGTTGATGAGACTCCGAAACCGGTTGAAATTAATATCAAGCTTGATTAATTATTCGGTTGGTGGTGGCCGGCAGTGGGTTGTAGGTGGTGGGTGGTTGGTTGTGGGTGACACATCAACCACCAACAATACGACCCCCAACCGCCGAATTCCCCTCCCGGGAGGTGGAGCGAAGGGGGGGTTTAAGGGCAGCGCCTCAAATTTGTAATAGTATCATTATCCAATTATTCACGAAGAGCAAATTCAGAACAATTGAATAGTGAAGTAAGAATGTTCGGTTGTCGGCGGTGGGTTTTTCACTTATACCCTATACCCTATACCCTTAACCGTCGTCGGACGTAATTATATCCTTTCAATTAAACAAAGGAATATTATGAACAAAAACTACTTTTTGCTGACTGTAATATTATCTTTTTTGTTTATAGCCAACCAAAGCACCTTTTCCCAGGAAACAAAAAAAGATTCATTAAAATACCGGCACTGGTGGGACGAAAGATTTGCCGGCGCCCCTATGATGTTTAAAGACGCAAAGCTCCTTCCGCTTATAAAAGTGGAGGGTAACAGGTTTGTCAACGATAAAGGAGACACCGTGATCTTTCACGGCCTGGCTATTGCCGATCCGGATAAGATCGAGAACCAGGGTCATTGGAATAAAACGATATTCCAAAAAGCAAAAGACCTGGGTACAATGATCATACGCATCCCCGTCCATCCCGTTTCGTGGAGGGACCGCACTCCCCGGAAATATCTTAAGCTCCTGGATCAAGCCGTCGAATGGTGCACGGAGCTGGGAATGTACGTCGACATAGATTGGCATTCGATCGGGAACCTTGAGGAGGGTTTGTTCCAGGACCCGATGTATGTAACATCCTTAACGGAGACTTATAATTTCTGGCGGACAATTGCCAGCCATTTCCGCGGAGTAAATACCATTGCCTTTTACGAGCTGTTTAACGAACCGACGACCTTCCGCGGGCAGCTCGGAAACGTTTCATGGGATAAGTGGAAAGAGATCAACGAGAATCTGATTAAATTAATCAGAGCTTACGACGACACCAAGATCCCGCTGGTGGCCGGGTTCGACTGGGCGTACGACCTGACGCCCCTTCACGAGGAGCCTCTGGACGCGGTAGGAATCGGGTACGTAGTCCATCCGTATCCTCATAAACGAACACCGCCCTACGAACCGAAATGGGAAGAGGACTTCGGCTTCGCGGCGGATAAGTATCCCGTCGTTGCAACCGAGCTCGGGTTCACCCTTCCCGATCAAGCCGCCGATTTAGATTACGGGAAGACGATAATGAAATATTTCAAGGAGAAAGGAATGAGCTGGATCTGGTGGGTATTCGACCCGAACTGGGAACCCGCGATGTTTGAATCATGGAAAAATTATAAGCCGACGTTTAACGGCAAATTTTATGAAGAAGCCGTGAAGGGAGACATTACGCGAAAATAAAATAAAGTATAAATTAAAATTTTCTTAAAAAAATTTGGGATTTATGATCAGAATCTGTGTATTTTAAATCTCGATTTTTTAATTATACTTAAATAGCCCGTAACTTAAGAAAATTAAAGAAAGAGGAAACATGATTTATAATATCGGAATGCAGCTTTCGATGCTCTTGTTCGGAACAGGCAGCATTGTTTCTTTGGACTGGGTCGATTCCCTTATAATCGCGATCTATTTTATTTTTGTACTGGGGATAGGCTATTACCTTTTAAGGTTTACAAAAACCGGCGAGGATTTTTTCTTAGCCGGCCGCAAGATGACTTCCTGGATTGCCGGGCTGTCGTTTGTCGCAGCTAATCTCGGTTCGCTTGAATTAATGGGATGGGCGGCGTCGGCATATCAATACGGAATTCTGGCCACGCACTGGTACTGGATCGGGGCAATTCCCGCAATGCTGTTCCTCGGGCTGATCATGATGCCCTTTTATTACATAAGCAAGACGCATTCGGTCCCGGGCTATTTGAAATTAAGGTTCGGAGAAGCTTCCAGCATGCTTTCGGCAGTTTCTTTCGCGCTTATGACAGTATTTATGAGCGGTATAAATATGTTCGCGATGGCCCTGGTAATGAAGGTCGTTCTGGGCTGGGACATTAATTTCAGTATCTGGATATCATCCTTGACCGTTATGGTTTACGTAGTTTTGGGCGGACTCTTATCGGCCATATTCAACGAAGTTTTGCAGTTCATGCTTATCTGGCTCGGCGCACTCGTTATACCCATCGTGGGCTTAGTTGAAACCGGCGGATGGACCGGGATGGTGGCAAGAATCCATCAAAATTTTCCTCACGGGAATTATACTCACCTGTGGAGCACCCTCGATTCATTTAAAGACAACCCAATGGGCATAAACTGGGTCGGGATCGTTTTCGGGCTGGGCCTGATCATATCTTTCGGGTATTGGACCACGGATTTCCTTGTGGTGCAGAGGGTCCTTTCGGCAAAGGACCTGCGCTCCGCCAAAATGGCTCCGATTATAGGGGCAGGATTTAAAATGCTGGTGCCTTTAATCGTAATTCTTCCCGGACTGCTGGGACTGGCGGTTATTCCCGGACTTGTGGGTCAGCAGCAGGCCCTTGCCACCGGCGGCCACAGTTATAATGAAGTGCTCCCGTTAATGCTTGCGAGGTATGCCGGACCAGGGCTGCTGGGATTGGGCGTAACCGCCCTTATTGCCGGGTTCATGTCGGGCATGGCCGGCAACGTGAGCGCTTTTGCGACGGTCTGGACTTACGATATTTTCAGGCCGGCCCACTTATATCTGACCAAGAAGGAAAAATCGGACGAGTACTACGTAAAGATGGGCAGATGGTGTACGATAATAGGAGTTATAATCAGTATCGGTACTGCATACCTAGTCCAGCAGTTTGCAAGCATAATGGATTATGTGCAGGCATTGTTCAGCTTCTTTATTGCCCCGCTGTTCGGTACCGTCGTTCTGGGAATGTTATGGAAAAGGACAACCGCTGCGGGAGGTTTCTGGGGACTGCTTGCGGGTATCCTTTCATCGGTGGGCATGTGGCTCTGGGTTTATATTAATCCCGCCGCGTTAAGAATTGTTGCCCTTTCACCTTATGCAAAAACAATGGCGGAAGATATGTACCGGGCTTTATGGTCGTGGCTTATTTGCGTCATTGTTACCGTAGTAGTGAGTTTATCAACAAAACCGAAACCGGAAGCCGAATTGAACGGACTGGTGAGAGGCTGCACGGTTCTGCCCACAGAAGGGGATTATCCGCTGTATAAAAGACCTGTCTTTTGGGCGGGAATAATATTTGCGGTTTTTATTGCTCTTAATATCATATTCTGGTAGGAGATAAAGATGATAGACAATAAAGGAATATCAATTTGGTTTTTCATAGGCGTACTACTGTTCATTTACGGGATAATTATTACCGTAGCAAATATTTTCGAAGCCTTATATAATTCTTTCGGCAGGTCGGTGGAACTTAAGAGTCTGCATTTCGGTATTTGGTGGGGAATTCTTTTAGTCATCCTCGGTCTTGTTTATTCGATCGGTTTCAGACCCGGGAAGAATAATAAATGAGTACCGGCCTGAGTTAATTTAATTCGGAGACTGCCGATTGGAACAATTCGTATCGAGGCCGTATAGACTAGTAAACAAGATACAGAATTACGAATGGGGCGCAAAAAACGGGAATGCTTACATTCCCGCTTTGCTCGGGGAGACGCCCGAGCCTGGCAAACCGTACGCCGAATTATGGATAGGCGCGCATCCGAGCGCGCCTTCGGAAACCGAATACGGCGGAAAGAAAATTCTTCTCGGGGATCTCATAAATAAATATCCTGACGAATGCTTGGGCGCTTATACCTCAAAGAAATTTTCAAACCGGTTCCCTTTCCTTTTAAAAGTGCTTTCCGCCGGGAAGGCGCTTTCCATTCAAACTCATCCGGATAAAAAACAGGCGAAGAAACTGCATGCTTCCGACCCCCTGCATTATCCCGACGATAATCATAAGCCTGAAATTGCGATTGCGATAGATTCTCTCACTGCGGTTGCGGGTTTCAAGCCGGTAAACGAAATAAAAGAAAAATTGCGTTCAATGAACGAACTGGATGATTTAACGGGTAAAAATTCTATAGAAAAAATTTTGAATTCCGGCGGCGATAAAGAAGCCGAAGGATTAATAAGCGAATTGTACGGGGACATAATGAAAAAGGCGACCGATAAAAAGGCGCTATCCGAATGCCTGGCTAAAATCCGCGGGCGTTTAAAAAACAAAAAAAATCCGGCCGACGACGAAGAATTGTTCCTCGAACAATACGAATTGTTTGATGCGGACGTGGGGCTGTTGTCTTTTTTCTTCTTTAACATAATAAAGCTTAAACCGCACCAGGCCGTATTTACCGGTCCGGGCGTACCGCATGCATATATCAAAGGCAATATTATAGAGTGCATGGCAAACTCCGATAACGTGGTAAGGGCTGGTCTCACCCGAAAATATAAAGACATCGATGCGCTGCTGGAAATCGTCAGATACGATTTTAAACACTGCGAAATAATAAACCGTGAACAGAAATCGGACGAAGTAACGTACCGTACCGACGCCGTGGAATTCGAAATATCTCTCTACCTGAAGCAGGCGGGCTTCGCGGAAAATATTAAAACGGACGACCGGCCGCTGGTGTATCTTGTAACCGAGGGATCGGTCAGGATAAAGTGGAACGGCGGCGGGAAAGTTTATTCCGAAAAATTTTCAAAGGGAGATTCTTTCTTTATTCCCGCGGTTCTGAATGATTTTGAAATTTCGGCAGATGCTCCTGCGGAATATTATACCGTAAGGATACCGTAAGCTTAGCATAATTTCCCTCTTTAAATGTTTCAACCTGAAATGCTTATGTAGGTCATTGTAAATTTTATGGAAGCATGGAAATGATAATTAATTATAAATCGCTGGCCAAGATGATAGACCATTCTTTATTGCACCCCGCCTTAACGGACGAAGAAATAATAAACGGCTGCAACATGGCAATGAAATACGATGTTGCAACCGTATGCATCAAGCCCTATGCTATAGGGATCTGCAAAGATGTACTCGGCGGATCGGATGTGGGCATTTGTTCCGTTGTTTCGTTTCCACACGGCAGCAGTGCTACAAAAATAAAGTTAAAGGAAACGGAGGAAGCTTTGTCTTCCGGCGCCCAAGAGATAGACGCTGTGGTAAACGTCGGAAAAGTTTTAAGCGGCGATTACGGATATATAAAAGAAGAGATCAAACATTTGAACGATGCTGTGTTGTCGCATAATGCAATTTTAAAAGTAATTTTTGAGAACGAATTTCTGAGCGACGATCATATAATAAGATTATGCGGCATCTGTTCGGATATTCCGGTTGCTTTCGTAAAAACTTCAACGGGATACGGTTTTGTCAAACGGGACAACGGGATGTATTCTTATAAAGGAGCGACCGATCACCATTTAAAACTAATGCGTGAAAAGTGTTCTTCAAACGTCCGCATAAAAGCCGCAGGCGGGATCCGCACGCTTGACGATTTATTGCGCGTAGCCTCGCTGGGTGCGGAGCGAATAGGCGCCACATCAACGGTTGCTATCCTCGAAGAAGCTAAGTTGCGCGGAATTAAATAGTTAGGATAAAATCCCTCCTGCTTGGCGAGGATCGATATTTACATGCCGAGAAAATTTCATTGAATTTAAAATTTTTCTTGCTAAATAAAATCCGTAATATTATATTTGCAAACGTTACCGCAAACGTTTGCAATCAATGAAACACACAACATTACACGATATAGCGAAAAAGCTCAAGATTTCCGCATCCACGGTTTCCCGGGCGCTGAACGATCACCCGGACATCAACGAGGAAACCAAAAAGCAAATTAAAAAATTGGCGAAGGAATTGGACTATA
>JBJKOY010000178.1:0-5895 GCA_046706945.1 Ignavibacteriaceae bacterium | reverse complement strand
TACCGAGAAAGAATTTATTAATATGTCGGACGATGCCGGTTAATATGATCGATTCCATTAAAAAGAAAATAGCCGCTTTCCTTGTAAAAAGGGAGCTAAAAACGGTGAAGCAGGAAACCGTATCGTTTAAGAATGTTTTTAAAAACGCTTATACTTTTTTTGTATTGATGCCGGATAACGAGATCGACTTCCATCATGCATTGGAAGTACTCAAAGAGCTGGATAAAAGCGGAAAAATCTTTACTGTCCTGTCCAGGGATTTCAGGGTTTCCCTCCTTCCGCAAAAGTACCACCGGAATTCCATAGGATTCGGCATTGAAGATATAACAAAATTAAATCTGCCTAGTAAAAACTTATGCGAAAAACTTTCGCTGATGGAATTTAATTTTGTAATCGATTTAAACCGGGAAGAAAATCTTTTCTGCTGTTATGCGGCCAACCTTGTCAAGGCGGCCATAAGAATCGGGGTGAGTAAAGAAAATGCGGATAAATATTACAATATGCAAATATCGGGTCCCGAAGATAATCCTGAAATGTTTTATAAAAATTTCTTAAATTGCCTACAAATGTTTTAAAGGTAAATCATGAATTTTGAGACAAAACGTGTTGAAGATATTACCGTATTTAAACTTAACGAAAAAAGACTGGATACAAATATTTCCGGTCTTGTTAAAGGGGAATTTACTCTCCTTCTAAAAGTTGAAGGTATAAATAAATTAATAATCGATTTAAGCGATGTAGAATCTTGCGACAGTTCCGGGCTCAGTTCGATACTGGTGGCTAACCGGATACTGCAAACAACCGGGGGAAAAATAAGACTCGTAGCCCCCTCCGAAAAGGTGTATTCTCTCATCAGGATAACTCAATTGGACCGCGTACTTCCCGTTTGCGAATCCGTAAATCAGGCATTCGAAGAATTGCGGAAGGAGTAAAATACCCCATAAATTATGCCTGCAGAAATTTCGAAGGCAGGGTGCCGCAAACCGGGCAGCTCTCGGTCGGTTTGCCGATTTCTATATAGCCGCATACCGGGCAAAGATAAATATCGTTTACGTCCAAATCTCTTCCGTGTTCCACCGCTTCCAGCGCCATTTGATAAAGTTTGGCATGAACTTCTTCCGCCTTTAATGCGTACCCGAACATTCTTTTGGCTTTATGATTTTCTTTTTCCGCCTGATCAAGCATCGGCGGGTACATCTCCGTATATTCGTAGGTTTCGCCCTCAATAGCTGCTTTTAAGTTTTCGGCAGTCGATCCCACACCGTCTAGTGCGTTAAGGTGTCCTTCTGCGTGAATCCTTTCGGCTTCGGCCGCGAGCCTAAAAAGTTTTGATATGTTTGGAAAACCGTCCCTTTCGGCTTTTTTTGCGAAAGCTCTGTATTTTTGATTAGCTTGACTCTCCCCTGCAAAGGCATCTTTCAAATTTTTTTCAGTGTTTGACATAAATTATTCTCCCTGTCGGATTTGACGATATATGGTATTTATAAGTTAATATGCAAACTTACTATTTTTTTTCGAATCAATCTTAAGATCAAATTGGAATTTTTGTCTTTATACCCTGCGGATGTTTTTGCTCCAAGTAATACGGGCTCGACCGGATTTAAATATTTACTTCTCATTAATCCCGTATTTTTTTAATTTATAGCGGAGGTTCCTTTCGGAAATTCCCAGCAGTTTTCCGGCCTTAGTCTGGTTCCCGGAAGTTTTTTTAAGTGCATCGAAAATTAATCTTTTTTCCAGCGCTTCAACCTGATCGGTAAGAGTTCCCGGTGCGTTTTCATTTTCAATTTTTTCTTCTTTTAACCCTTTTACGCTTAGCGGAAGATCGTTCACGGAAATCAGATTCTTTCTTGACAAGACAACCGCTCTTTCTATAATGTTTTCCAGCTCCCTCACGTTGCCGGGATAATTATATTTTAATAACAGATCCGCCGCTTCTTTCGAGATCAGGATATTTCCCTTACCGTTTTCTTTTGAATATTTATCGATAAAATATTCTAAAAGCGGCAGTATATCTTCCCTTCTTTCCCGGAGAGGAGGAATATTTATCGTTACAATGTTCAACCTGTAATAAAGGTCCTGCCGGAAAGCGCCTTCTTTTATTTTCTTTTCCAAATCCCTGTTGGTTGCGGCGATAATCCTTACGTCTATTTTTATGCTTTCGGAAGATCCCACTCTTTCGATTTTTTGTTCCTGAAGAACCCGCAGCAATTTTACCTGAGTGGAAGACGGAATATCTCCGATCTCGTCCAGGAAAATCGTCCCTTTGTCGGCTGATTCGAACCTTCCTTTGATCGTCCTTTCCGCTCCCGTAAACGCGCCTCTTTCATGCCCGAATAATTCGCTTTCGACAAGGTTTTCGGAAAGCGCCGGAATATTCACCGCCACGAAAGGTTTATCCTTGCGGGGACTTATATAATGAATCGCTTTTGCCAGGACTTCCTTCCCGGTCCCGCTTTCGCCCGTCAGCAGCACGGTTGCTTTGCTGTTTGCGGCCCTTGCCGCCATGCTTATTACTTCTTCCATTCCCGGCGATCCGGAGACGACCGACGACAGTTTATATTTTTCTATAAGCTGGTCTTTAAGGAATTTGTTTTCGGATTTCAGATTTTTATTTTCGATGATCTTCTCTATCGTCAGATCGAGTTCGTCGAGGTCGAGAGGCTTTGTTATGTAATCATCAGCCCCGGAGCGCATCGCTATTACCGCGTCTTCAATCGTACCGAAAGCCGTTACCATTACAAAACCGATCTCGGGATTTACGGACTTTACTTCGTTCAAAACTTCCAATCCCGATTTATCCGGCATCTTATAATCGGATATAATTATATCGATGACGTTATTCTTTGCGATTGAGATGCCTTCTTCTCCCGAAGCCGCCGATAAAATCCCGAACCCTTTTTTCTTCAGGTAGCCGGCGAGGATTTCTATCTGGGATTTCTCGTCGTCTATAATTAATATTATATAATCGTTCATACTTTCGGCAGTTTGATGATAAATTTCGAACCTTCGTTTATTTTACTTTCGATTTCTATACTCCCGTTATGCTGCTCTATAATTTTGTGAGCGATGCTTAAACCCAGCCCGTTTCCGTCTTTCTTGGTAGTAAAGTATAGATCGAAAATCTTTTTTATGTTTTCCTGCGAAATGCCGCACCCGCTGTCGATGATCTCTATCTTTATTAAATTATCCTCACCGTGAAGTTCGATTGATATGCTTCCGCCCGGATGCACGGCGTCGACGGCATTCTGTACAATATTCGAAAGAGCCTGCTTCATTAATTCCCTGTCGATATAGATGTCGTTTTTAATGTTATTTGTTATCGACAGAGTAATTCCCTTTTCCCTTGTTTGAAGTAAAAACAGCCGGTAGATCGCGTCGAAATACTCCGAAGGATCGGTCGCCGTTCTTCTCAAATCCAAAGGCCTGGCGTAGTTTAAGAATTGCGATATTATTTTGTTTACCCTCGAGACTTCGTCTTTTAACAAATGCGTAATATTCTTGTATTCCTCTTTATCTTCTTCCGGGTTAAATTCCCTGATGAGCCTTTGCGCAATCATGCCTATGGAGTTAATCGGATTCCTTATTTCGTGTGCGACACCGCTCGCCAGTTCTCCCATCGCCGCCAATTTCCCGTTCCTTTCTGCCTGCTCTTCAAGTTTTTTCCTTTCCGTATAATCGTTTAATACGAGAGTGTAATTTTCATTCTCGTCTACGGAGCTAATATTTTTCGAGATATAAATGTAAAGATGCTTTTCCTTACTTTTTATATAGGTATTAATGCTGAGGCCGAATGTCCGCTTATCGGTTGATATAATTCGGGGAATTAATATATCCGGCCGGATGTCGTTAAGATCCGCCAGGTTTTTGCCGATAATTTTTTCCGCGGGTATTTCAAAAAGTTTCTCGGCGGAATTGTTGAAGAGTATAATATTAAAATCGTTTCCCGTAACGATAACGGCTTCGGCCATATTCTGCAGCACGGATGCGGCGAATGTTTTGAATTTGCCGTATTCCTTTGAAACGGATTTGAGGTTTTGGGAAGTAAAGACGATGCTCAGCACAATAACCGCGATGGCCGCAAGTATAAAAGTAGTAAGGATCATTCTGTTATGCATTCTTGATTCGGCGCTCCTCACTTCATCAAGGGAAATCCCGATCCTGTAAAGCCCGATAATATCGTTGTCGATCTTAAGCCGGTTTACGGCTTCGTAAACCTCGCGGCCGTCGAAATTGAATTTCCGCATGTAAACGGAATCGGAATGCAACGCGCACAGCAGAAATCCGTCGTCGGAAATTGCATTTATCGAACTGATGCCTGCGCTTGCGGCAAGTATGCCCAGGGAATCCTGCAGGACAATATATTCTATCCCGGATTTGTTCCCTATATCGCCTATTATTTTTCCGATACCGATTTTTTTCCTGAAGGTTAAAAAATCTTTTGCGTCCATGTTGATAACGATGGCTCCCCTGCGGCCCGCTCTCGAAACGGCTACTGCATACCGCTGACCCTCCGAATACCTAGCTTCATGAAGTCCGATGATCAACATGTTTGTTTTTCCCGTTAATATGGGACGCAATTCTTCAAAGCGGTTTACATTGCCCTCAGGCGCCGTATGACCAGGTTCCGGAACCCGGTTGGTAAGAACCCGGTTTCCATTATTGTCGAAAATATTTATTCTGTATAGATTGTTTTCGTTTCCTATTTTTATAAGTTTTTTCCGAGTTAGTAAATTAAGGCTGTCCAAATGTTTTATCATCACCGCGTTGTCTAACAGCCTTTCCGATATTAAATTCTCTATTTCGTAACTGGAGTTTAATGTGTTTATGCTGCTGAGCGAGATTGTTTTTATTAAAGAAGAAGCCTGCTCGTTTAAAACCCCGTATATTTCCTTCCTGCTTTGATTCATTTCGAAGAAAGCCGATGAGATCATTACTATGCCGATAATAACGGAAATTAAAACGACAAACTTTGGCCGAAGTCTAATCTTAAATTTCATAAACCCCTTTTATATTAAGAAAATTAAATCAATTCCCGTACCCCATAAGATTCATATTTAAAATAAAGATTCTTTAGGAATGAATCGACGGAAAAGTCGTTTTTCTGCGTCGTTAAAGTCGAAACATTTTAATACTTAATTTGAAATGTAATAAAACGGCTTAATTTTTGCTTGATCGGGATGGCATGACGGTTGAATGCGGTTATATGAACTATTCAACTTATTTATTCACAAAAATAAAGGAGATAATATGAACCGCATGACAAGGATATTTTTTGTAACGGGAATTGCACTTCTGCTGGGCGTATTTTTTTCCGTCGATAATTTTGCCCAGAAACAAAAAGGCAATAATACCAATGCCGGGTTTGTAGACCTGAACGGCGACGGTATAAACGATAATGCTTACGATTCGGACGGGGACGGAATTATAAATTGCCTGGACCCGGATTATGTAAGACCGCTCGACGGAACGGGCCGGAAATTAATGAGAGGAAGTATTTATAAGATGGGTAGAGGCGGTTACGGACCGGGAAACGGCACCGGTAACCAGGGCGTCGGCCCGCAGGACGGAACCGGATACGGACCCGGCAGCGCGACGGGAATCTGCGACGGAACAGGTCCTAAGGGCAAAGCTTCCCGAAGAGGCGGAAGATAACTTATTTATGTTCATTTAACCGCAGGGCGCTAAGATCGTAAAAGGAAAAATCTTTTTCTAACTTAGCGTACTTGCGGTTAAGTTGTAGTTATTTAAATATTTAATTTCGAGGTTATATCACAAATTCTCACTTCAATGTATCCTATCTATTTCTTATCTTTCTTTCCTTAATTTACGGTTATGAAATGAGTCATTTTAAAGAAACGGCGGTTGTTGCCTTAAGCGGGGGATTGGATAGCT
>JBJKOY010000177.1:0-2258 GCA_046706945.1 Ignavibacteriaceae bacterium | reverse complement strand
AGAAAGAAGAAGCCAAATTAAGGGCAAAAAGGAAAGAGATAGAAACACTGACCAAAAAAGCCGATTATTCCGCTTATATGAGAATACGCAAGGCCAAAAAAGGCAAAGCGGTTGCTACTATTAGACGGTCCGCTTCCTCCGGATGCCATAATATTGTTCCGTCGCAGAGACAGCTTGAAATCAGAAGAAACAATAAACTCTTTTACTGCGAATACTGCGGAAGAATTCTCGTCTCTACCGAAGTTGCCGAAACGGTAGACGCATAACTTGATATTTTTCTGAAGTACTTTTTCGATACATTCCGGTCCGAAACCTAAATCGGTACTTGTGCCGGCTTAAGAAAGTCGGTACGAGTAAGGTTAGGGACAAAATCTACAAGCGCGGGATAGTCATTTCCAAATCGCCTCCCCTTAAACAATTATTATACCGATAGATATATTTTCTGCTGTTTTCCGAAAAGTAATTTATTATATTTGGTACATTAAATTAAAATTTTCATCAATTAACAATTTAAAACAAAGTTTAAAAATCGGTTCGGTTGTGAGCTACGGTTAACTACAGTATCTGAACAATAGAAGGATCCGGATCCGGCAATCGCTTCCCGCCGAAAGGCGGAAGGAGGAAAGTCCGAACTTCAAAGAACAGGGTGCCGGGTAACGCCCGGGATTCCGAAGAAGCCGCAATTAACGGATGAATCGGGATACGGAAAGTGCCGCAGAAAATATACCGTCCCGCTATGCGGGTTCCCGCTATGCGGGATAAGGGTGAAAAGGCAGGGTAAGAGCCTACCGCGGTAATGGCAACATTACCGGTCCCTTGAGGGATCCCGGCCGGTTCCGCCGAAAGACGGAGTCGTTCGGAACAGGGTAAACCCCACCTGAAGCAAGGTCAAATAAGGAAATCTTCCCGGTGAAAACCGGGACATGGTTGTTCGCCTTGGTGTCTGCGTAAAAGCGGACCGGGTTTCCGGGTAGATCGCTGGAATCCGGGAGTAATTCCGGATCAAGACAAATGATTGCCGTCCCGCATTGCGGGAATACAAAATTCGGCTTATGGATCCGGATCTTTCTCTTGTTCCCAAACCGCGCCGGCGGAATTTTTTATGTTAATAAAAAAATGGAAAATAAAAGAAGTAGATGATGACTACGCAGTAAAATCCCTGGCTGATCTGTTAAATATTTCGGAAGTGCTTGCGCTGCTGCTTGTTCTCCGGAATATAACGAACTTCAACCAGGCAAAATCATTCTTCCGCCCATCCCTGGAATCGCTCAATGATCCCTTTATGATGGACGGAATGGAATCGGCCACTTACAGGGTAATACAGGCCTTAACGGAGAACCAATTAATCTGCGTATACGGCGACTATGACGTCGACGGCACATGTTCGACCGCATTGCTTTATATGTTCTTAAAAGAACTGGATGCCAATGTGGAATTTTACATACCACAAAGACTAACCGAAGGATACGGAATTTCCAAAGCCGGAATAGATGCAATTAAGAGCAAAGGCGTTTCTCTGTTAATTTCCGTAGACTGCGGCATTACCGCGGTAGAGGAAACCGAATACGCTAATCAGCTCGGGTTGGATGTAATCATATGCGATCACCACCAGCCGAAGGAGGAATTGCCCCCGGCGCTTGCGGTGCTCGATCCTTTAAAGCCGGGCTGCCCGTATCCGTTTAAATATTTATCCGGCGCAGGTGTGGCATTCAAGCTGGCACAGGGCGTATCCGAAAGATTAGGCACGTGGGATCTGCCGTTGAAGTACCTCGATCTCGTTGCTTTGGCAGGTGCGGCGGATATCGTTCCGCTGGTGGATGAGAATAGGATTCTGGTTAAAGAAGGATTGAACAGTATAAATACAAGTCCACGCCCCGGAATAGAGGCATTAATAGAAACCAGCAACATTCTGCCTGGTAACCTTACATCCGGCCAGGTTGTATTTACAATAGCTCCCAGAATAAATGCAGTGGGACGGCTGGGCGACGCGCAGCGGGCAGTTGAACTCCTTATAACGGAGGATAAAAGCCAAGCCCTGGAACTTGCCAAAGTCCTTGAAAGCGAAAACTATCAGCGAAGAAAGATTGACGAGGACACATACGACAACGCGCTTGAGATAATTCAGAATTCACTGGACCTTACGGAAGAAATGGCGATCATTCTTCATCAGGAAAAATGGCATCCCGGCGTGATCGGAATTGTAGCTTCCAGGCTAGTGGAGAAGTACTACCGTCCTACCATCATGCTTACAACCGTAG
>JBJKOY010000176.1:0-2395 GCA_046706945.1 Ignavibacteriaceae bacterium | reverse complement strand
CGTCATTATTAATAAGACGCGGGCCCGCGCTTAAAAATATTCACGAGCAGGACAGCTCTAAAATAATCGAAAATGCCCTGATTATTTTAAGCAACATAATAAAGTAAAAAATTTTTATTTAGTTATTGAACACTGTTTAGTTATCAAATATTGTTTAATATAATAATTAATATTTAACTTTAAAAAAATGAAAACTAAAAAACATCAAGTCAGTCTACTTATATTTTTCCTTATAATATTGTTCACCGTACCGGCCTATACCCAGAGTCCGCTCCGGAATTATATTGAAGAAGGCTTATCCGAGAACATAGTTCTTAAACAGAAGAATATATCGCTGCAGAAAGCGATGTATGCTCTCAAGACTGCCGCAAGTTATTTCTTTCCAACGGTAGAGCTCGAAGGAGACTATACCAGCGGCGAGGGCGGAAGGAATATCTCAATTCCGGTGGGAGATATGCTTAACCCGGTCTACTCTACTTTGAATTTCTTGACCAAGAGCAACGCGTTTCCGCAGCTTGATAACGTGAAAATTAATTTCTTCCCTTTTCACTATTACGACGTTAAACTGAGAACAACGATGCCGATCTTAAACACGGACATCATCATGAACCGCGACATACGAAGCGACGAAGTTAATCTGCGCAAAGATGAAATCGAGGTTTATAAAAGGGAGCTAGTGAAAGATATTAAAACCGCGTATTATAATTATCTGAGTGCGATCTCCGCGGTGAAAATATACGGAAATTCCTTAAAGGTAGCTGATGAGGGCAAACGCGTAAACGAATCTCTTTTAAAAAACGGAAAGGGACTGCCCGTATATATCCTTAGATCCGAAACCGAGATTGAGGATATAAAATCAAAAATAACCGAAGCCGAAAACCGGGAGCGGAGCGCCAAGAGGTATTTCAACTTCCTCCTTAACAGAAACCTGGCTACGGGTATCGATACCTCCTACGACGTTAAATTAAAATTCTCAGAGATAGACGGAATATTATCAAACAGTTACGATTTATCCGGAAGGGCCGAAATAAAGATGCTGGAAGCGGGGATCAGCCTGAACAGATCGGTGCTGCTGATGAACAAGCTTTACTGGGTACCGAAAATAAGCGCGTTCCTTGACTTGGGCGCACAGGATCAATTATGGAACTATAATTCCGATGCGAGATATAAACTTTTCGGCTTTCAATTAAACGTACCGATTTTCGAAGCATTCAGGAACAATCACAAAATCGACGAGGCCGAACTGGACTTGAAAAATATACAATACGATCTTGACATGGAAAAGAATCATATAGAGCTTACCAGGTCGGCTGCAAAAGACGAATTAATTGCGGCCAGACAGAATTATTATACCGCGATTAAAAAGTACGAGACCGCGGGCAGCTATGAAAGACTGATCGAAAAGGGATACAAGGAAGGCGTGAACACTTTCATAGAAACAGTCGATGCCCGATCCCAGCTTATGCAATCCGAACTTATGTTAAACATAAATACATACAAAGTTTTATCGGCCCTTGCGGAATACGAACGGGAAATTGCTGCGTCCCCTATCTTTCCCGGCGACGGAAATACGCAATAGGCAGGTAGGAATAATTATCGAAGGATTATAGATATGAAAATTAAAATATTGCTTCCCGTTTTAATTATGTCTTTTATTGTCATTTCCGGCTGCTCTTCCGAGAAGGAACAAAAGACGAACGATATTATACCGGTTAGAATTATCGAACTCAAAAAAGAGCCCGTCAGGAAAACCGTAAATGTTTCGGGGATATTTACGACCGACGACGAAACCTATCTTTCTTTCAAGACAGGAGGAATAATTAAATCCGTTTTTGTCGATGAAGGGGATAAGGTAAATAAAGGCCAGGTGCTTGCTGTTCTTCAATTGGACGAAATTAATGCTCAAGTCTCTCAAGCAAAGACGGCTTATGAAAAAGCTTTAAGAGATTTCAACCGCGCAACAAACCTATATCACGACAGCGTTGCAACTTTAGCGCAAATGCAGGACGCAAAAACAGGGTTGAACATTGCCACCGAACAGTTGACAATTGCAACATATAATCTAAACCATTCGGAAATTCGTGCAACAGGCGACGGTTATATCTTGAGAAAATTTGTAAACGATGGGCAGCTTGTCAGCCCCGGTATGCCGGTTTTTCAAACGAACGGGGATATAAAAAACGGCTGGATTTTAAAAGCCGGGATAAGCGATCTTGACTGGTCGCTGGTAAAAATAGGCGATAGTGCGTCGGTGCAATCCGATGTAAATCCTTCACTAGGCATTAATGCTTTCGTCGTTCGTAAATCGGAAGGCGTAGATCCTAACTCCGGGACATTCTATGTCCTCTTGAAAATTAAAATATTGCTTCCCGTTTTAATTATGTCTTTTATTGTC
>JBJKOY010000175.1:0-12690 GCA_046706945.1 Ignavibacteriaceae bacterium | reverse complement strand
ATTTCGATAAATCGTTAGCCATAAGCAACGAATACGAAAAAAGTATAAACGATTCGAAAAAATATTATTGGGCACAGGCTTTTAACCAGGGCGTTGAATTCTTCCAGAAAGCGGGCAAGGAAACAAGCGAAGACACCGCCAAGATTGATTATGATAAGTCCGCCAATGCTTTTGAAGCGGCAACGGAACTTCAGCCGGATTCGGTTACGACATATCAGAATTTGGCATTTGTTTACATAAACCAAAAAGAGTATGATAAGGCAGAAGCTCCTTTAAAGAAAATTATTTCTCTTGATCACGGCCTGGACGGCTACAGGTATCTCGGTGAAATTTTGTACGACAAAGCCACGAAACTCGACAGCAAATATAAAAGCTCGAAAGATGTCCAGGACAGCCTGGAAGCGCAGAAATATTACGCGCAAGTTATAGATTTGGCGCAGGACGGACGGAAATATTACCCTCATAACTCCGAATTGCTGGGCTTATTATCGAATTCATATATAGGCGCAGGGAAAACGGATATTGCTTTAAATACTTTTAAGACGGGCGTTCAGGAAGATCCCAATAATAAATATTACAGGTACAACTACGGCGTTGTACTGCTGGGAAACAACGATTACCAGGCGGCCGCCGAACAGTTTAAGAAAGCCGTTGATATAGATTCCACTTACGAAAATGCGATGTACAACCTTGCGGTCACTTACGTGAAATGGGGTACCCATATCAACAAAGTGGCGCAGGAAAAGGATGAAAAAGCCGCGATCGATAAATCCAAATATGAAGAAGCGCTTCCTTACCTGGAGAAGCTGGTAAAGATGAAAGACGTTAGTTCTTCGTTGTGGGAAATTCTGGGCAAGGTATATACCGTTTTGGGATACGATCAAAAAGCTCAGGATGCATTTAACAAGGCAGATGCTCTGAGAAAGTAAATAACATATAAGAATTTAAAGATTGAAATGCCGAAATTATTTTGCTTTCCCAAGCAACATAGTTTCGGCATTTATTAATAATGGATATTTCAACTGCAGAGGTTAAACCTATGGCTAATAAGGATGAAAACTTTATCAATCAGAATAATCAGCAGCAAGGACAGCAGATAAATATAGAACTCGGGGAAAAAGAAGCTGAAGGAATTTATTCCAATCTTGCGATAATTACCCATTCGCCTGCCGAATTTATTATCGACTTTACCCGCATCGTGCCCGGAGTACCCAAGGCGAAAGTGCATGCCAGGATAATTACTACTCCCCAGCACGCAAAAATGCTGATGAAAGCTCTGAAGGACAATATTGATAAGTATGAAGCGAGGTTCGGAGAGATAGCACTGGAAATGCCTCAGAACCAGCATTTCGGTTTTGTCGCACCAAAAAAAGACGAAAAAGTAAATTAGTCCGGCGGCCTTTTCGAATTCGGAACCAATTGATTTAAGGAATATGAGGAAAAATAACGTATATATAGAAACGTACGGATGCCAGATGAACGCGGCCGATTCCGAGCTTGTTATGGGTATCCTAAAAAGTTCAGGCTATTGTTTAACCAAAGATATTAATGATGCGGACGTTGTATTGATGAATACCTGCAGCATTAGAGAAAACGCGGAGCAGCGGATATACGGAAGACTGGGCAACTTTAAGAACCTGAAAACGGAAAAGCCCGAACTCGTAGTAGGCGTGCTTGGCTGTATGGCGGAAAGGCTCAGAAAAGATTTGATGGAAGAAAAGAAGATTGTTGATATTGTCGTCGGACCCGACGAGTACCGCAGGCTTCCGGAGTTCATCAACACGGCGTTCAACGGAGAGAAAGGAATCGGGGTGCAGTTATCAAGAACCGAAACTTACGACGATATCCTTCCTTACAGAGAAGACGGTCTGCAGGCATGGATATCCGTAATGAGAGGCTGCGATAAATTTTGCACCTTCTGCGTGGTTCCTTTTACGAGGGGAAGGGAAAGAAGCAGGTCTCTCGAATCGGTCGTCGAAGAAATCAGGGAATTATCCGCAAGAGGCTTCAGGGAAGTCACACTTTTGGGGCAGAACGTTAATTCGTACAGGGACGTTAATTACGATTTTGCGGATTTGCTTTCGGCATGCGCCGCGGCGGATAAAAAAATGAGGATCAGGTTTACTACTTCTCATCCGCAGGACCTTTCGGATAAACTTTTGTACGTAATTGCCGAAAATTCCAACATATGCAACTATATACATCTGCCCGTTCAGTCCGGCTCCGACAAGATACTTAAGCTTATGAACAGGACCTATACTGTCGATCATTACCTTAAACTTATCGATAAAGCCAGAACTATTATCCCCGGCGTCAGCTTCTCTACAGACATTATTTCAGGGTTCCCGGGAGAAAAGGATGAAGACCATCAAATGACAATCGATTTGATGAAGACAGTAAGGTACGACGGGGCGTATATGTTTAAATATTCTCCGCGCGAAGGAACAAAATCCTATAAAATGACGGACGACGTCCCGGATGAGTTAAAGGCAAGAAGGCTTCAGGAAATAATCGATCTTCAAAGACAAATATCATACGATAAGAATCAGGGACTAATAAATAAAAACGAGATTATCCTTGTTGAAGGCCCCAGCAGGAAATCGGATAAATTCCTTGCCGGCAGGACAGATACCAACAAAGTCGTCATTATACCTTTTAAGCCCGGTATAAAGGAAGGGGATTACGCAAAAGTGAAAATCAATAAAGCAACTTCGGCAACTTTATTCGGAGAGTATATTGAATTCGTCGACCCCGAAGTGAGCGGATTAGCCTTGACTGCATAACCGTTTTTTATTTAATTTTTTTATTCTTACTTTAATTTTGAGTTATTTAATTAATATTCTTTTTTAATCCGGGTTTAATTGTGAAAAAGAATCTTGTCGTAATATTATTACTCTCATTAATATTAACCGTACCGGTAAACTTATATGCCCAGAAAGTCGATATCGTTCCTTATTTAAAACAGATTGAAAGCGGGGAAAGGAACAAAGCTGAAGAGGCGCTGCAAAAACTTCAAAAAGAATATCCGGACGATCCCGCGGTAATGTTTCTTGAAGGCGTACTAACCCAGAACGGCCAGGAAGCGGTAGCCGTTTATAATAAAATAATCCGGGACTATCCTTCCAGCAAGTATGCGGATGCGGCTCTTTACAGGGTATATTCTTACTATTACGCTCTCGGCATGTACGGGGCTGCAAATGAAAAACTAGCCCGGCTGAAGAAAGATTATCCCGAATCTCCGTATCTGGAGATCGTAAAAAAGGATTCCGCCCGGGCTGATAGTTCGGCTTACGCCGAAGAGCCGGGTAAAGATACGGCCGCCGCTGCCGGGGTTCCGGATACCAGCCGTAATACGGAAAAGGATTATAATTATACGATTCAAGCCGGGGCTTTCAGCGTGCTGCAAAACGCTAAGTCGCTGAGCGATTCTTTCCGTCAGTACGGATATTTTTCGAAGATCGAAGATAAGGTTGTAGCCGGTACTACTTTCCATATTGTCTTTGTCGGCAGGTTTGCAAACGAAGACGACGCCAGGAAGATGCTTCAATTAATTAATACCAAATTCGAGTTAAACGGAAGAGTTATAAAAACAAACTGACGGCGGTTAATTGGATATAAAATTTATAGGTACGGGTTCCGGATCAACTTCTCTGAAAAGAAACCATTCGTCTTTTATAATCGATTCCGGCAGTTATATACTTTTAGTAGATACGGGAGACGGTATTTCAAGAGCCCTTTTATCGCAGGGTATCCGCTTCGACGGAATAAACGGTATTCTTATCTCCCATCTTCATCCGGATCATTTCTCGGGATTGGCGGCCCTGCTGGTTCAGATGAAGATGCTCGACCGCACCGGCGAGATAGATATCTTTATAAATCAGGCCGTGGTGGAATTCGTCAAAAAATTTTTAAGACAATCGTATATTTTTATAGAGCGGATGGGCTTTGATATTAATTTCAAAGTCTTTAACGATGATGAGAAGGTAAGGGTGACCGATAATTTGACTTTTTATTCTAAGCAAAACTCCCACCTTGCAAAATATTTGAATTACGATAAGGACAAACTAATTAAATTTTCCTGCAGCAGTTTCATTTTCGAAGAAAACGGCCGTTCGGTTTTTTATACTGGAGATATCGGGAGCGAAAAAGATTTATACTTGTTCGAAGAGTACGGTTTTAATGTTATGATATCGGAAGCTTCTCATGTGCCGTACGAAGAAATTCTTTCCGCATTCCGCAGGCATGGATCCGAAAAATTAATCCTAACCCACATCGAAGATCCGGAAGAAGGGAAACTTGAGGATTTTTTCGGCGGCACAAGCGAAGAAGCCGGAAAAGAAATTATTATAGCCCGCGACGGGATGACGTTAAGCGTATAAGATGTTGAAGACCCCGCGGGCCTTGACTTTTTTTAATTAATAAATTATTCATACAAAAATCATGTCTTAAAATAAATTAAAATGACTGTCGAAGAAGTTAAAAAAAGATACGGTATTGTAGGCAAGAGCAAGGAAATTAAAGACCTGGTCGATATTATAATTCAGGTAGCCGCATCTGATATTTCGGTATTGATATACGGCGAGAGCGGCGCGGGAAAAGAAGTCTTTGCTAGGGCGCTTCACGGTTTAAGCAACAGGGCCGGCAAGCAGCTTGTGAGCGTGAATTGCGGAGCGATACCGGAGGGTATACTGGAAAGCGAACTGTTCGGGCATAAAAAAGGCTCATTCACAGGTGCCTTGGAAAGCAGAAAAGGATATTTCGAAATTGCAGACGGGGGAACGCTTTTCCTGGATGAAATAGCGGAAATGCCGCTTATGACCCAGGTTAAACTTCTCAGAGCCATCGAAACGAAGGAATTTATGAGTATAGGCGCGGAGACCGTCACAAGAGTAGACTTAAGGATAGTAGCCGCAACAAACAAAGATCTTCAGCTGGAGGTGGAAGCAGGCAGGTTCAGAGAAGATTTATATTTCCGTCTTAAAGCCGTAACTCTAAGCATTCCCCCGTTGAGAAAACGGAAACCGGACATCGAGGATCTGGCCATGTATTTTCTTAATAATTATTGTTCCGAAAATAACATATCGGTTCCGGCTGTTTCGGAAGATGCGATTGAAGTTTTGGTAAATTACAACTGGCCCGGCAACGTGCGGGAACTGAAAAATACAGTTGAAACAGCAGCGGCTCTAAACCGCAACGGCAATCTTACGTCCGGTACGTTCATGTCGCTCTTAAAGCCGAGGGATGTTGAGAACCGTGTCCGGAATCTGCCGGTATTCATGAAAAAATCCCCGGAAGAAGCGGACAGGGAACTGCTCTACAGGGCTCTTTTCGAAATTAAAAAAGATATTATGGAGTTAAAGGATTTAATATACAGGCAGACAATAGAGGTGGAAAACCAGAATCCCTCGCGCGAAAATCAGGAAATACTGCCCCTTGATCAATTGGAAAGAGAAGCGATAAAGAATGCTCTGGATATAACCCGCGGCAATAAAAGGAACGCGGCGAAAATGCTGAACATCAGCGAACGTACTCTTTACAGGAAAATTAAAGAATACGATATTCAATAAAACATATGCGGAATAACGAAAATTTTTTAATGATAAGGTTTTCCGGGCTAAATTGCAAGTACCTTGTCTTACGAGTTACAGAAGCCGTATTTATATGCTTGTTTATAAGTTACGGCATATTTAATTTTACGGGGTGCTGTGTATATTCTTTTACGGGAGCGTCCGTTCCGAAGCATATTAAAAGTATTGCCGTTCCGCCGGCACAAGACCGGAGCGGTTCCGGCGAAGCCGACTTAAGCGAGATGCTGACAAACCAGCTTACTCAAAAATTTGTAGATGACAATACTTTACAGGTTACTTCAAAAGCAAATGCTAATTCCGTAATCGAATGTACCGTAACATCGTTAACTGACGCTCCGGCTGTTGTTACCGCCGGAGAAACCGTAACCCAAAGAAGAATAACGATTACCGTTCACGTTGTTTACAGGGATCTGGTAAAACATAAAACGGTTTTCGATAAAAGTTTTTCCAATTACGGAGATTACGCCGCCAACGGCGGGTTAAGCGCCAGAAAAGATGCAATAGGAACCGCAATAGACAGAATAACTGAGGATATTCTTCTCGATACGGTATCCGGATGGTAATCAACTAATTTTAAGAAGGTTAAAAATTAAATGGACAATATAGTTCTTATAGCATATTTCTTCTCGCTGGCTATCCTTTTTATCTTCGGCCTGCACGGCTTCATAATGATCTTTTATTACAATAAATATCGAGACGTACAAAACATACCTAAAAATAACAAGGTCCCCGACAAGAAAGTAACTATTCAACTGCCGCTTTACAACGAGCTTTATGTTGTGGAAAGGCTTATCAACAACGTGTGCGGGATAGAATATCCCAAAGATAAACTCGAAATTCAAATACTCGACGATTCTACCGACGAAACTTCTTCAATCGTTTCAAGGCTTGTTAAGCAAAAACAGAACGAAGGATTCGATATCAAGCATATCCGCAGGAACACAAGGGAAGGATTCAAAGCGGGCGCGCTGAAAGAGGGAATGAAAACCGCTAAAGGCGAATTTATTGCCATCTTCGATGCTGACTTTATTCCTAAAAAGGAATTTTTAAATAAAACGCTGCCGTTCTTTTCAGACGAAAAGATCGGGATGGTGCAGACAAGATGGGAGCACTTGAACGGCGATTATTCCATGCTGACTAGAGCCCAGGCACTGGCACTGGACGGACATTTTGTTATCGAACAGACCGTCAGGAACAAAGCGGGCTTTTTCATAAATTTCAACGGCACCGGAGGGATCTGGAGACGAAGCTGTATCGAAGACGCAGGCAATTGGGAAGCCGATACGCTTACCGAAGATCTGGACCTTAGCTACAGGGCACAGTTAAACGGCTGGAAATTTATTTTCTTAAAGGAATTCACCTCTCCGGCCGAACTGCCGTCTGAAATAAATGCTTTGAAAAATCAACAGTTCAGATGGACAAAAGGCGCAATAGAAACCGCAAAAAAAATTCTGCCTCTTGTATGGAAATCAAAAGTACCTCTGCGCATAAAAATTCAGGCGACTTTTCATCTGACAAACAACATGGTTTTCCCTTTCATTTTGCTAGCGGCAATACTCAACGTCCCATTAATATTTATTAAAAACAGCGGCCCCCACGAACTTTATTTTGCCGTTATGTCGATTTTCATACTTGCCTTCCTAGGCTCTTTCTTATTTTATCTTTATTCCCAGAAGGACATCAGAACGGATTGGAGAAAGAAAATAGTATTATTCCCATTGTTTATGGCCGGCAGCATGGGATTTGCGGTAAATAATTCGCGGGCCGTATTCGAAGGACTATTAAACAGAAAAAGCGAATTTGTCCGCACGCCTAAATTTAAAGTAGTATCCGAAAACGATTCGTGGGTGGGAAAGAAATACGCCGAAAGGAAGATCGGCCTTTCGGTTATTGTTGAATTGATTATGGCTTTATATTGTTTGCTTGGAGTTGCGTCCTCGATTTATTTCCTTGAAATAGCTGCGCTGCCTTTTCAGATTTTATTCTTTTTGGGTTTTACTTTTGTATCTTTAACATCGATTAAACATGCTTATTCAAAAGCTTAGAAAGTAGAACTTGGCAAAATCGAACAAAGAAATATTTAACGACAAAGTCAGTCTGATTTATGAGTATAATAAAAAATCTCCGTTATTTGCCAGAGCGGCAAATACGGAGATTGAAAAAAACAATTTGGAAAAGGCGGTCTCGATACTTCTGAACGGATTGAAAATTTACCCTGATTACCCGGCCGCTTATATCCTGCTGGGAAAGGCGCATACGCTGTCCGGCAATTACGGCCAGGCGCTGAAAAATTATAAGACAGGGTGCGAACTGATAAATTCAAGAAAGACGTTCGATTTTTACGTTAAAGAACTGGAAAATATAAAAAGACAGCGTTCGCTTTTCGATAACAATACAAAAAATGCATTTCTTTTCATTGAAGAAGATGAAATACCGAAGGAAAACCGTTTTTATTCCGATCTCAAAACATCGTCCGATTCTTACGAAGACCTGAATTCAATAGAGCAAAGACTCGGGGAGATCGCTCAAAAGATCTCCGATGCGCAGATTCCCGAAGAGAAGGAGAATGATAAAATATCCCGGCAAAAATCGAACGACTTTTCGGAGAGTAACCTGATAGTATCGGAGACGCTGGCGAAAATTTATATAAATCAGGGCGAGTACTTCGAGGCTATTGAGGTTTATAAAAAATTAATGAAAAAAAATCCTCAGAAGTCCGAATATTATTCGCAGAAGATAAATGCAATAAAATCCGAACTGGAATCTTAACTCCTGTTTTCCTACGGCTGACAAACCTAAAAAATGAAATCTGAGTCTTTGAATAAAAAATTAGCGAGAGATTTTTATACCCGCGACGTAATTACCGTAGCAAGGGAATTGCTAGGGAAAATCCTGGTTAAAAAGGACGAAGGAGATATTTATTCCGGCAGAATAGTCGAGGTGGAAGCATACGACGGTTCGGTCGATCAGGCCGCTCATACATACGGCGGGAAAACCAAAAGGAACGAAATAATGTTCGGAGTAGGAGGATATTTTTACGTTTATTTTACATACGGCAACCACTATTGTTGTAACGTCGTTACCGGTACCGAGGGAATGGGGACCGCGGTGCTCATCCGGGCAGTAGAACCTTTGCGCGGAAAAGACAGAATGATCGAAAACAGATTCGGGGGAAAAACATTAACGGAAAAGGATAGAATTAATCTTACAAACGGACCGGGAAAAGTGTGCAAGGCGTTTTCAATAGACAAAAAATATTACGGTGAGGATCTTACGGGCGATATTATTTATATATTAAAAAGGCCCAGACTGCCGGAAAGTAAAATAACCGTTGCCAGGAGAATCGGAATTAAAAAATCTGTAGATTTACCGTGGAGATTTTTTATTAAAGATAATCAATACGTATCCAGAAAATGAACGGTCCTAAAAATATTTTAATCATAAGAACGGATAGAATAGGCGATGTTGTTTTATCTTTACCTATGGCAAAAATAATAAAAAAATATCATCCTTCCTGCAGAATTTCTTTTTTTGTCAGAAATTATACAAAGAGCCTGATCGAAAACCAACCCTATATAGACGGGGTTCTGGTGCTTGACGAAGAAAACGGCAAGCCCACCCTGCGGAGGAATATAGAGAAATTAAAAGACGGGGAATTTGACGCAGTAATCCTGGTCTATCCTACGTTCCTCCTTTCACTGATTGTCTTCTTGTCCGGGATTAAAAAAAGAATCGGGACCGGTTACAGGTGGTATTCCTTTTTGTTTACGGATAAGGTTTATTCCCACAGAAAATATGCCGAAAAACACGAACTGGAATTTAACGTGGAATTGTTAGAACGTCTCGGAATAGTAGAAAAAATCAGCATGGACTCAGCGGATTACGATCTGCAGATCCGGGCGGACAGCAGAAGTAAAGTAGAAAAAATTTTGACCGATAATTTATATAAACCGGGCAGGCCGATCATTATTGTCCATCCCGGAAGCGGAGGAAGTGCCGTAGATCTGCCTAAAGAGAAATTCAGAGAACTGGTGAAGAAACTGGACGGGTCCGGAAAATATAACATTATCGTTACCGGCAGTTCAGACGAAAAAGAATTATGCGGTTATTTAACGGTTTCGGAAGGCGTCATGAATTTTTCGGGAATGTTTGAGCTTCCGGAATTGACGGCACTAATAGACAGATCCGATATATTTGTAGCAAATTCAACCGGTCCGCTTCACATAGCCGCGGCACTGGATAAATTCGTTATCGGGTTTTATCCTAAAATAACCGCATGTTCGGCCGAAAGATGGGGACCTTACTCGAAAAAGGGTTTTGTATTTAAACCGAACCTCCAATGCTCCAATTGCTCCCGGGAACAGTGCAAAAGGATTGATTGTATGAGTACTATTAATACGGAACAGGTATTTAACAAGATAGAGCAGATTTACGACATTATTTCAAATAACGGAGAAATTCATGCTTAAAAAAAATATTTTCGGCGCCGTTCTCATAGCAATTTCCGCTTTAATTTTATGCGGGGCCGGCACCGACAAAAATAAAGACGACAAAGACGAGTTTAGAACGATTGAGAACCATGCTTTTACCGTCGGCGAAAAACTTACTTTCGACGTAAAATACGGATTCGTTACCGCCGGTATTGCCACTATGGCGATCCCGAGACTCAAGAGGATATCCGGAAGGGAAGCATATAATATTACGTTTGAAGTTAATTCGGTGCCCAGCTTCGACTGGATATATAAGGTGAGAGATCATTATGAAACCTATCTGGACGTCAAAGGAATCTTCCCGTGGAGATTCGAGCAGCATATAAGGGAAGGCGGATACAAGAGAGACTTTTCGGCTTTTTTCGACCAGCGGAACGGAAGAGCTAAAACAAGCGAAGGCGTTTATAAAATCCCAAAATATGTTAACGATATCGTTTCCGCATTTTACTATGCACGAACTCTCGATTTTTCTCATCTGAAATACGGCGATTTGATTCATCTTCAGAACTTCTACAAGGATACTGTTTACAACCTCGACGTAAAATTTCTGGGAAAAGAAAGGGTAACGGTGCCCGCAGGTACGTTCAACTGCTTCATTGTAGAACCGATTATTATAAAAGGCGGCCTGTTTAAAAGCGAAGGAAGCATTTTTATCTGGCTGAGCGACGACGAATTAAAAATTCCCATAAAAGTAAAAACCAAGGTAGTGATAGGTTCTATAGACGCCGATCTTACTCATTACCAGGGACTTGCGGGCGACCTTACGTCGAAAGTTAATTAATAATTTAATGACCTTGTTCACAAAGCGGTTTGTGCGATTAACTTTATGATCGAAATTATAACATTTATTTTGCAATCCGTTTATTATAACCTATAAGCCCCGATATCTTTTAGCGCATGTACTTTGTTCAAATATTAACTGGAAAATTATGAACGAATTAAATAATACGGATCCCGATAAAAAGCCGGAAGAAGACGGCGACCCGGGTAAAAATAAAAATTCCTCGCCCATTAGTCATATCTTCCCTAAAATTTCCCCGATTGCCGCCGGTATTACCGGATTGATAGGCGTATTTATATTATATCAGATCGCCGGAAGCGGGCTGATATTAATAATTTTCGGGCTTAACTATAAGACCGCTCCCATTAACAGCGTCAGACTTATTACGATGGCGAGCCAGATATTATTTATTTTACTGCCCGCTTTAATTTTATCCAAGCTGGTATATGAAGACGTAACAACGATTATCAGGGCGCATATGCCGAAAATCGAAGAAATCCTTCTTTTCTCGCTGGGAATAATCCTGCTTTTTCCGTTACTGAATAATTTAATGGCAATCCAAAATTATTTTTTGGATATATTAGCAAAAAATTCGACTCTAATCCATTCAATAAAAGTTTCGGTGGACAAGTTAAACAATGTTGTCAATGAAACTTACGGTAATTTACTCAGCGGGAAATCGATAACCGATAAGATTATGATTGTTTTTGTCGCATGCATAATTCCCCCTCTTTGCGAGGAGACCATGTTCAGGGGATTTATTCAAAGAAGTTTCGAATTCAGACTGAAGCCTGTCTGGGCGGCCGCAATAACCGCCGTATTTTTCGCATTATATCACGTCAATCCCTACGGTTTAATAGCTTTGTTCATTTTGGGATTTTATTTCGGTTTCGCGGCTTATACAACCGAGTCTATTGTTGTCCCGATGATCCTTCATTTCATCAATAATTTCGTCCAGGTTATATTAATATTCATTTACGGAGACGAGGAAATTTTTAATAACGGGATTACGAAAAATTTCGATTTAATGTCCTCGCTTTCAACATTTTTCTTGCTGGCTATTGTTTTTGCCGCTTTAATTTATTTGATTAAAAAATATAATTCCAAAAATAAAAATTTATAGGAGGATATATGCCGGTTTGCCCGAATTGCAATTACGAGTACGTTGAAGGCATAACCATATGCCCGGACTGCGGAGCTCCTCTTGTTGACGACGAATATTTCATCAAGCCGGAGGAATGGACCGAGGAGAACTGGGAAGTCATCTATACCTCGAACAGGGAATATGAAATCGAGATGATGAGAGACAATCTTCAGGGAGCGGGAATAAAAGCCGCAATGCTTTCACAAAAGGATAGAAATTTCCCCGCCCCGGGTGATTTTTCGGTGATTAAACTGCTGGTGCATAAAGAGGACGTTAAAAGCGCTCTTGAATTCATACAGCAGGTTTTGGATCAGGATGAAGACGAGGATGAAGAGATTTAATGACTATGGGGAATACTGCTAAACGGGTATGGGTATCCGTAATTGCGATACCGATTATTTTGGCGGCAATATATTTCGGGAATTATTTATTCTTTTTATTCGTGCTGGTAGTTGCGCTTACTTCGTTCTACGAGTACGGTTCTCTTGTACGAAAAAAGGGCGCCGCGGTAAATTATACGGTCGGATATTTTGCGCTTATCTTTTTAATAACCGACAGATTTGTTCCCTTTTTCGATTTCTTTTCGTTTCTAATAGTTCTGATCGTACTCATTACAGGCATAGAATTATTCAGGAATAAAGGCTCCGTGATCTTTAATGCCGGCTCAACGCTGCTGGGAATTTTTTA